>CAYOFO010000040.1:0-12086 GCA_964403325.1 uncultured Gammaproteobacteria bacterium | reverse complement strand
CGATCCGTAATTTTACCGACGACCAACAAAATATTGCGACCCCCTGGGGTCAAGATTTTGCCATTCGCGTGCTTGATTTCATGCGCAGCAAGCTACAAGAATTTCAAACCGAAACCAAAAATCTTTATAACTTAGAAGCTACCCCAGCCGAAGGAACAACCTATCGATTCGCCAAAGAAGACCAAAAAAAATTCCCTCACATCCTCCAAGCCGGCACCAAAGATGCGCCCTATTATACCAATTCCTCGCAATTGCCGGTTGGGTATACGGACGATGTTTTTGAAGCGCTGACGCTACAAGATCAACTGCAAACCAAATATACCGGCGGCACAGTGCTGCATTGTTATATGAGCGAACGCATATCAAGCGGCTCGGCCTGCCGGAATTTGGTACGAAAAATACTTACCAACTTTAAACTCCCCTACATCACCATTACCCCCACTTTCTCTATCTGTCCAAAACATGGCTATATTGCCGGGGAATGGGATTGGTGTCCAACTTGTGACGCTACGCTGGGTATTTATAACAGCGAACGCAAAGACCTGGATTCACGTAAAAAATATATAAGTATTACACCTGCTCAATAAATTTATTTTTAACAAAAACTATATGCAAAACCAACAAAACACCCAGCGAACTCGCTGTGAAGTCTGGACGCGAGTGATGGGTTATCATCGCCCTTTATCAAACTTCAATACGGGAAAAAAATCAGAACACTGCTCTCGAAAACATTTTAAAGAATGCGTCGCCTCAGCAAATACCGATTTCGCAACCCGATATGCGATTGTGGCTTAACAATTGATTTTTATGCTTATTTCCGGCATACAACCCTGCACACTGGTCGATTACCCTGAAAAAACAGCCTGCATCATATTTACCCCAGGTTGTAATTTTCGGTGTGGCTATTGCCATAACCCAGAATTTGTATTGCCGGAAAAAATTATTCAACTAAAAAATAACTTTATTCCGGAAACCGCTATTTTTAATTTTTTAAATAAACGGCGGGGTTTACTGGATGGAGTAGTTATTAGCGGTGGAGAGCCGACCATCATGCCTGATCTACTGACGTTCATGGAACGTATAAAATCGCTTGGCTATCTGGTAAAGCTCGATACCAACGGCAACAGACCTCAAATAATTAAAAGCGCCATTGAACGCGGCACTCTCGATTATATTGCCATGGATGTTAAAACAAGCCTGGAGGAATACCCTCAGCTCGTGGGACCGCAAGTACGCCCGGAGTGTATTGAGCAAAGCATTGAAATAATAAAAAAATATTCGATCGAGTATGAATTTCGCTCCACACTCATCAAAGAAATTCATCCACCAAAAGTAATCCGGGATATGGCAGATCTTATTGGAGCAGCTAAACAGGTTTTTTTACAAACATTTCGAAACACAATTACTCTGCAAGATGCTTTTAAAAATTACCACGCTTTTTCCAAAACCGAGATGGAAGAAATTGCTTTAATCTTTCTCAAACAAGCAAAAAAAGTAATTGTGCGCGCAGGATAAATTAAAAAACAAACTTACTATTTAACAAATTACTATGATTTATATTAGCGATATCTATTTATGGACGGCAGCTCGCTTATCGCTGGGCATAATTTTTCTCTGGGCGTTTTTGGATAAATTACTTGGCCTGGGTTTTTCGACCTCCCCGGCAAATGCCTGGATTCGTGGCACGTCTCCCACCACCGGCTTTTTATCCCATGGCACCAAAGGAATTTTTGCGCCTTTTTTTCATCTTCTCGCCGGCAACATGTTCGTTGATTGGCTTTTTATGTTAGGGTTGATGGGAATTGGATTATCGCTTATGAGCGGCATCGCCACCAAAATTTCCGGTCAACTTGGGGCCGTTCTCATGCTTTTGATGTGGCTCGCACTCTTGCCTTCACCAAACAACCCTCTAATTGATGAACATATCGTTTATGCCACTATTCTTATTGGAATATCCACTTCTACCATTAGATCTGAAGACTACTATGGCCTGGGAAAATGGTGGAAAAAAATTTCCTGGGTACAAAACCACTCTTTCTTAGGGTAACTTTATAAGCTTACTATCTAAAAATAAAATAAGGGTATTATGCTATAATGTCATTAATTAAATACCTTCATACATATTAAAATTTACATTATGGCAAAAGAGATCGTCGCTGTCATCGCCGCTCTACTGGCTTTTGCGGGCAATCTTCCTTATTTGTGGAGTATCCTTAAAGGAAAGGTCAAGCCGCATCCGTATACCTGGCTCGTTTGGACGATGGTTTCCGCAATAATCTTTTTTGGCCAATTGGCTAAAGGCGCCGGCATTGGAGCGATACCAACCGCAGCTTCCGAAATTTTCACCCTTATCATTTTCCTCTTTTCATTAAAATACGGATTCAAAGGGATTAAAAAAATTGACAGTATTTTTCTTTGTATAGCACTCATGGGTATTGTTTCGTGGATCCTTACAAGCGACCCTACGCTTTCAGTAATAATTGCGGTCAGCATTGACCTTATCGCCTTTGTTCCTACGCTTCGCAAAACCTGGGAAAACCCAAAAACAGAAACTCCTATTTTATATTCAAGCAACGTAGTCCGTCATATTCTCGCGCTTTTCTCGCTCCAGGCCTACAATATTGCTACCACTCTCCATTCTATCGCCATGATAGGAGTGAATACTTTAATGGTAATCTTTATTTTCTTACGAAAAAGAAAGAGTTAACTTCAAAAAGTATTCTCAGACCGCTCAAAACTTAAACTCAATACAATAAAAAACGATCTTGTTTAAACAGGATCGTTTTTTTCTCTTTTAAAAAATGCCTCGTCTTTATATATCGACAATCCGATCATTTAACCTACGCTACAAGAAAGTATTCAGCGAGTTATGCGAGTAAAGCGGATTTTTTATAAATCTTTAGAAAAATTTATCTACGGATACCGCTCGTTGACTACAGCAATTAAGCCATCAATACTTTGGTCAACCAGGTTAAGCGTTCTACTTTCAATACCACACCCCTCTCTGTCTGCAAACAGAAAAAATTTTCCATCACCTATCTTTGACAAACTAATATTGTCCGCGCCTTTTCTTCGAAGCTTTCCAACTGAACCGTCTTGTTTTTTTTCAAAAAACCAAGTATTGCCTTTTTTATCGGTAGTTTGCTCTATGAGGCCAAATTCACCTACTGCTTCTCTTACACCAATCCCTGCAACCAGTTTTTCTCTAATGGCATCGATAACATCGAGCACTTTAGTTCGGTCATAAAATTTTTGTTTAGGCAAAATATAGCCAACAACACCATCTATAGGTTGAGGTAGTACCACTTCCCAATCAAATCTTGTATCATCACCAACATCTTCAGCTTTAGGAATGTAATCCACTTCTGAATTCCGCGCGAAGGTTCCATCACGATGAACCAGCCTAACCACTCTTCCTCGGTAATCTTTTTGACCATCTTCTGACTGATAACGTCTATGCCCACGAGCATGTTCGGTGGCACTACTCCACTTACTTTTTTTAAACTCATAAAGAGTTTCCTCTCTCCAAGTTACTCCTTCTGAATCTCCTCCAATATACTCTGTCTCTAACGGTTGTTTTACTTCGGACAATGCATCTCTGTTCATAATATTATTTTTAAATTTTGCTTTTCGGCGTTTTGGCGCAAAGAAACAAGATATTTTAAATTTTAAAACCTCACATTACTCTTATAGAGTATATTCTATAAGCTCAATAGTCAAATTTAGCCAGCGTGAAACCGGCTAAAAAAGAAAAGGAGTGAAACATGCGCTCAACCAAAAAAATCTCCCACCTTCAAAACTTTGCAGTTTTAAGATTAATCCCTAAAGCAACCAGCACAAATTTACCATTCACAAAAACCGTAATAAGTTTTGGCTTGGCGCCGAGCTTCCAAGCGAAACCCGTGAGCTACTTAAAAACAAATCAAATTCGACCAAAAAACGAGGATTTGATACTATCCATACTATAAAGATAACTCACCAACAAAAATATGCCGACCATCCATTTTAGTGCCAAACTGCTTACAATAGATTCCTGGACTATTCTACAACTGCCCAAGAGTACCAGCGCCAAACTTCCGTCCCGTGGCCTGGTAATGGCTAAAGGAACCTTAAACGGCTTTCCTTTTCAAACTCCGCTTGAGCCAGATGGTAAAGGCAGTCACTGGTTTAGAATCGAAGAAAATTTAAGCAAGGTTGCCGGAGCACGCGCCAATGACACAGTAACACTTACTGTTGAGCCAACCAAAGAATGGCCAGAGCCTAAAATACCAACCGATTTGAAAAACGCCCTTGCCGGCGCTCCCCAAGCCAATACTCTCTGGAACGAGATTACACCTATGGCGCGCTGGGATTGGATTCGCTGGATACGCTCAACCAAACAAACAGAGACCCGTAAACGACGAATCGAAGTCGCGCTTTCAAAACTCAAATCCGGCATCCGAAGACCGTGTTGTTTTAACCGCTCCCAATGTACCGAACCCACTGTCTCAAACAATGGGATACTTCTTGAGCCAGCGAAAACCAGCACAACCAAAGCAAAGAAGTAAATCCGACCCTGCTCAAAGATTTGCAGAGTTCCCAATTATCTCCCCCAACTACCGCAAATGTGTATTCGAACAAAAAATAAATAAAACACAACCTCTCACCCAGCTAGCGGCCTTATTTTGAAAACCCAAAATACTCTCCAGATTTAGTATGGGATAAATTTTATTTTTAGTTCACTGTCGTTTTAAACATTTTCTCCACCAAAATTACTACTGCAGCATTTAAAGCCTTCTTGACACGATTTAATATTTAACATATACTTGATATATCAATCATAAATCAAATACTATGCCCCCTATTCAACCCTACTCTCTTTTTATCCAACTTGCTAAAGCCAATGCCATTCTCACACGCCGTTTTGATGCTGGTTTAGGAGGACTCAGCCTCAACGAATGTATCATCCTGTACCATCTAAGCATTGCTCCCGCCCAACAATTACGCCGCACCGATCTGGCCGATAAAATCGGCCTCACTGCTTCCGGTGTTACTCGCCTACTGCTGCCTATGGAAAAAATTGGCCTGGTAAAACGCGAGACCGATACCAGTGATGCTCGCGTTAGCTTTGTCTGTCTAGCTCCTGGTGGCGAACAAAAACTGAGTCATGCTCTTGAGCGCATGGAAGAACACGCTGAAGATATTTTGCAGGGTATCGCGGAAAAAAAGATCGAGACTTTAATCGAACTCCTTAACACGCTCGCTAAAAATATATAATTATGACTCCTAAAAAAATTGCCGGCGTGTTTACCGCTCGACCAACCATCGAAGGAGCCGGCGTACGACTGCACCGAGGTTTTGCCAACGCCGAACTCCCTCGCTTTGATCCTTTTTTGCTATTTGATGATTTCAGTTCCCCCAATCCCAGTGACTATTTACCCGGCTTTCCTATGCACCCACATCGCGGCATTGAGACAGTTACCTACATTCTAGACGGCAATATTCGACATCGTGATTCCATTGGCAACAGCGGCGTCATTTCTCCCGGCGACTTGCAATGGATGAGTTCCGGTCGAGGCATCATCCACGAAGAAATGCCGACCGGCACCGGCGGCATCAAGGGCTTCCAGTTGTGGGTGAACATCCCTCAAAAAGATAAAATGACTGCCCCACGCTACCAGGAAATTAGCCACGCCACCATTCCGATCATTTCACTGACCCCAACGGCAGTAGCGCGCGTCATTGCCGGAAACGTGGCAAATGTCACCGGACCAGTGCAAGATGTGCTTGCGAGACCTCTTTATCTTGACATCAGCCTTAAAGCAAAGGCTACTTTTGACTATTCTACACCTGATGGCTCCACCACCTTCATCTATATTTTTTCCGGGGCCTTGGGTGACGCCAAAAAACATAACATTGAACATACATCCGGGAGCATACTTTTATTTTCACGATCCGGAACAACGGTTTCTGTTCAGGCCGGAACTACTGGCGCACGCTTTCTTTTTGTCTCCGGCCAACCACTCAACGAACCGATTGCCTGGCACGGGCCAATTGTCATGAACACTCCGGATGAAATTACCCAAGCTTTGACTGAACTTAAAACCGGCGAATTCATCAAATGAAACTAAAAAGTGATTTTATACAAAATAGTTTATAATGGCTTTATTTTATTAAAAATAAAAGATGGTGCTATACTATAAATCTCAATTTTAATTTTCATTTATGAAACAACCCACAGAAAGTTCTTGGACAAAAGCAGCTCTTTTTGGACTGAGTTTAGCTGGAACCATCGATACTGGATGCGCACCCGCCTTATCCGATACAGCCCAAGCAGCACAAAAAAATATTGCAGAGAGCAAAACCCGCATTGCAAACCTTGAACCTCCTAAGACAAGAACTGAAACCGCTAGCCGAAAAGAAATGGCAAGAATCTTAGAACCAATTTTCAATTTTAGTACCAGATTTAAAGATGCCAATGCTTTTGCTTCTCCTATAGAGAAATGGAGTGATCCACAATATGTAATCCAAACCATAGGCAACAAAAAATATCATCCTTCTGGCCCAGAAATCCTTGCTGCTGCTACAAACATTTTACATGCCGTACAAACAGACAGAAAAACTCCTCTTTTACCGCAAGATAAAGCCGCACTTACGCGGTACGCACAACTACTTAAAGCGGTGGTCGAAAATACGACCCCCAACGCTTTCGCCCACCTAAG
This sequence comes from uncultured Gammaproteobacteria bacterium, assembly GCA_964403325.1. Classification (GTDB taxonomy): domain Bacteria; phylum Patescibacteriota; class Patescibacteriia; order Magasanikbacterales; family GWA2-37-8; genus CAZQNF01. The sequence continues at coordinate 5,385 of CAYOFO010000040.1, read as the reverse complement.
CAATCTGGTTATGCAAATTGACGAAGAAGTTTGCGCCGTCAATCCTGATTGCGGTAAAAAATAAGTTTCTAAAACCAGAAAGCTGGAAAATAGTTATTGAAACCCTCCCCAATACCCCAGCGTTCATTATTTGCCCTGGAAAAAAGAAAGACTTTGTGCTAACATGAGCTTCTCAAATAAAGAAGCTTGTGTTTATTTATGAAGAAGGGACAACAAAACGAACCCTTTTTATTTTTAGTTTATTTTTTAATTACATGATCAAAAATCGCAACCTGTACATCATCGCCCTCATCGCTTTAGTTAATATGTTGGGGTATGGGATTATAATCCCGCTCATGTACTCTTATTCCAAAAAATACGGTCTTTCGGATTTTGAAAACGGACTATTATTTGCCGTGTACTCGGTCTGTCAATTTATTGCCACACCCATCATAGGCCGAATGTCCGACAAATATGGCCGACGCCCACTTCTCCTTATTTCCATCATTGGGACGGCTTTATCGTTTTTCCTGATGGCGTTTGCTCCCAATGCCATCTTTCTTTTTTTAGCTCGCGCTCTCGATGGGCTCACTGCCGGCAACATTCCTGTCGCCTTTGCCGTGATTTCTGACTCCACCAAGCCTGAAGAAAGAGCCAAGGCCTTTGGAACCATCGGTTCAGCTTTTAATTTTGGTTTTGTCTTTGGTCCAGCCATTGCGGCCCTCACCGTTTCCCTCAAACCATCACTCCCCTTTGTCATTGCCGGCATGGTTACTCTTTTGGCCGCTATTCTGACTGCTTTATACTTACCCGAAACCAACGCCCACATGGGCGAAGTTCGTAGCGGCAAACTATTTGATTTTCGTCGGATGTGGCACACCTTGTTTGATCCCAATGTTGGCTTGACTTTCGTTATTTCGCTGATCTTTTTCTTAGCCTTCTCTTGCGCCCTAATTTATGGTTTTCAACCCTTTACCATGAATGTTTTACACGTTAGTAGTGCGCAAAACGCTTACCTCTTTACCCTCTTTGGTATCGTTGGCCTGATTGCCCAAAACCTCATCGTTGGACGAGTGTCACAAAAACTCGGACTCAAAAGATCGTTTAGCGTAGGCATGTTTTTTACGGCCACAGCCTTTGTCATAATGTTCTTCTCACGCTCAGTCAGCATGTTTGTTGTTGCCTCCATTCTCCTGGCTCTGTTCAATAGCATTGTGCAGACCCTTATACCCACGCTTCTCTCACAAGTGGCTGATGCCAAATCACAAGGTACGATTATGGGCCTTAATACCTCCTACCAGAGCATTGGCATGATTCTTGGCCCCTTAATGGGTGGCGCAGTCGCTTCCATTGCTATCCCCTATCCGTTCTTGCTGGGAGGTATTTTACTCTTTGTTTGTTTTTGGCTTTCGCTTAAAGTATTGCGTCCCGGACTCAAACCAGAATCTGCTTTTTAAGCATACTCTCGTTTCCACCAAACCAATACACAACATTACGCGCTTAAACCCTCTTACAACCTACCCTAATAAAACCGTCTTTAATGCCCCCTAATCACCACCCCGACTCACAAAGCCAAGCTAGACGAGTTTGACTGATTGATTTGCCTCCGAGTACAATTACTCATAGCCTCATTACTATCTCCCAAACCCACCACACCAGACTGATCGAGGCTACTGAATTGAACATAATTTTTAACGTCAAATAGTATGAAAAAAACGCTACTTATTACCCTAATAACCTGTTTTGTGGGTGGGACTTTTTATCTCTTCGCTCCACATAAAACCACCCAAAATAATCCGATAAAAAACCAAACGATCCCTCAAGCCACCACCAGTACCAGCCCATCGACTCCAGTACCAAAACCGGTCGGAAAATTAAAAGTGGCTCTGTTTTCCGGAAAACTTGAAAAAGTACATCCCGGCTGTTTTGTGGACGGTGAATGTTATGTTGAAGTGGGTGGAAAGCATGTGACCGCCATCAGGGGATGGAGCCAGGAAATTGTGGGATCGGTCCAAGGCGCCACTGACTTTGGTGACTTACAAAACTACCTGGGCCAACAGGTTGAGGTATATGCGCAAGACCAAGACGACGGCTCCTACACGCTCTACGGCAGCGAAGGATTTTATATCAAAGTAAATAAATAATCACACCCTCATTGGCCTTCGTTCGCCTAGTCCAACCAAAAGCAAAAAATACTCAAGGTTCTGGATACAGTTACCCTAGCTTTTAACCTCCAAACTAACCGAATTGTATATATCCAACCCCTACTTAAAAGTTTGCTGGCAAATGCTGCGGCGCTCTTTCTCATTTTTACCTAAAAATAAAAATTCAAAATTAAATCAAAATAAATTAACCCAAACAGAAACTACTGCGTTGATTGCATTTAAAATACCGTAAATATGTCTGAAAGCATCTACAGCCGGCCCTATTTTCTGGCAAATTCTACCATCCATAGTGCCGTAGAATACCAGGGGGCGGTAACGGAAGCATATTTTTTAGATGGGTGTCTGCCTCATATACAAGAAAAAGTTCCAAATTTTGCTGCAGATCAATACATTATCAAACAGTACCTTGATTTAGACGTGCCAATATTTTCTAAGGAAGACGTTGCGGTCTTTGAACGCGATAAAAATGGCCCGCAACTCAGCACTCACGAAGTAAACCATCTCACTTTGGTAGACAAATACCTAATCATAAAAAGACGTCAAACTGAACTGAAACGGTACCTAGGGCCGGTTTTAGCCAGCATGATAGTAGAGAGTTATTTCTTCATTGCCCCCAGTGATACTGGCTTGCACCTCTACGAAATCCAGAAAAAATTGCCGCCCTTTATACCTCTGCTCCAAGCCAGCCGTCCCTTAGTAGAAAAAATGGCTCCCGCCACCCGGGCACAACTGCAACAATCCGCGAGAGCCTTTATAGCCATATTACAAAAAATACTTGTCGAACAAGACGACCCTTACTTTACCGTGTTTATCCCAGATTTAAGCCGCAGCAATATTGCTCTCGTATTAGAAACCGGCCAAATTAAGCTATTTGATACGAATTTTAATTTCCGAGATAGCGCTCTTGACCCACAAGGTCCACGCGCGAATCATGGTCGCACCAAGATACAAAATTCGATCTATGCACTCGAAGCATTGTGCCAAGATTAACTTGAGCTATAATGCTTTCAAAGATTCCTTATCTGGCTTGCAACTTACCCAAAAATCCAGTAGTGTGAGGAGTATTAAAGTACATAATTTCTTTTTCTATGGCACAAACTCAAGCTTTGCTCTTTGACGTAGACGGAACACTACTCGATACGCGTGATTTTATTTTGAGTGCGACCGAACATGCTTTGGCCACCTTCGGTTTTCCGGTACCAGACCGGAGCATTATTGCCAATCTGGTCGGCAAACCTTTCCCAGAATACTACGAAAAACTCACCGGCTTAGCCGATTCAACCGCCTTGCAAAAAGCCCATCGAGATTTCCAACTTTCCCACCTACATCTATCCGTCTTGTTTCCCAACACCCTAAATACGCTTACCACCCTCAAAGAGCGAGGGTACAAGCTGGCTGTTATTACCACCCGATCTAAAATCACTTCACTTGAAACATTGCGCCAAGCCGGCATTGATAACCTATTTGAAATAATCATCTCCGGAGAAGACGCGAGCGAGGTAAAACCTCACCCCGCTCCACTCTTCAAAGCCCTGGAAAAACTCGCGCTTTTGCCTGCCTCAGCCGTCATGATTGGAGATTCACATCTTGATATTCAAGCCGGAAAAAACGCCGGCACCAAAACCATCCGCGCCACTTATGGATTCCATACCGATCAACTCCACGAAACCGCTCCTGACCATATCATCAACGACATCCAAGAATTACTGGCTCTATTCCCATAAAAAACCTTTTTCAAAAAAACTGAAAGGTAAATACTATTCAAACCTCCAATACAATTATACGGCGTCCCAAAAAATACTATTTCTATGCTTCAGCACAACCATCACGCTCTTATTTTTGAAACCAACTATTGGGAAATAATTCTTAACCACGAACAAACCTACCTTGGACGCTGTATTGTCAATTTAAAAAGAAGGGATTGCGGCGATTTAGCCGATCTGACTACCGAGGAACTGCTTGACTTTCGCGAGGTAGTTAAAACATTAGAAAATGCGTGCCGCACAGCTTTTTCGGCCACCATGTTCAACTGGGCCTGCCTCATGAATAATGCCTATCAAAATACACCTCCCACCCCCCATGTGCATTGGCATTTTCGACCACGGTATAACCATAGTGTAACTTTTGCCGGGTTAGAATTTATTGACCCGAACTTTGGAGAACATCATGATCGTACTGCCAAACGAGAAGTCGATACCGAAACCATACAACAGATTGTTCAAAAAATACAGACGAACATAGTTTAGATAAATGGCTTCCCTAAAGCCTAAGACCATAACCCCAAAATATATGCTGTTGTTGTTTTGTGTGTAAACAATTTTATTGGATAGCCAAAATAACATACTCCACTTCCCTCCCCGCCAGCTGAACCCGTACCACTTCTCCCACTGCGCGCCCGAGCAGCGCCGCTCCCACCGGCGAGACATGAGAAATAACTCCCTGGCGCGGATCAGTTTCGGCGGAACCTAGTATCTGGAAGGTTCTTTGCTTACCGTTATTTTCTACTGTAACCGTATGCCCAACTCGCACCACCGTATTAACCGCATTTTCCTCTATAATAACGGCTTGGTTACATTGAAATTCTAAAGAAAGAATCCGGTAATTTATCCCGCGCAAACGTCCTTTGGCCAACTGATATTCTACATTCTCCGAAAAATCTCCCAACTCGGCGAGGCGCGCCACTTCAGCCGCAGCTTGTGGGCGCAGGTACTTTTTGAGCCGTTCGAGCTCATTTTTTAATTCATCAAGTTTGCTCTGCGTCAAAAAATGATCTATCGGTAATTGGCTAAATTTTCCCGGCTTCCGATACGGAATTTGCATATCATTATATAGTTTACATTTAAGGCTTATTGAGCCTACACTCTAAAACAAAACTGTTCAATATTACGATTTTTTTCTTAAAGCACTTTTCACAGTTAATACTGTACCACACCCGTCTGTTTTTAATCCAGGCAATCACAATAACACCGTACGAATACTAAAACACACCATACAATCCTGCATACTTGATAAAAAAACCATAACTAGTATAAAATAACCCCTACTCATCTTTATAATTATGCGCACATATTTAGCTTTGGGTGATTCTTATACTATTGGCGAAAGCGTACGCACGTCAGAGCGTTGGCCCATGCAACTCGCCCAGGAAATACGACAACACGGAATTGAAATCGGCGAACCTGTGATTGTCGCTCAAACTGGCTGGACCACCAACGAACTTGCGGCTGGAATTGACCGCGCT
>CAYOFO010000039.1:0-12434 GCA_964403325.1 uncultured Gammaproteobacteria bacterium | reverse complement strand
AAAATAGCAATATTTTACAAATTTCTGCAGGGATGGTGGTTTCAACAATTGATGAGTCGGTGTTGTATGGCCGAAAATCAGCTCCCAAAAGTTGCCAAGTTGGTTCAACTGGTTGATTGTTATGTTCTGCAAGAAAAGGAGGATTTTTATGATTGTTTGGGTGAGTAACCTTGATTTTAATGCCCAGAGATCTTGCAACTTTTTCTAATTCACTCCAGCTAACTTTTGGTATAAAGATAAGATGTGTTGTTGCCAAAGAGTCTCTGTTGGTTAAATTTTCAGCAGAAACCAGCTCCATAAGTTCGGGTGGTATGCTAGGTATGGTGTAAGCATCTTTTTTTCCAAATAAGCGCCCTGCTTTTTCTGGGCCAAGTATATGGTCTTCGTCAAGAATTTTTCCCCAACTATCAAGTTGTTCACGTACCATTCTTTTTTGTGCTTCTGTTTGGGCAGCTTCTTTGTTTATAGTACCCCGATCTTTGTGTTGGAAAAATATCATATTAAAGTTATTTTACAGATTAAAGTTATATTACGGATTTTTGTGGAAAATAGCAAATTACGGTTGTGGTAAGGCTTTGTTGTTGCGGATATCTATGGTTATTTCTGACCCCAGTTCAGTTTTTGCGCGAGATATGCAAATGGTAGAATGTTTTCCGGGAATAGTTCGAGTATAGCCTATAGATATTCCATCCGGATCATGGGTCAGTAAAAAATCATAGATTATTTCTCGCGCAAAAGAATCTTGGTCAGCGGTAGTAATGTTGATAGTATTTTCGACTGCGATATCTGGTGGGAGTAAAAGATTTTTTAGAACCCAACCTTTTGTCAGGGGTGTGTGAAGTAGATCGGAAATTATAGGGTTTTCTCTTAGGCCTAAAGGATACGGTTTAAGAATAAATATGGCTGTACCACCAAGGGTTATATTAAGAATATGTTGAGAATTCACTAAATTCCAGCGTGTTTCTATGTCAACTATATCGTATGGTTGACGAAGTATGAGTTGAGGGGGTGTTTTTTGTCGTTTTATTGCCTGCTCAATGGAGCCTGTGATTCTGGGAAGTGTTGGCAGTTCTTCCCATACTATGGCTGGGTCAAATTTTTGGGCTACCGTATTTAGGCCAAAGACGTTTTCTTCCCCCAATACTCCTTCCCATTCTCGGAGGCGGCGTTTTTGTTCACGCCGATGCTGTATATCTTCGGGGGTAAGTCTTCTCGCTCGATGAGGGATGTGTTCGCCGAGTAGGATTTTTTTACGGTGCAAGTAATCAGCGGCCCTGGATAGCAGGGTGTTCCGACCCTCTGCAGCATTGGCTGTTTCGGCTTCGGTTCGAAGTCTGAGTTTTTGTTCTTCATCCCCGGTTTCTCTGTAGGCCATAAGTATTACAAAAAGTGAAATAGAGTTTGTGTCGTATTCAGATCGATAAAACTAACATGTGAGGTAAAATGGCTTCGTAAATTTATTGCGATAGGTGTTTTATTTTTTCTAAAACTTCGTCTATTGTTCCAGGTGTACTGAACCCAGCAGCTTTTTTGTGTCCACCCCCGCCCATGGCTTTAGCCAGGAGAGATACATCGTGGTCGTTGCGTGTGGTACGAAAACTGCCTTTCACCCGGCCATCTTTGGTTTCTTTGAGAATCAAGGCGATCGCGGTTTCATTCAGACCATTGAGAAAATTCGCAATACCTTCACTTTCGCCTTCATCACTGCCGGAGCGCAAGATGTCGGCCTGGGTAATATACGTATAGCTCATGTCGAGCTCATCGATTTTTTTGAGCCGGCTTAGCACCTCTCCCCAGAGTTTGAGCGAATCAATGCTTTTGTTTTTGAGAATTTTTTGACTGATAGTTTTGATACTGCCACCGTGGCGAAAAAGGTCGCTCGCAACAGCCATCACTTCAGCCGAGGTAGCGGCATTGAGAAAATTGTCTGTATCGGTGATGAGCCCGGTAAGCAGGGAAGTGGCTACCTGCGGGTTAATTATGAGGCCGCTCATCTGGAAAAAGTGGTACAGCACCTCAGCGGTGGCTGCTGCCGTCGGGATCACCAGATTCACATCGCCATAGCGTTCGTTGGTGGTATGGTGGTCAATATTGATGAGTTTTACGCGCGAACGATCGATATAGTTCGCCACTCCGGCATAGCGCAAATCGCCGGAATCGACCACTATGATAGTATCGATGGTTGGATCGGTAAATATGATGGGGTCATCACTGATTTCGTTAATATGGGCTAAGTATTGCCATTTTTGGTCAAAAGTGGTGGCGCAAAACAAGGCGGTTGGTTTTTTGAGAACATGTAAACATTCGGCCAGCGCCGTTGCTGAACCCAAAGCATCCCCGTCGGGGTTTTGGTGGGGGATGATCAGCACTTTTTTGGCTTCTTGGATAAGAGAATAGATTTTTTTAATGGTGGCGAGCATAACGTATTTTGGCCAGTAAACAGCGCACTATAGCAGTATTGTACACGATTGTCAAGGTTATGGTATAATCGGACATTATGTTTTTGCAGCGTCTTGAGATTCAAGGTTTTAAGTCTTTTGCCGAAAAGACGGTGTTAGAATTTTTACCGCCGCAAAATGGTCGGTTGAGCATTACGGCCGTGGTCGGTCCCAATGGTTCTGGTAAGAGTAATATTACTGATGCTATTCGTTGGGTCATGGGTGAAGCCAGCATGAAGACTTTGCGCGGTAAAAAAAGCGATGATGTCATTTTTAGCGGTTCAATGGCCAAAGGCGCGCTTTCGATGGCCCAGGTCAGTATGTACCTCAACAATACCGCCAAAACCTTAGCTGCCTTCGATCAGGAAGAAATTATTATTACCCGCCGTATTTATCGTTCTGGCGAAAGTGAATATTTGCTCAATAATGCTCCGGCACGACTCCTTGATATTCGACTGCTTTTGGCTCAAGCGTCGTTTGCCGAAGATGCGTATACCGTAGTTGGGCAGGGCATGATTGATAAACTTTTAACCGTGAGTGCCTCTGAACGTAAAGATTTTTTTGATGAAGCTTCGGGTATCAAAGAGTTGCAGATTAAACGCCACCAAAGTTGGCTCAAACTCACACGCAGTGAAGAAAACATTGCTCAAGCCCAAAGTGTTTTTACCGAAGTCGAGCCGCGCCTCAAATCACTTGAGCGGCAGATGAAAAAGCTCGAAGAGCGCGAAAGCCTGAAAATTGAACTCTTGGCGCATCAGGAAACGTATTATCATGTGCTCCATAATCAAATTCACGGCGAAGTTGAGAATCTTGAGAAAGAAATGGAAAAAACGAAGGAGGTATACACGGTTCGTCAAACAGAACTAGAGACAATTCAAAAATCAATGGCCGCACTCGCGGATGAAGCCTCAAGAAATGAGGTCTTTGAAGCTTTGCAGGCCGAGTACCGCAGTAAAATGCAGGAAAAAAATACGCTTGAGCTCGAGGTGTTGCGCCTTGAAACCAAGATGACGGCGCAGTATGCTGAGGCTGGCGAGCGGGATATTCCCTGGATGGAAAATAAACGCCGCGAGCTCAAAAGTCGCAGCGAAGAATTGTCGGCTGAACTTTATAAAATTTCGGAAAATAAAGAAAATAGCAGTAATGATATTTTGTTTCACCGCACCAAGCTTACCAAGTTGCTCGAAGAAAGAAATGGGGAAGCAGGCAAGCTTGAGGCGTTGCAAAATCGCCTCATGAATGCTCATTCCGAGCAGAACATGAACCAACTCACAGGACTTCGGGCTATCCAAACGGTTCTGAGTGTAAATAATCAGTTTGGCTATGTGCATGGTGTGCTGGCCGAACTTGGGCAAGTGGATGAAAAATATCAGTTGGCGCTCGAAGTGGCAGCTGGGCAGTACCTTACTTCAGTGGTGGTAGATGAGAGTGAAACCGCGCGTCAGCTTATCGATCATGTGCGCCGAGAAAAAGCCGGTATCGTTACTTTTTTACCTCTCAATAAAATTCGCGGACGTGATCCGCTCGCGCACGAATATGAATACGCCCGGTTGCCGGGAGCCATTGATTGGGCGGTTAATTTAGTATCTTTTCCAGCAGAATTGCGCAGTATTTTTTCGTTTGTGCTGGGTTCAACGCTCGTGGTAGAAGATCTGCAGGCGGCTGAGCAAATCGGTATTGGTAAGGTGCGCATGATAACTCTCGCCGGCGATCTGGTAGAAAAAACCGGTGTGATGAAAGGTGGTTTTCGTGGTAAACGCAGTCAAGTTACTTTTTCTGGACGTTTAAGTTTTGGTGATGAGCAGGCGATTGAACGGGCTGAACAAGAAATTGTTGCCAAGAAAAAGCGTTTGTTTGATATTGAGCTCGAAGTAGAAAAAATAAAAGAAGATATTTCGCTCGCGCAATTAGAAGAAAGATCTGTTCAGGCCAGCGAACAAAGGTTTGCGCAAGAATTTACCAAAATCCAGGACGCTTTGCGGGAAGTAGAACAAGACATCGATCTTTTGAGTGCTCAGCCCGAGAAATTTGGTGAAAGAATGGTTCAGTTACAGCAAAAAGAAACCGAACTACGCAACCAAATCACCGGGGTAAATACACAGATTGCCGGTATTTCACAGCGTATTGAACGCTTTAACGAAGAGGGTGAACAAAAGCGCAAACAATTTTTTGAATTGCAAAATCGGATGCAAGCGGCACAAAGCCAGGTGAATGCGGTGGTGGAAGAAAAAAATAATTTTCAAGTTGCGCTCGCCAAGCTTGAAGTACGGGAAGAAGAACTTAACAAAGAAATTGGTCAAGAGCTGGGTGTCAGCCTGGCCTCACTTATTGCCCGGCATGAAATGGCTCAGCCGCAGCCGGAAATGAGCGAAATTTTGCCACGCATCCAGAAAATAAAATATCAACTGAGTTTGATTGGCGCAATTGACGAGCAAGCCGTGGTTGAGTATGCGCAAACCAAACAAAAATACGAATTTTTAGAGTCACAAATCCAGGACTTGACATCAGCCATCAAAGATCTGAAAAAAATTATTGCAGATTTGGATGGTGTGATGAAGAAAAAACGCTCTGAAGCCTTTAAGGAAATTCGCCGCGAATTCAATCGCTATTTCCAGATTTTATTTGAAGGTGGTGAAGCCAGTCTTGAGGAAATATACGATGATCCAAGCGTTGTGGATGCGCTCGAGAATGGTTTGGTTGCCGAGGATATTGTCCAGCCAACAGGGAAACAAAAAATACTTTCCGGCATCGATATTATCGCCAACCCACCCGGCAAAAAGATTAAATACCTCAACGCACTCTCCGGCGGTGAGCGCACCCTAACCTCAATCGCTCTTATTTGTGCCATTTTACATTATAACCCGTCGCCGTTTGTGGTGCTCGACGAAGTGGAAGCAGCTCTCGACGAAGCCAATACTCAGCGCTTTGTTCGTATTATGCAAGAACTTTCCACCCGCTCGCAATTTATTGTTATTTCGCACAATCGTGTCACCATGCAGGCGGCCAATGCCATTTATGGTGTGGTCATGAATCGCGACGGGATGTCAAAACTGGTGAGCGTCAAGTTGAGTCAGGTGCAGGCTAATGGAGAAGTGGAAACTGTGGAGGTATAAATTTAATAGTTACTTTTTAAGTAAAATTTATATGAAAAAAGAAGCTGGTGGGTCAAATCTTTCTACGGAAAAAGATGAGCCTTCAAGACGGGATGCTTTACGGTTCATGGGGGGGGCGTTGGCAGCTATGGCAGTGGATGGGTTTGCTCCAGATGCACAGGCAAAAAAGAGACAAAAACCTCATCATCCATCCCGTGAACGTATGTCAGACTGGGAAGCAGAGCCATCATCGAGTTTAGAAAAATGTACACGAGAGATCACTGCCTGGCTGGAAAATTATGGTATTGTTGATACGTCTAGTGCCCTAAGTTTGCAACCAGGACAGATTACTACTTTGCGTCGTGAGTTTTCACAGAAATTTAAACCGGCTTTAGAACAGATTCTGAGCGGTATAACAAGATCTGTTAAATCGGCTGTGGGGGAGGTTGATAAAGTTGATCGACTTAAACAATCGGTTGGGTATAAAGATCCGAGTGATCAGTTGAAAAAACCAGAAAAAATTAAACTTTTAAAAAAAGATCGGTCTTTAAGAAAGCTATATGATGTATTGGCCTTGGCCAGATGCCATGGCGTGCTCTATAAAGTGCTTAATGATTTGGAGGTATTTGATTTTGCCACTGACATATTTCGTTCTCCTAGATTTGATGATTTTCATTTTTCTTTCTATGTAGAGGACTGTTTGCCAACGACGGCTAGGCCAGAAGAAATTGAGCCATTACTGGGTATTCAATTTAATAGAGTGTCGGGGAGCGGTCGAGAACCCGGTGAAAAACTTTTGAAACTAGCTTGGTGGGTACAAACAGATAAGCAAGCTTTATTTTTAGCAGTCCTTAATAATCACCGTGTGAGAGAATTGCTCTCAAAAGAGCCGCATGTAAATTGGGCCAATGCTTGTGGTATTATTCGCAGCGCCATTGAAAGAAAAGAATTTTTTCACAATGAAGACGTTGGCTCTTCAGATTTTTCAACAGCAGTCTATCACATTTTGTCTCAGCGGCAGGATATAAATCAGAAAAAAATTTATGGACCAGGTATGCGAGTTTTGCGGTTATTTGGCGCAGAAACATATGAAGGAAAAAATCGATTCGACTCCTCGCCAGCACGTAAGTTGGATCGGATGGTAGGTTGTTCGGCTCAGTATTTTGAACAATCAGATGTAAATCCTCAGGTAGTTGATAATTTTTTAGAAGCCATTGCTTCGAGCTCGGGGCTGTTAAGGGTAAGTATTTGGGCTCACGGTGGTTCAAGTTATGGTTACGAATGGTCAGCGGAGCGGTCCCCAGATTTAATGGATAGCAAGCGGTTGGCTACAGCTCTTTTAACAAGATATTATAAACTGGTGGTATCAGAAATTTTTTCCCAAGCAGGCGCAGGAAGATATATCCAGTTAGACCGAGTGCTGGATGATATGGAAAAGAATGTTATCGTGATTACGAGTAGTTGTAATGGTGAAAATAATACTTTTGTGAATTTAGAAAGAGCTCTTAAAGAGGTAGAAAAAGCTCCTGAAACAGAATTGCTTCTCTGGGGTATTATACAGGAGCATGTAAGAGAGAAAAAACGAAATGGCCGCACTGTTCCACGTAGTCTTATTGTAAAAGATGGGGATTATCCCATTCTAGAGTTGGATAGTTTTGGTCTTCAGATTACATGGGATGATTTAGCTGAACGTACTCGTAATTTTTTTAAAAGACGCTCGCAGCGTATTTTCCCACATGTAATTGCCCAAAGTGGTCCAAATACTGTTTCGTACAGTAGTTTTGAGGAGTATGCTTTAGAATTTCAAAAATTATTCATCCGAACCGGGTCTGTGTCATATGAGGATCTTTTTGAAATAATTGAACCATATTTTTATCCCCGTTATGGAGCAATGAATGTTTCGGGTAGTAGTGTACAAGATTGGCGAACGCTGCGTCCTATCGGGCTCAATGAAAAAGCATCTTCCACTGAACAAGCGGCGTAAATTGAGATGTCTTAAGAATGAAAATATTTATTGCTGTGCTGTATGAGCCGCCACTTTTTTAATTACAGGCACATGCCAGGCAATCTGGCAGTGGCCGTCATAAAGGTAAGATCTATTCGACGCGTCACCAAAGAGTCCTAAATAGCATAAAAATTGCAACTGTTTGTAGGTGTAACTGGCACCCAGGCCAATTTCCAGTGCTTCCACTTTTTTTGTTAGTGAGAGTCTGCCAGTATCAACCTTAAGAAGGTTGAGGTTAGTGGCCGTTTGGGTATCGAGGATAGTAGTTTGCAGATTAAGATACATGCTTTGGTAGAGGAGTTCGAGTTCGAGTTCAAACCGATGGTGTCGACGGCCGGGGAATTGTAACTTAGTCACTAATCCGTATTTTTTAATATCAAAATTGAGTTTTTCTTGAAATTTTGGCCCTGTTTGCCCTGGGGTTTGTATATAGGTAGTAAGGTCGGTAGCTTGGTAGAGGGCAGAGTCAATATTAGGAAAAATACTTCCCACGGGCTGTTCGGAGTTGGCAAAGAGGGTAAAATGGAATTCATGTCCAGCTTGTAAACGCAGATGAGGGAGGTGGATGCCCGCTCGCAGCAGTAGAGTTTTTTCTCGAAAGCTGAGTTGGGCGGCTGTTTCGTCTGCACTTGTGTAGTTAAAAGTAGTGTTGCCGTATTGAAAAACGGTTGAAAGCTCCAAAGGTCCGCCAGTACATTTTACTCCTTGCTGAGCGAGCAGGCGTTGGAAGGTATAGCTGTCACTACCATCATTAAACGATCCGCCCATGGTCCGAAAACCAACCAAAGGCAGGCAAGTGAGCGGATAAAGATTATACCCCGCGCGCACTCGGGGCAACACTTCAGGATTAGGAATCGTTGCTACAGGAAGCGCAGGTTTGTCTGGTATGAGGGGTGGTAGAATTGGGGGTGATTTTTTCTCAGGAGCGGGCAGAGATCGTAGAAGAGCGTCGGGGGGAGGGTTTGTTTTAAATTCAGCGGTTATTTTACCGGTATCAGGAATGGTTTGCGCTTGCGCCAGGTGACTCTCGCCGGTTAGGCCGGTCATTAAACCACTTGCTGCTGCAAACCGTATCCATGGTCCTCCTTCGCGCATATGTCCTGTATTTATGGCCAAAGTATTACAGAGCTATACCAGGTTCCATTTGCCTTGTCAAAGAATCCTCAAATGTGCGTTGACAAACAGTTTTATTTGTTGTAGTATGTATGTACTCTCACGAAAATTTACATTTTTTTAGTTTTTTATGTTAACAATTCGTTTACAGCGTTTAGGTAAGCTCAAACATCCCACCTATCGTTTGGTTATCTCCGAAAAAGCTCGCGACACCCAAGACAAATATCTTGAAAATCTTGGCACCTACGATCCGTATGCCAAAGAAAATGCTTTCAAGCCCAATGTCGAACGTGTTACCTACTGGATTCAAAAAGGTGCACAAACTTCCGACACTATCCACAATTTGCTTGTAACTGCTGGAGTTATCAAAGCCGACAAGAAAAAATCCGTCTATCTTACCAAAAAACGCGCCGCCAAACTGGCCAAGGATAAAGAAAAAGGCAAAGCTTAAACATTAACTTCAAATCGTCTGCTCGAGAGTAGACGATTTTTTTTGTCTGACCTATAATAGCGACTATTACTTATTTTACTTTATGAAGTTGGATAGTTTATCGGTTTTAGAAAATGTCATTTCGGTGGGAGCTGTTTCTATACTGGATATTCCGATTGATATTGGCAAAGATAATATTGGTACCGATGTGGGTCCGACTACTTTGCAGCAGCTTGGTTTACAGCAAATGCTTGCGTTTATTGGGGCAAATGTAAAAGATGTAGGTGAAATACTGTGTCCAAAACGCGAAGATTGTGAAGTGGGTGATAAACAGGTAAAGTATTTATCAAGCATTGTGCCAATTTTAGAAAAGACAGCTTTAAAAGTAAAAGAAGAAGTGGAGCAAGGTAGAAAGGTTGTTGCGATTGGTGGCGATCATACGCTTGCGGCTGGGACTATTTCCGGAGCGTCAGTTGCTTGTGGTGGCGACATCGGAATTATCTGGATCGATGCGCATGGCGACATGATGACGCATAAAAATACGCTCAGTGGCAATGTCCATGGTATGCCTTCCTCGGCGTTGATGGGTTTTGGTCATCCGGATTTAGTGAATATTTTAGAGCCTGGACAGAAAGTTAGACCAAGTAACATGCTCTATATCGGCCTCAAAGATTTAGATCAGGGAGAAATCGATCTTATCCGCAGTCAAAACTTAGAGATTGTAACTATCATAGATATTCTGTTAAACGGTTTAAGCCCAGTAGTTGAAAAAATACTTGAGTTGCAAAAACGAGTCAAACACATATGGGTAAGTCTTGATCTTGACTCTATTGATAAAGAATTTGCGCCGGGAACACCTATGCCAAATACTGGCGGTTTAACGTATCGAGAAATTATTACTATTTGTAAATTTATCGGTAAGAATTGTAATCTGGTGGGGTTGGATATTGTAGAGCTTTGTCCAAAGCTTGATATAGAAAATAAAACAACCAAGCTTTGTTTAGAGATTATTGCGAGCTTGCTCGGAAAAGAGTTTAATTGGTATACACAGTATATGCTACAAACAAAATAATTTATTGTATGATTTCTCATTTAGAATCAAGATTTGGTAGTGAGTTGGAACGGAGTCGCGAATTGGCATGTCGTTTGGAGTGGAGTATGCTTCTCGGTGCGGTGGGCGATGGCTTGGGGATGCCCTTTGAGATTATGACACGCGGCCAAATAATGTCCGCCACTGGCGGGAAAGGCGTAGAGAATTTTGTTGACCCGGCTGGGGTTCGTCGTGAAAAAAATAATCTCATTTGGAAAATTGGACAATGGACTGATGATACCCAGCTTTCTTTGGTGGTAGCTGAGTCTTTGGTAGCGTGCGGCAATTGGAATCCGCTCCATTGTATGGAGGGTCATGTTAAGGCTGCTCAGGAAAGTGTTGCCGGGTGGGGCAGTACCACCAAACAAGCGGTTCGAAATTTTGAAAAAGCAAAACAAGATTCTTCGCCCGCTCGGCCGCTGCGCCTGGATGTTTCAAGGCCGCCCGAAGCTTTGCCGAACCAAGGTGGGGGAAATGGTCCGCTGATGAAAGTGGCACCACTGGCCTTGTTTACCGCGCTTCGTCACCAAAAAAATATTCCAGAAGTTTTGGCTCGGCGTGTCAGTGAGTTATCGTTTCTTACCCACAGCGATCCGCAGGCGGCACTCGCTGCCTATGCCGGCGCGCTACTTATGGCGCGGGGAATCGATTGCCCGGTTCATACTCGTGAAGAAGGTGTAGAGGCTTTACATTCAATAGTGCAACATGTGCAAAATTTAGAAAGTGCTTTTCAAGCCAAAGGTTTTGTAAGTGATTGGTCAAATACACTCTCTGGCGAGTTATCTGAAATTCCGGATGTGGTAAATGATTATGACGCCCTTATATCTCTCTCAAAAAATGATAATGAAAAAACTCAGTTTTTAGGGCGGACTTCGGCTATCCTTACTTTGGGCCTGTTTATACGTAACGCTGGGAATGCTCCCCAGGGAATGCGCGAAGCAATTAATGCCGGTGGAGATACGGATACGAATGCTTCAATTCTGGGGAACATGTATGGGGCACATGGACTTTATAAAAATCTTCCACCCGAGTGGCTGAAGTTTATGGAGCAGAATCCGCTGCTTTACGAACATATACAAAATATAAGTAAAAAGTTGTTTGCAGTTGCTAAAGCTCGTATTTAAAAAAGATTGTTTGCGGAGAAAGGAAAAATTGCCGTTAAATAATAATTTAGCAAAAATTAATTTACATTTAGTATATTCATATGTCGAATCATGATAACAGTGGGGGGCTTGATGAGAGATTAAGGGAATTGCTCGATCAACATGGTAGTCCTGAAGCTTTGGCCGCAGCCGAAGCTGCTACAGAGGTTAGATTGGCTGAGGCAGCTGCGGAACATGAAGAATTTTTAAGAGGTTCTCATGCGTATGCACCCTTCAAGCGGTTTAGATAAAATGAATGTAAGATGAAAAAATAACTATATTGACGCCACTAACTCGAAATAGTATACTAGGATCCGTAAGCAGTCTTGGTGGATCCGCAGTGGCGGAATCGCTAAACGGGTTTATCCATTGTGTCGACAGATTGCCGCTAATTAGACAAGTTAAGAACGATTTATGGAACAGGACGAACAACTCTTGAAACAAATAGTTCAAGCCATGGTGAATTATCCAGAAGGAGTAAGAACCACTCGTACCGTTGATGAAATGGGCGTGCTCATTACTCTTGATGTAGATTCTCGTGACATGGGTTATGTGATCGGTCGCCAAGGCAGAACTGCTCAGGCACTGCGCACCATTCTCAAGACTATCGGTTCAAAAAACAGTGCTCGCGTTAACCTCAAAATTAACGAGCCAGCTGGTGGACGAGGCTTTGGTGCCGGCAGTAGTGCCCAACCTACCTCTGAGCCAGTTGACACCAGTGCTGTCGACGACCTCGGTATATAAGAAAATAGACAATTTTAGCCACCCTGTAGTAAAATGCAGGGTGGTTTTATTTTTTACAGCTAAATTTGTTATGAAAGAAGACGGGCAAGTAGTGTTTTTTGAAACAAACAAAGAAAAATCGCGTTTGGACCATCTTCGAATTTTAAGCTCGGAACTTAATAAAAGTCTGCAAAGGAAAGCGGAGCAGGCCGGCTTGCCGATTTACTTTTGGAATAAATCTTCCAAAGATCAGTATCATGATCATGATACACCGGAAGGTAAAAAGAGAAAATTACCTCATCCTAAAGTAATGAGATTGGCTATTTTGTTTAGGCCCGAATTTGTACGTACGGATGAAGTAAAAAACTCTCGCAATCGCTATACTACAGCTAGTGATCAAC
>CAYOFO010000038.1:0-12660 GCA_964403325.1 uncultured Gammaproteobacteria bacterium | reverse complement strand
CATCCTACTTACTATAACGAGACTACCGTTACCTGTGCCTGCGGCAACACTTTTGTTACCGGCAGTACTCTTAAAGAAATTCGCGTTGAGCTTTGCAGCAAATGCCATCCTTTCTACACCGGCAAACAAAAATTTGTTGATACTGCCCGCCGTGTCGAAAAATTCACCGAAATGGCTGCCAAAGTAGCCAAAGCGGCTGAAGGTCGCAAAGGAAAAAAAGTCAAACAAGCCGCTCAGCAAGCTAAAAAGAAATCCGAAAAAGCTACCACCGAAGAAAAATAGCTACTTCTAAAAGCAGACCGGTTTGGTCTGTTTTTTATTTGTTATTTTTACCTCTATGAATATCAAATACACGGATATACACAAAAAATTTATGACCCTGGAAGCGGATTTACAAAATCCCACCATTATTAATAACCAAGAAACTCTCAAAAAAACTTCCCAAGAATATACCGAACTCAAGCCTATTGCCGATAAAATTACGACTCTTTTGCAAATAGAAGATACGCTTGAAAAAAACAAAACCCTCGCCAGCACCGAAACTGACGCTGAAATGCTGGCCATCATCCATACAGAAAACGAAACCATCAATACTCAAAAATCCGAACTCGAAACAGAGCTCGCTACCCTGACCCGCCCCCAAGACCCGCTCGACAAAAAAAACGTCATTATGGAAATCCGGGCAGGCGTGGGCGGCGATGAGTCAGCACTCTTTGCAGCCGAGCTTTATCGGATGTACGCGCGCTACAGCGAAACGCAAAAATGGAAGGTAGAAGTCCTCGATAGCAACCAAATCGGCATTGGTGGCCTCAAAGAAATTATTTTCAGTATTTCCGGGCGCGGCGTTTACGGGCTTCTAAAATTTGAAATGGGTGTACATCGAGTTCAGCGTGTACCAGATACCGAAAAAGCCGGTCGCATTCACACCTCCACCGTTACCGTGGCCGTGCTCCCGGAAATCGAAGAAGTAGAAATGAAAATTAACCCCCAAGATTTGCGTATCGATACTTTTTGTTCCGGTGGTGCGGGTGGGCAAAGCGTAAATACCACCTATTCGGCCGTACGCATCGTGCATGTGCCCACCAACACAGTGGTACAATGTCAAGATGAACGCTCCCAAACCGCCAATCGAGAAAAAGCTATGGCTGTATTGCGCTCGCGCTTATTTGAGCTCGAACGCGAAAAGCGCGAAAAAGAACTCACCGAACAACGCCGCAGCCAAATCGGCAGCGGTGACCGCAGTGAAAAAATTCGCACCTATAATTTCCCCCAAGATCGCGTGACCGATCATCGGATTCATCAAAACTGGAATAATATTCCCGTTATCCTAGACGGGCATATTCAACCCATCATTACCGCCCTACAAAACGCCGAGGAGTTTAGTCTCGACAACCCGGACGAGGCAGAATAAATTTGCCCGTCTAGCTTCCCTAGCCTAATCAGTATTTTTAGGTTTCATCATAAAAAATACCGGCCAGTCGTAGTACTTTCCTATGAGCACCGTCAACGAACTTTGGCACACTTCAACACTCTCTATCCGCGATTTCAATTCTCTCATCTCTTTGAGCACGCAAAAAAGCAAAGAGTTTTTTTTGGCGCATAATAATTATCGCTTATCACTCTTTGAACAAGGAAAATTTTACTTTTTACGCGCCCGCTTTAAACGCGGGGTACCGCTTGCTTATTTGCGCGGTAATCAAGAATTTTTTGGACTGCACTTTGCCGTTAACCACCACACCCTCATCCCCCGCCCAGACACCGAAATACTGGTTAGCGACGTGCTAGAGCACCTACAAACACTTACCCCCCATACCACAACAGTGCAGCTTATCGATATAGGCACTGGTACAGGCTGTATTCCCATAAGTATTCTTAAAAATCATCAAACCACCCATCCAGAAACATTTGCTATTGATATTTCTCCCGGTGCTTTGCGGATAGCGCGCAAAAATGCGGCTTACCACGGGGTTAAAATACATTTTTTGCCAGGCAATCTCCTGGCGCCACTTTTGAGTAAGAGCACCCTATTTGGCACACATCCCATTTTTATTACCGCCAATTTACCCTACCTCACCCCCTCACAATTTGCCGTTGAGCCAAGTATTCAGCGCGAACCGTATCGAGCTCTCGTTGGCGGGCAAGATGGCCTGCAACTGTATCGAGAACTTTTTTTACAAATACACAACCATTTTTCTCTCTTTTCCAAACGCACCACTCTCTGGTGCGAACTTGACCCGTCCCAAACCGCGTCTTTTACCGCTCTGTGCAACCAATTTTTTAAAACAAACACTCTTACAATAAAAACCGATCTGGGCAAACATGAACGACTGGCTATTATCCAAATTTAACTTTGATCAAACATTGAGAGCTCAAGTGTCGTTGGCACAATTTCAATCCAAGTAATACCCGGCAAGAGAGCTATCTCTGTGCCGCTAGCATCATAAAAGCGAGTACGGCTGAGCTTATCTTTCTTTTCCCAAGTGGCCACATATTGCTTACCGTTCATAAATACCCGAGCTGCGCCGGTACCAACCGTGGTAATTGCTTTACGCCCTTCACTATCGAGTAGGCGGACCACCACCCGTTGCACTATTATATTTTGCGCTGTAATCGGCCCTTGATTCGCGTCAATACTACTCACAGTGCTATTGAGCAAGCGTTGATAGAGACCTAAACCGGTATCATACCTCCAACCTACCACATAATCCTTACTGTAGGGCACGGTAATATTTTCACCACCAGTAGTAGTGGCCAATTTTGCTACAAGTGAGACAGAAGTGTTTGGTTGATAATTCCAACCCAACCAATTTTTATAAGGACGCGCATCAGCTTTTTGCTCAGCAATGGTTTGTAAACTATCGCTTGAAGTATATAAATTATGCGGCGTGGCATGATCACTTAATCGTTTAAAATACTTGCCCCAGGCAAATTCATTGATATCAAAAATATCCGATTGCCGCAGCAATTGCAAAGCCTCAGGCGAGCCGCCGGAATGAATATACATAGCATCACCATACTCGCGCAACCAATCCAAAAAATACGGACGAGCGCTACGGACCGGGCCGATTTTAGCAACTTCTTGACTGATGTCAAAAAGCGCCATATAGCGGGTAAAACTCCCTTCTACCGGCACTTCATATACTACTTTAGCCTTAGCTAAGCCGGCCTGCGGACGAGCGTCCGGATGATTGTCAATCATGACTGCCAGCACTTGCGGCACTGTACTCGTTGCATCACTCACCGGCAGGCCATCGAGTTGACTATAAAAAAATGGAGTCGTTACCACTGGCACCGTGGAAGTAGTAGGTGCGAAAAAAGCAGAAAAATTGGTAGCCTGTGAGTTTTTTCTCAAAGATTCCTGAAACGAATGCCATCGCCATCCAGCCAACACTAAACACAAAACCCCCAAACCACCGTACACCAGAACCAAATACTTCTTTAAGAGCATACAAAAAATAGGAAAAATGGCATCAAAAATAAATCCGACCCTGCGGCAGAGACCGCAAGGTATCTGGGCGGGTTTTTTATGAGTAGAGTCGCTCTGTCGACAAATATTTTATAGCCCTACATCCCTGCTAGCTACGCCGCAGGGTATTATGGGCTTCATAATAACACCTCAACAGATATATACCATCATTCTGTTTTATTTTATCTCCGACACCGACTCAGTATTTGCCACAAAAGAATAATCAACGGTTTCATTATCCTTCCAACCGTTAATAATAAACCTACCGTTTTGGCGACGAGTAGTTTTGGCCACAAAAGTCTGAGCGGCGGTTTCAACATCAGAAGTAAAAACCGCACTTTGTTCCAAACCAGCCGGAGTCTTTACCTCCACTACGTAGGCAATTTTTTTGCTATCTGGTGAAAAAACCACATTCAACACTTGATTATAAAAACCATCATACTGAAACATTTTAGCCGCCTCTTTTCCGGCTACACTTTTGACAAAAATAGCTGGCTGTTGCGAAAATTCTTGTCGCACCCCAGCAAACCAGCGCCCATTCGGAGAAATATCCGTCAACCTGACAGTGGCTTCCTGTAATTTAGTCCATTCATTGGTCGCCGGTCGATACAACCACACCGCATCAACCCCTACCGGCGTACTACTCGAGCCTACTCCAACTACAGGAGCACTGAGAGCCAAATAATCCGGTGTTTGCTTAAAAAAAGCAATGCTCGTGGCGAGCGGCGAAAAATCCCCGGCTGAAAATTGCCTAAGTACTTGTCCATCTTTTTTTACTAAAAACTCTACCGGCACCTGTACCTCTGGTTTTATTTGCGAAACCTCAAGAGAAATGAGTGACTGCTGAAAAACAGTAGACGTAACCACCTGAAATACCGGTGGTACAGACGAGGTAGTAGTAGAACCATTTGTTGAGTTCAAATATTCTTCTTTCACCAATGACGAGGAAGAAGTGCAACCAGTCAGGGTTACAACGGCAAATGCGACTAAACCTAAAGACCATACTTTACGCATAAACATGTATATATTTGGGAATAAAAAACGTAGTACTGGTAGAGTACTACGTTTAAAAAACTTTGACAATTATTTTTTATCGGCTTTTTTCTCAGCTGGCTTGGCAGCAGCTTCAGGCGCATCCTCTTCTTTTTCTTTAACTTCTTTTTTCTTAGCAGATTCGAGAGTTGAAAGATCAACCTTAGCACTGCCTTTTTCTTCGAGAGCTTTAAGTTCAGCTTCGGTGAGAGCCGCTACACCCTTGGCTACAACATCATCATCAGATTGACTTACTACTTTCATTCCAGCTGGTAATTTAAGATCTTTCACCTTCACCACATCATCAAAGCTATTAAGTGAAGACAAATCAACTTCGATAAGGGATACGAGATCTTTTGGCAAACATTCTACTTCGAGCGCAGAAACACTTACCACCAAAGTTCCGCCGAGTGCTTTTACCACCGGTGCTTCACCCAAAAATTTGAGCTCAATAGTAGCAGTAATGGGTTTATTCATATCCACGCGACGTAAGTCAAAATGGATAACACGACCATTAACCGGATGAAATTCTACATCTTGGATGAGAGTGATTTCTTTATTTCCAGCCACATCGAGCTCGATCAAACTGGATTTTCCGGCGAGTTTTTGCAATTTGGTAAAATCTTCCAAACTCACTACCAAAGATTGAGTTTCTTTTTTACTTCCATACACTACACCCGGCAATCGGCCCTGCTCGCGAGTTTTTACACCTTTTTCTGATCGTTTTTCCGCCACCAAATTATACTGCATACTTATTTTCGGTTTAATAGTAAATTAGAAAACTTTTTATTATCTTGAAACAGTTGAAACCCTTCAATCATTTCGTCGGTAGTGAGCGCAGAGGCTTGGTACAAACGCTTAACATCAGCCAAATTAAGGTCAGTAACCATACCAACTGAACTCAATCCGTGTCCCAAAACTACAATCATGGCCACAAAATTACTCTCACACTGTGCGCAAGCAATATGCACCAGGCTGGCTGCATCGTTTTTAGCAAAAAGCTCAGCTTTTTTGGTATCATAAACCGTAGAACAAATTGGGCATTTGCTAATAAACTTTAAAGCTTCTCGCCAGGATTCAGACTGATTTTTAGCATTACGCATAAGCACAACGAACTGCCCTGACGGGCAAATATACGAACTATACTAATAGATAACCAGCTTTTTGTCAATATTTACCCTTTTCCCGGCTTACAAGGTAAGGAGGTCATTTTTTACCTCGGCCACATGGAGCGCCGGCTTCACATTGGAGTACATTTTTAAGATGGTTCCGTTTGAACCGATGAGGAACGAAGTACGAGCAATACCCAGGTATTTTCTGCCCATAAAAGACTTTTCACCCCAAACTCCATACTCCTCTACAACTTTCTTGTCAGCATCCGAAAGGAGTGTAAATGGCAAACCATACTTATCGGCAAATTTTTTGTGCGAAGCCACCGAATCAATACTCACACCAAACACAACGGCATTTAACTGCTTTAGCTGCGGCAGACTATCCCGAAAACTACAAGCTTCAGTGGTACAGCCGGGAGTATCGTCTTTGGGATAAAAATAGAGAAGAACGTTTTGTCCGCGGTAAGCAGAGAGAGTCTGCATTTTGCCGTCCTGATCCGGCAGAGTAAAATCAGGGGCCATTTGACCAATAGTGAGTTTCATAGGTTATGAATTACGAATTAAAAATCATGCGCGTGCTATACAACCGTCAAAATAGACGCCATACAAGCTCTGGCCAAATCCAAACTTACCACTTCGGATATTTTTGATCTAGGCACAACAAAATCAAACTTCGATTTACCGTCATTAGTCCCCACCCTTACAACCAAATCATCCCACACACGCGTTTGACAAAATTGTTGTAAATAACTTTTTAAAATCAAAAAATTTTCATCCACTAGCCCACAATCGTAACTCATCTCGGTATTTAAAATCAATCTCACAATTTCACCTTTATCTCCTTGATCTCGCAAAACACCCTCATTACTCGTTAACAAAACAGATAATTTTAAACTAAGCTCCTCAACTATTGTCAAAAAATTCCTCTCTAGTTCATAAACAACATACGCGTCCAACTCTACTTTTTCATCGTTTTTTATTGATATTTTTTGACGAAGTAACTCGGCAGCTTTTAACCACACCTCGCTTACGAGCTTTAAAGCAGGGGGTTTAACATTTTTAAATTCATTACCCGCTTTCTCAAACAGAGCTATGGTTGTTTCTCGGGTAGTGGGAGCAAATAATTTTTGTTCGTTAGATTTTTTACGATTTTCCAAAGCATCCGCCATATAGATGAACGCTTGTCCACTTAAATCGGTTTGAACTTTAAATAGTTCAGCCACCTCTCGAAACATTTCAACCAGACTTATCTGTTTCGTTCTCTCAGACTCTATAAAGACTTCACCGGGGCCTACTTCTCCTTTATTGCGTCTAGATTTTCCTTTCATATATTAAATTTTGATTAGGTTTTTCACTCTACCAAACTCACCGCCCAAAAGCAACCGACGATGGCTGCGGATTCGGCGCGAAGGATGGTGCGGCCGATACTGAGTGGTTGCAAAGCATGACTTTGAGCGAGGGCGATTTCGGCATCCGTCCAGCCGCCTTCTGGGCCGATGAAGATACTTACACTTCCCTCAGCAACTTTAGTAATTGTTTTTACATCTTGCCCAGAACGATCCAAGAAAAAAGCTGGGCCATCAATATTTTTTACAGCCTCTTTAAATGCAACCGGCACAGACAAGTGAGGAATTTTGCCACGCTCGGACTGCTCGGTCGCTTCGTGAATAATCCGTTTGAGTCGTTCTTGGTTGAGCTGGGTTTTGATAGTGCGCTCGGTAATAAGGGGAATGACCTCACTTACTCCAAGTTCCACGGCTTTTTGTACCACCAGCTCAAAATTTTCTCGCTTCAAGAGTGCGCAGTAGAGCCGCACAATTCGAATTGGGTCATTATGATTGGGCACAACGTCACTCAGATATAAATGTATATTATTCTCTGCGAGCTCAGTAATTTTGCCTTTACTTTCCAACCCTTTACCGTTGCCCAAGATAATTTCTTCGCCGACTTTAAGTTTAAGGACACGGGCAATCTGGTGTACCAGATGTTTTTCGGTGAGTAAAAAATTGCCTGGCGCGAGATCAAAGTTACCAATAAAGCGATGAATTTTCATAAAATTTATAAATGTTTTTTAGTTCGCACAATTTTACGCTTGCTGCGATTAAACGTAATAGCAAAACGATGGGCTTCGTCGCGCACCGCAATGAGAAGGCGCTGATTTTTACTCACGAACTGGATAAATTCCGGGGTTTTGGTACCAAGAATAAAATCGTTACGTTTGCGCTCCGGACCTTTGGCAATACCAACTACCGGAATCTTTATCTGCCGTTTTTCGAGAATGCTCAATACAGCACTGACCTGGATACGACCGCCGTCGATAAGAAAAGCCTGGGGCCAGGGCCACTCCGGATGGTTAAGCCGGCGATCAATAACTTCTTTCATGCAGTCGATATCGCTTTGCCCCACCACGGTTTTGATGGTGAATTTGCGATACTGCGATTTTACCGGACCGTTTTCGTTAAAGACCACCATACTCCCCACTTTATCGGTGGCGCCGAGATTGGAAATATCATACCCTTCAATGCGTAGATTTTTCAGACTCGGATCTTTTTCAACTTCGTTTTCGACAAAACTGCGATTCAGGAGCGCGATATCCTGGATGCGCTGAAGGGACGAAAGTTGATCGCGCAGCCGGGCCGCTTCTTCAAAATTTTGGGTCTTGGCAGCGCGATTCATACGCTTTTCCCAATCTTCAACGAGGAGTTTTTTTCGACCCTGCAGAAATAGTGTCAACGGACGAATAACTCGTTCACGATACTCGGGAGCCGTAATTTCGCCAGTACATTTACCCAGGCACTCCCCCATCTGACGGTACAAACACGGCCGATCGCTACCTGGTTCACATTCGGAAAACAGAAATAAACGACGCAGCAATTTAAGCGTTACTTTCATGTTTAACCCGGGATAGGGCCCGAACAAATCACGAAATTCTTTTTTCTTTTCCGGCTCGGTCATTTGCTTAAGATCGTGCTGGCGGAGCGTATAGACTTCCGGGTAATCGTTATTACTGATTACAATGTAGTTCCAGCTTTTGTCATCTTTACCCAGCACATTGTATTTGGGCTGGCGCTCTTTAATGGTATTAGCCTCAAGGATAATGGCTTCGAGCACAGAATCCGTAGTTTCATAAGCAATATCTACAACTTCGTGGATCATTTCCTCAATCGGTCGCGGGGTTTTTTGGCCGCTAAAATAACTGCGGACACGATTTTTGAGAGAGGTGGCTTTACCGACATAAATGAGCTCACCGAGAATGTTGTAATACAAATAGACTCCGGGCGAATCGGGAAGATTGGTAAGAATTTCTTTAATTTTAAGTGTCGCAGAAACCATAAGTAAAAATCATTATAGCAAAAACGCCAATAACAAAAAACAACCCGTGTCCTGCGCAGACTTTCACAAAGTGTGAAAATATACGCAGGATCGACACGGAAGGAATAAACAAAAAACAGTCGGAGAAGACTGTTTAATACAAAAATATACGCTTAAAATTGTTACAACTTAGAAGGATCAACTAAAATAGCCGTAAAATCATCAGGTTTTTTAAAATCTTTGACCGACCACCACGGACCCTCACCCCGCACCAATTCTGAAAGTTGTTGCTCATCGGTTACTCTGGAAAAAACCCATGGATCAAAAACATCGCGTACCTGACACTGAGTTTTAAAAAAATCAATTTTTTGCCGCATTAATAACTCGTAAGCGGCATTGAAAGGCTTAGTAGTTCTGTTTACTGGATCATCAAAATAAAACTTCAAAGACCGCGCTGTGTTTAATTCTTTTTCTAACTGCACCACGATTACTTCGGCAAAATCTCGTGAAATTGCTTCCCAATTATCCGACAACCAATCGGTAGCCAACACAAACTGAAACGTCGGATCCGCTGGGAGCCGAGTTATTTGGAGACGAATCGGCATTTCTATACGGCCATTCTCTATACCCAAACAGTCTGTTCCCAAGTCACCAATTGTATTATTACCTATGCCCTGCCACTTTTTTTTCTGACCAAACCTGTAATACAACGGACTGTCTCCAATGACCAAACTATACCAATGTCTATCATCTCCCTGATGCAAGATGGTAAGCGTGGTCAAACCTTGAGTATTATCCTCGGTCGAGGAACCAATTTTTGTCGCTGCACGAAATGCATTATCCGCCCGAATGATCCGCAAAGCATCAGCTAGTACATCCCGACCTAAAACAGAGAGTGGTTGCACCTCTATCTTATTCGAAGTTTTTCCTGACATCAAAAATATTTCATCCAAAAGTTCCCGGTCAAGCAACGCTTCAGACAGCTGCCTTGCCACTACACCTGATTTACCATAACTGCCCAAACCATCGCACACAATAAAGCTTCTTCTATCCGCACTTATAGCAAAAGCATCCTCACCGGCTTTTTCATTACTCTGCAATACCTTATAACCATCACGTTCAACATCACCAAAAATAACCCCCGGCTTGGCTTCTTGAGTACACAGAACTTCTCTACTACCGGGCGTTTCCCTGCCTAAAAGCCCGGGTAATCCGCTACGCCGCGCTGCTTTTGCGTCAGGCATCATAATAAAACTAAAATTTTAACAAAATATTATTGCAGAATAATTAGCAGCTTACAAACCTATTTTAATCGCGCTCTCCAGCAATAGTTAAAATTTCACCTACCCTCGTTTCCTCAATACGAGAATTAAAACATGCACTATTAAAATTCCACAGGTACACCTTTTGTCCATTGACTTCAATATAAGTACCGATGTCAGCGTGCGGCATTTCGTAACTAAATTCATCCTTTTTAACGGTAAATTTATCTCCTATACTTACCCCAAATTTCCTCAATTCCTCATTGCTTAATCTAAGTTTTTTTATTTTCACTTTAAAAACAACCCTATCCCCTGCTTTCAAATTCCGAGTCTCTGCATGTAAACCCAAAGGGAATGTCCGGCGTTGCTGATCTCCTTCAACTAAATATTTTATACAAAGCCCATTTTCACTCAAACCATCATTGTGAGCCTGTCCTTCCACTTCATATTCAATGTCTGGGGCTATCCCCATTCTCTGAATAAGAGCTTCTGAATAGAGAAGCTCTCTTGTGACTCGACCCGGACTCTCTCTATGTTTGTCCATAATCGCGCTCTGGAGCAATGGTTAAAATTTCGCCAGCCGGTGTTTCATCAATAATATAAGCAGAATTAAAGACTGATCTTAATTCTCTAAGATACACTTTTTGTCCATTGACTTCAATATAAGAACCTAAATTAGGACCTGGCATTTCGTAATCAATTCTATCTTTTTGAACAGTAAATTTATCGCCTTTTTTAACCCCTAATGCCTTTAGTTTTTGGTCGTTTAGTTTAAGAGTTTTAATCTCAGCTCTAAAAACAATTTTGTCTCCTTCTTTAAACCCTTGAGCCTCTCGTGCATATAAACCTAAAGAAAACGTCCGAGGATTTTCATCCCCTTTAACTAAATATTTTATACTAACTCCATTCTGACTTAAGCCGTCATGACGAGTCTGTCCTTGGACTTCATACTCAACACCTGGTTCTACTCCCATGTCTCGAATCGTAGCTTCTGAGTAGGTAAACTCTATTACTTTTGGACCACCAGTTTTTGTCTCTTTTAACATAGAGATAAACTAATAAATGAAAGCTAATTATCTTTATATATATTGAGTAGAAACAAACCTTATTTCAAAATCTGCTGCACGATTTTCGCTGCCTGCAGCGCTGCCTCGGCGGCTTCGGCGCCAATGTGGAGTCGTGTGATCGCCTGCTCTTTGTTATTTACGGTTAAGACCCCAAACCCGACCGGCATGCCGTCTTCCATAGCCTCAAGAATCCCATTGGTTACCAAATTGGCTACGTAGGTATAATGATCTGTTTCACCTTTAATAATCGCGCCGATCGCAATGGCGAGATCAAACTTATCGCTCGCGGCCATAGCCTGCACGACCACCGGAATTTCCACACTGCCGGAAACGCGATATACTTTTACTTTTTGCTTTTTAATCCCATATTCCTCAAGTTTTGCCAGGGCAGACTTAAGAATTTTTTCGGTAATATCACTGTTAAATTGGGCCATAACAATACCCACGCGGTAGTCGCTGGCGTCGAACACTTTGAACATTTTTTTGGTAGATTGTTGCATAATTATTTTTGAATAAGTTTTTGTAAATATTTGGCGATCATGTCAAATTCAAGGTTCACCATGTCCCCCACTTGGCTTTTCCCAAAGATCGTATGTTCCAAGGTATAGGCAACGAGCGAAATAGTAAACCAATCTGCACCACATTCTACAACCGTAAGACTCACACCGTCAACGGTAATCGAGCCTTTGTCCGCGATCAGCTTATGAAATTCTGAAGGAAAACGAATAGTTAGAACTTTTGCTTCGCCCACCGGTTCAATTTTGGTGATGGTTCCCACGGTATCGACATGTCCCTGCACCAAATGTCCATCAATCGCACTTTGTAAAGTGAGCGACGGTTCCAAATTTACTTTACTTCCTACCTTTTTACCGAAGGTAGTTTTTTGTAATGTTTCGTTCATCAGTTCAACCGTATAAGTATTATCTTCCATTTCTTTTACCGTGAGGCATGTCCCATTGGTTGCGATTGAATCGCCCAGTTTAATATTCCAACCCTCGGGTTTTTCGATCGTCAAAAACAACGAACCGTTCGCTATGCGTGAATTTTTTATTTCAGCTACTTTTTGAATAATTCCGGAAAACATATTGTAGGTTTTAGGTGTTAGTGATTAGGTTTTAGAACATAAACGTCAAATCGTCAACCGGGGGTCTGGGGGGAGAGCTGTTTGAGCGTAGCGAGTTCTCACCCTCCCAGCACTTTTTCGATTCATTTTTGGTGACAAAAAGGAATAAAAAGTTTACTTAAGCATTCTTTTTAGATAGTGTCCTGTAAAGCTTCCGGCTTTTTTTGCAACTTCTTCCGGCGTACCAGTCGCCACCAGTTGCCCACCCTGGTCGCCGCCACCGGGTCCCAAATCAATAATCCAATCCGCGCATTTTATAAGGTCTAAGTTATGCTCAATCACCATC
>CAYOFO010000037.1:0-12981 GCA_964403325.1 uncultured Gammaproteobacteria bacterium | reverse complement strand
GCCCTGTAGTAACATAGTCCATTCTTCTTTAGTGATATGAGGGATTGTTGTTAAATTGTTTTCTTCACGCTGGATTCTTATGGATGAAATGTGTGTTTGAATAAAATAAATTGTAGCCTGTAAACGAACTCTTTCAGAGGCGTCTGTTGATTTTGCAAGTGCTTCCTCCGCGCTTTTTAAAACACCGTTAATATCTTTGTTTTTTAATTTTTCGCAGATGTCCTCAAGGATCGTTCGCTGATCCAGGTAAGGGAAAGATTGGCTAAATTCAGCTTCTCGCTTGGTTGTGTCAATGTCTCCTTGTATCAAATTCATAACAATGATCATTTTTTGTCTGTCGCTTGTTTGTTTGGGATAGATTGTTTCTAAGTATTTGATAGCCAGACGAGCTTGCGTTGTCTGCTCTGCAGGAGAAGATGATGAAGGTTTTATGAAACCTAAGAGAAAAATTTCAGGTTCATCTTTTGGGTACCTCTGTAATCTTTTTAGGATATACTCAAGAATTTTGAGACGATCAGCAATCTTTCGGTTTCTTTCGGCATGTTGTGGTTCGATGAAAGAGGTTTCTCCTGCTGATGCTGTTATTTCGGAAGTGGTAGCTGCTCGGGGCAATCTTTTGGCGTCAGCTACTCCTTGTACGTCAAGTAATAAAGCCAAACCAGCAGCGAAAGCACGTCGAGTGTCCATATAAAAAATTTAAATAATTAAAACAGTTCATTATTTCATAAATTATGTTTTTTGTCAATGACTTGATTCTCGTTTATCCACAATATATATTAAAAAGCTTAAAAAAGGCTTTTTTATTGCCTTTTATTTGTTGTTTTGCTATAATAAGCTCTATTATTAACATATTTTTTGTGATTACTTTGCAGGTTTTTAAAGATCGAACCGGCCCCATTCTTGGCCGCCACCCTTGGGTTTTTTCCCGGGCCATCAAAACCATTCCCGAAGGCTTAAAAAGCGGAGAAGCTGTCCAGCTGACCGATGAGCAGGGAAATTTCCTGGCGAGTGGGTATTTTAACTCATATTCCCAAATTGCAGTCCGGCTCTGGAGTTGGAAAAAAGATGAGGCGGTTAATGAAGATTTTTTTGTAAACCGGGTTGCGGCGGCTTACCGCCTGCGTCAATTGTATGTAGAAAGCAAAGCTACCAATGCTTTTCGCATTATGTACGGCGAAAATGACCTGTTACCAGGTTTGGTGGTCGATAAATACGCCGATTACCTCTGTATCCAATTTCATAATCCTGGTATTGAAGCTTGGAAAAAAGAAATTGTGTCGGCTCTCAAGAAAGTTCTCAAGCCCAAAGGTATTTTTGAACGCTCCGATGTTAAAGTCAGAAATAATGAAGATAAGGCGCACCAGGTTGGCGATTTACTGGGTGAAGTCCCGGATCGCGTGCAGATTGTAGAAAATAGCCTCAAGTTTTGGGTGGATATCAAACTCGGACAAAAAACCGGCTTTTTTCTCGACCAGCGTGACAAACGGTTGGCTCTCCAGAAATATGCCAAAGATAAAAATGTACTCAATTGTTTTTCCTACACCGGTGGCTTCAGTGTTTATGCGCTTGGGGCCGGGGCTAAAAAGGTGGTAAGTGTGGATGCCTCAGAAGCCGCGCTCTTGCTTGCTGAAGAAAATATGAAGCTTAATAAGCTTGATAGCAGTAAATGTGAATTTGTGCTCGCAGACGTAAAACAGTATTTGCCCGACCAAGAGAAAGAAAGCTTTGATGTGATTGTACTTGATCCGCCGGCGTTTATTAAAGATCGGCACAAAATAAAAGAGGGAGTGGTGGGGTATAAAAAAATTAATGAAATGGCGCTCAAGATTCTTTCGGAAAATGGCATTTTGGTCTCAGCGTCATGCTCAGCGCATTTGTCGCTCACGGATTTTCGCTTTATGCTCTCCGAGTCGGCTGCTCGCGCCAATAGAACTTTGCAGATTCTTGAAACCTACACGCACGGTATCGATCATCCAGAACTCGTGGCGTTTACAGAAGGGGAGTATTTGAAATGTGTGTTTGCTCAATTAATTTAATGTATATGCCAGAAGGAAGTGGACATCAAGAAACAATTTTAGACCAGCGTTCCGATATAGTTGTATTCTCGGAATGGCTTCCAGCTTTACAGCAGTTTATTGCTTCTCATCACTTAGGTTTGGGAGAAATTTTTGGATCAAATTATGAGATTACTGATTTTGATATAGTGTCGGAACAAGGAAAACTCATATATAATTTTCGTTTGAATGGATCGCATGTTTCTATACGTGGTGAACAAGCACGACGGTTGGAAGTGTTAAAAAATTCAAATTAATTTTTTATGCCAAATATCGCCATCAACGGCTTTGGTCGCATCGGCCGCCAAGCTTTTCGTGCTGCTTTTGGAAAAAATACTGTAAAAATTGTCGCCATTAACGACCTCACTGATACCAAAACTTTGGCGCATCTTTTGAAATACGATACATCGTACGGACAATTTGGCCATGATGTCAGTTTCGATGAAAAAAATATTATTGTTGATGGTCAAAAATTTCCAGTGTTTGCGGAGAAAGATCCAAGCTCGCTGCCATGGAAAAATTTAGGCGTAGATATTGTACTTGAGTGTACCGGGCGCTTTACTACCAAAGAAGGGGCAGAACTTCACCTCAAAGCCGGAGCCAAAAAAGTAATTGTGAGCGCGCCGGCCAAAGGGGGAGTGCCAACCTATGTGATGGGCGTAAATTCCTCCGGTATCGCCACCGAAAGTAGTGCGGTAATAAATAACGCTTCTTGTACCACCAATTGTATTTCGCCGGTGATGCTGATTCTCGAGAAAAATTTTGGGATTGAGAAAGCTATGATGACAACAGTGCATGGTTACACGGCTGATCAGAATTTGCAGGATGGTCCGCACAAAGACTTGCGCCGAGCACGCGCCGCCGCGGAAAATATCGTGCCGACCACCACTGGCGCTGCTATCGCTACCACCGAAGCCGTACCGAGTTTGAAGAGTAAATTTGACGGTCTCGCTATCCGCGTGCCGGTACCCAATGTTTCGCTCTCGGACATTACTGCGGTTCTCAAAAAGGATGTTACGGTAGAACAAGTAAATGAAGCGTTTAAAATCGCAGCGAGCGGCGATATGCTCAAAAATATTTTAGCTGTAACGAATGAAGAATTGGTCTCATCAGATTTTCGTGGCGATGGTCATTCAGCGATTGTGGATTTATCGCTTACCAATGTGGTGGGTGGAAATTTGGTAAAAGTAGTGGCGTGGTATGACAATGAATTTGGCTATGCGCATCGATTGGTAGAAATGGCGGAAAGTTTTGTTTTGTAAACGATCAAGCTCTTACAAAGAATAAGTAAATAAATACTAAGGATATGGGAGAAGTTAGAAGACATACTAGTTTTGTTGAGTTGTTTGATGGTAGACTTCCGTATTATTATGAGGGCGGAGAAATTCGTCAAATGGGAAGAAAAGTTCGTAAAGAGGAACAGAGATTTGTTCTAGATAATTTACCAAGAATTTTAGGGGAATTGCCGGTATGCAGAACACAAGACCTGAAACCTAAAAATTTTTCTCAGTTTAAACCAGGACAACCATATATCCTTGATCAAAGAATAACCGCTGAAAATCTTAGAATTCTTATAGATTTTGGCAAAAAACAACCTGTCAGGGAAGTTCAGCTTTTGTTGTTGTGCGGCAAGTGGGTTTTTATTTTAGGAGAAGGACGCTCAGTAGCGTTGCCGCCAATTTTGTTTGCTATTTCAGATTTACGCTGTTTTCAATTAGATATTCACTCTCACCCTTGCGATAAAAAAAATAAGGAAGAACAGGATAGAACAAGCAGACCATCCTTTGAGGATTTAAACTTTTTGCGGTCATCAATCGATGGGCGAAAATATATTATTCACGATTCAGGACTCTTAGAAGTTGAATTTCCCACCACCCTCCCCGGGATTGAAGGTGTTGTTCCCAGAGACATTTCTCAAGATGGCCTGCAAGATTTATTATTTGATGCCTCGAATAATTTGATACGGCAAATTGCCGCTCGAAATAATTGTTCGTCGGGTAATGAATATTTCCGCGATGATAAAGATGGAAAAAAAAGACAGGGCGAGTAAAATAGAGTTTTTAAGCTTTTTTAACTTTAAAGTAATTCCTTGGAAGGATAGTGGTGAAATTAATAGGATTTTATTAAAAGCAGAGGAATTAGTCGCCCCTGAATTAACAAATATTTAATGTCTAATAGTTTTTATCAATTTTTTTCAATAATGTTATGAATAATCGAATATTATCTGTAGAGACCGTTAAGAAAAATAATGAAGAAGTAGTCCTCAAAGGTTGGATTAATGCCCGACGCAACATGGGTAAAATTGTATTTTTGGATCTGCGTGATCGGGGTGGAATTGTACAATTGGTTGGTGTACCAGCCGAGCTTGATGAAGCGTCGCTTGAAAACCTCAAAAATATCCGTCCGGAATGGGTGGTAGAAGTACGAGGCGTCGTGAAAGAGCGTGGCGAAAAGCAGAAAAATCCCAATATGCCGACTGGACTGATTGAGGTTCTTATGAAAGAAGTAAAAGTTCTGAATACCGCTGAAACGCCGCCATTTGAAATTGATAAAGATACGAGTGGTATTAGTGAAGAACTGCGCCTCAAATATCGTTATCTTGATTTGCGTAGTGAACGTATGCAGCGCAATATCCGGATGCGCGACCGGGTTATCACGTTTTTCCGCGACTACATGCATACATCGGGGTTTGTGGAGATTGAAACCCCGATTCTTATGAAAGGAACTCCCGAAGGATCGCGCGAATATATTGTGCCTTCTCGACTCCACGCCGGAAATTTTTATGTGTTACCGCAATCGCCGCAGCAGTTCAAGCAGCTTTCTATGGTAGCTGGGTTTGAGCGTTATTTCCAAATTGCTCGCTGCTTTCGCGACGAAGATCAACGCGGTGATCGCCAGCCGGAGTTTACCCAGCTTGACTTTGAAATGTCGTTTGTAACGCAAGAAGATGTGCTCAGTTATACTGAGGCCATGTTTATCACACTGGTTGAAAAATTATTCCCGGAGAAAAAAATAACTCTGCAGCCGTTTCCACGCCTCACTTATGCCGAGTGTATGGAGCGCTTTGGTACAGATAAGCCGGATTTGCGCGAAGATAAAAATAATCCCAACGAATTAGCGTTTGCCTGGATTCTTGATTTTCCAATGTTTGAAACCGATGAAGAAGGAAATATTGCCGCCAAGCATCATCCATTTTGTTCTATTAAAGACGAAGATAGGGCAAAATTTATAGCTGGCGAAGACCTCATGTCTATTCGCGCTAATGCATATGACCTGGTTTTGAATGGCTACGAACTCTCTTCTGGTAGTATTCGTATCCACGAACGTGAACTTCAAAAACGTATTTTTGACCTTTTGAGGATTTCCGAAGAAGATCAACAGACGCGATTTGGTCATATGCTCGAAGCCTTTACTTTTGGCGCCCCTCCACACGGTGGTTTTGCTCCAGGTATTGATCGTATCGTCATGCTGATGGCTGGCGAACCAAATATTCGTGAAGTAATCGCTTTTCCAAAAACCGGCGACGCCCGCGATCTCATGATGGGCGCCCCGACTCCACTCCCGGATAAAGCCTTAAAAGAAGTTCATATCAGTAAACGTTCGGCATAATCATAAAATATGAAACTCCAGTTCATTTGGCTGGTGGTGAAAAAAATGTCGTCAATATCCATTCGTTAGTTTAAAATTTTATGTCGGGAATTCTCAAACTCTCACAATTCGAAGGGCCGCTTGAACTGCTTTTGGCGCTGATTGAAGAGCAGAAGCTTGATATAAGTGAAGTATCTCTGTCGCAGGTGACAGATCAGTATATACGTTATCTCGAGAATTTTCCCGAAAATGAAAGTGAGGCAGCCGATTTTTTGGTGGTGGCGAGCAAATTGGTGTATGTGAAATCGCGACTTATCTTGCCGCATATTATGAAAAGTGAAGAAGAGGAAATAGATATCACTGACCAATTAAAATTGTATAAGTATGTGGTGGAGTTGAGTAAAAAAGTTTTAGCGCACTGGGAAAACGCCCAGCAATCTTTTGCTCATATCGAACCCTTGCGCCGCGTAGCCGCTTGTACGTTGCCCAAGAATGGACTCGCGGAAAATTTGAGCGTCACTATGCGCCAAATTATCGCCCGTTTAAAACC
This sequence comes from uncultured Gammaproteobacteria bacterium, assembly GCA_964403325.1. GTDB lineage: Bacteria > Patescibacteriota > Patescibacteriia > Magasanikbacterales > GWA2-37-8 > CAZQNF01. Next base: position 6,789 of record CAYOFO010000037.1, on the reverse strand, counting down.
TGCCGAACCATTGCCGCAGGTGCAGATGCTTAAAACAGTATCAGTTAAAGAAAAAATTGCCGCTATTAAAAATATTCTTGCTGAGTTGCGTCGTGTTACCTTTAGTCGCCTCATGCCGGAAAAATGTGAGCCTATTGAGGTGGTGGTTAGCTTTCTTGCAATTCTCGAGATGATAAAAGCTGACTTGGTGACGGTTGAACAAAAAGTATGTTTTAGTGATTTCACTATTGAACGCCTTTAAAGTATGAATCTTATTTCTTCGGTTGAGTCTATTTTATTTGTAGCGAGTAAAGCTTTGACTTCGTCCAAAATGGCCGCGGTATTGCAGGTTGATGTGGGGGTTGTAGCGGGTGTTCTCAAAGAGCTGCAAACCAAGTATAATACTCCCGACTCGGGTATAAAAATCATTGAGCTCGATAATGCTTGGCAAATGGTTTCTGCTCCAGAGAATAGTCTGGTAACAGAAAAATTCGTTAAAACTGAGTTGAGTGAAGAGTTAACCCGTGCTCAGCTCGAGACTCTAACCGTCATTTCATACCTCGGACCAATTACCCGCGCTCGTTTAGAACAAATACGCGGGGTCAATTCAGCGGTTATTATTCGTAACTTATTGGTACGTGGCCTGATCCAAGAAAATCCGTCAACTCTCGCCTTACTGCCGGAGTATCAAATTACCATGGAGTATCTCATGCAGCTCGGATTGGTGCGAGTGGAAGATTTGCCACAGTATCAAGAATTTCGTAATCATCCCTACCTTCTTCTTACTTCTGTATAAATATGTTTCATCGTTGTGTTCAGTTTTTGTCGTCTTTTGGTATAATGGCTTTGGGTGTTTTTTTAATTCTGGGAAATTCAGTTCATGTACGAGTGGCAGTTCCGATTCATTCATTTCCTGTGGCCAAAGAACGCTCGGTCAGCGCGGTCGGGGGTGATGTTGATCCGGTAGTTTTTTTCCCTAAACCTATTCCGACCGTACCCTTGCCAAAAAATTCAGCTTTTAGTTTTCCTACCACCACGGCCGCAGCTGCGCTCGTGACCGATGACAAAACCGGTACGGTTTTATTTGGGGAACACGAAGATGAACCACGTCCACTGGCGAGTATCACCAAACTTATGTCTGCCTTGGTGCTCTTGGATTCTCCGCCAGATTGGTCGGCTACAACCACTATTATAGCAGCGGATATTGATCAGGATAATCATGTGGCGGCGGGTGAGAGTTTTACTTTTGAAGATGTTTGGCATATTGCCCTCATCGGTTCTTCCAATAGCGCTATCAATGTCCTTGTCCGTAATAGCGGTTTAACGCAAGCGGAGTTTGTAGCTCGTATGAATGCCAAAGCGGAGCAGTTGCATCTTAGCTCTGTCCGTTTTGTTGAGCCAACCGGGCTTGATGCCCGCAATGTGGCCACCGCTAAGGACATTGATGAACTCTTAAAAGTAGCTTTAAGCCAAGAAAAGATTGCGAGTACTTTGCGGATCGGTGAGTTTTACGCTCAACCTCTTGATAAAACCAAACTTCGTCGCGTGTGGAGTACAAATTGGCTCCTGACACGCTGGATCCCCAATAATTTTGACAGAGAAACAATGGCTGGAAAAACCGGCTATATTACCTTGTCTGGCTATAACTTTGCGGTACGTTTAAGCGATACTCATCATCATGCGTTGAGGATTGTTGTTTTGGGTGCTCCGACCAACGAAAGCCGTTTTACCGAGGCAAAAAATTTAGCTCAGTGGACGACGGAGCATTATTTGTGGCCAGATGATCCTGGTTATGCGCAACTGGTGGATAATTGACTATGATGAGAACCTTGCGTCAGATAAAAAATATATCAGGGAAGCGGGTTTTGCTGCGCCTTGATTGCAATGTTCCGTTGCGCGATGGTTCTGTTCTGGAAGATTTTAAAATTCGACAAAGTTTGCCTACCATTGAGTATTTAATAGAACGCGGGGCCAAAATTATTCTGGTTTCGCATTTGGGCCGTCCGCATGGGGAGGAATTACATTTGAGTTTAGAGCCGGTGAGAGCGGTTCTGCAAAAAATGCTGCGTAAAAAAATACCGTTTTTTCCAGTCAATCAATTAAATGCTGCTCGGTCTGCTGCAGCAGATATGCGACCTGGGCAATTGATAATGCTCGAAAATATTCGGTTTGCCCCGGGAGAAGAAACGTGTTCCAAAGCGTTTAGTCGAGAGCTTGCTGATTTGGCAGATATGTTTGTGCTTGATGGTTTTGCAGTAGCTCATCGTCGGTCTGCTTCGGTGTCTGGGGTAGCGCAGTTTTTGCCCGGTTATGCCGGTTTACTGCTCGAAAAAGAAGTGTGTACGCTGAGTAAACTCATGGTACGACCAAAAAAACCATTGGTGGTAATTTTAGGCGGAGTAAAACTTGAAACAAAGATTCCGGTTTTAAAAAAACTTCTGCCTTTGGCGCAGGTCGTATTACTAGGTGGAGCCCTTGCCAACAGTTTTTGGGCGCAAAGGGGAGTAGGTAGACAAAAAAATGGAGTGTCGGAGCCTTGGCCGGCTTCGTGGCACACTTTACTTAGCAACAAGAAAATAATTTTACCGATAGACGGGTTCGTTGGCTTACCAAATGGACAGGATATTTCTCTGCAAAAATTTGATGAGCATATGAAATTGCCAAGGCATGAGGCGATTTTTGATATTGGCCCTGAGACAATAGGCTTGTATAAAAAAATACTCTCTCAGGCTCGAACAGTGTTGTGGAATGGGGCTATGGGATTTTTTGAAGAAACCGCGTATCAACAAGGTACTATGGCTGTAGTAGAGACGATGGCTCGTTTGCCGCAAGCGCTTACGCTCGCTGGTGGCGGCGAAACAGTAGAGGTGCTGCGCCAACAAAAATTGCTCAGCAAAGTATCATTTGTTTCTACGGGCGGTGGTGCTATGTTAGATTTTTTATGCGGTAAAATCATGCCCGGTATCCGTGCGGTGAGTAGAAGATAATTGTCTCATTTGGTGGTCAAGAAATCTGTTATCAGGGTAGCTGTAATTAAATACGAGGTCTTGAAAATTTTTGGCACGGCTCTGCTCTCATCAGAATACTGTCACGCGACAAGATTTTTCAGGTTTCTCAGCAAAGATTTTGATTCTTTTTGTCTTAGCTGCTCTTTAGTTGTAAAAGCAGTGTAGAAAGTTGGTTGTTTTATGGCATGCCGGTTTTTCGTATTAGAACGAAGAAGATAATTGTGGTATAATGTGTTTAGACATTTTATTCATTTAGTCTTGTATTCAAGACTCTTAAATTTCTTTTCGTATGCCAATACCTAAAGTTAGTTCTATGACCATGGAGCCCGAGAAAATGGGGGAAAAAATATATATGAATAAAAACCATACTTGCTGGAGCGGTTGGTGTGATAGCGGTGGTGATTTTGGTAAAAAAATATTACTGACTTTGGTCTGTGTGCTGTTGGTTTATGGTATATTTTTTCTGGGTGCTTTGATCCGCAATAGTTTACGCCAGTATGATATGATTGGCTTGGCCGATCGCGCTGAGCGAACTATAAGCGTGACCGGTATTGGTAAAGTGACAGCTGGGAATGATACGGCTGTAACGACCATTAGCTATACCAATAGTGGCAAAGATATTGCCTCGGTACAAGCAGCAAACAAAAAGGTAATGGATCCATTATTGCGTGATGTTAAGTCTTTGGGAGTAGCTGACGCCGATGTGCAGTCCAATTATTCGATTGCCCCGAATTATGTCTTTACCGAAGGTAAAGGTCAAGAAATTAAGGATTATTCGGCCACCAATAGTGTAACTATCAAAATTCGTGACCGGAACAAAGTCAGTGATGTGCTTGCTCTTGCCGGCAAATATGGCGCCAATCAGGTTGGTGGAGTTAATTATTCCATTAACAACCCAGAAACTATTAAAGCTCAAGCACGTGAAAAAGCCATTGCTGACGCTAAAATGAAAGCTCGTAATTTGGCTCAGTCACTGGGTGTACGAGTAGTGGCTTTGGTAAACTATAATGAATTTGAAGGTGGTGTGTCACCGATGCCGTACTACGCCGATGGTAAAGCCAGCATGATAGTAGGCAACGCGCTCACGATGTCCGGGCCGGAGGTAGCCTCTGGCGGCAAGGACGTAGAAATAGATGTTAATATCATCTACGAAATCGCTCCGTTGTACCAATAGCAGGTTAAATAAAAAAAGAGCTTTTCAAAGCTCTTTTTTTATTATATAGTTCTTTTTGACAAGAGGGTTTGAGGTGTGTGGGAGGGGTATTAAATGTTAACTCGACTAGACATAGGGTGCAGAGCGTGATATGCTAACAGCGCTTCAATTACCATTTTTATTTTTGTATGGAAGGAGACAAACGTTTGCGTCCAAAATATTTTGTGATTATTGAATTTCTTAGTGTCGGGGCATTTTTATTGTATATCCTGCTTATTGGCCGAGCTTTAGTACAAGCTTGGAGGGTAAGTTTTGGTGTGACAAATATTTTTCTGGCCGTGCTTACGCCGGTATTAGGGTATATAGTAGCTGATTTTTTTTCCGGATTCGTACATTTCCTTGGTGATAACTTTGGGAGTGAAAATACGCCATTTTTTGGTCCAAATTTTATTCATCCGTTTCGTAATCATCATGTGGACGAGAAAGCCATTACTCGGCACAGTTTTCTCGAAGTGAATGGCACTAATTGTCTGATATCAATTTTTTTCCTTATTCCACTCTATCATTTGGTTAATTTCAAGAGCTCGTTTTTTGTATTTTTATTAGGTGAACTGGCAATGACTTTGTTTATCGGTATATTTCTCACCAACCAATTTCATAAATGGGCGCATACCGCGAACCCGCCAAAAATTGTTGGTTACTTGCAAAAGAAGCGAATTATTCTCTCGCCCGACCACCATCAGGTGCACCATACTGCGCCGTTTGCGACGTATTATTGTATTACTTCCGGCTGGCTCAATAACATTCTTCAAAAGATTGGCTTTTTTGAAGGCATTTTAAAAATTTTTAAAAGAAAAAATGCTTAGTGTCTGTTATGGTTTCAGAATCCCTGCCTGCTAGAATATTTGAAGCTGAAAATCTTCCTGCAAAAAATACTTCTGAAACTGCAGCCTTAGTTGAAATTGCGCAAGAAGGAGAATTATTGGATTTGTTTGAAATATTTTCGAAACGTTTTTCTGAGACGGAAATAACGAAGGACGAAATATATAAGCGGTTGGCTCAACTTTTAAAAAGGTTGGAGGGTAAGCATCTTGCTGCTGGTGCGTTTCTTGTAAATCAGTATACAAATCTTGAAGATCAGAAAGATTTGTTGCGGTTTCGGGTTGTTTTTGGTAGATCAAATTTTGAAGTCATTCTAAGGCTTAACCCGCAAAATGGTCTTAAGAAATTTTATCCTTTTTTTAGAATAATGAGAATTATTTCTAGGCCTAAACGTTAATATTTTTTTGTTGGCAAATAAGATTTACGAAATGTGTGCAAGAGAGTTGCCAGAGATTCTTGCCAAAATTTTCATTACCTTCTATAGTATCTCGGGAAAATTTTTATCCATTTCTCATTTCATGAGAAAAATGAGAAGGTAATTATTAAAAACATATGCGTATTGAAGAAGATGTTAAGCTGGATTTTAAGGATGTTCTTATTCGACCCAAACGTTCCACGCTCGCGAGCCGTAAAGAAGTTAATCTCAGTCGTTCATATACTTTTCGTTGGAGTGATCAGACCTATGAAGGGGTGCCGATTATTGCAGCAAATATGGATAATGTTGGTACTTTTGCTATGGCTCGGGCGTTTAGCGAAATGAATTTGGGAATCACTGCCGCTCTGCACAAGCATTATAGTGTGCCACAATTAATTGAGTGGTATCAAAACCGCGGCAATGCCGATGTGTGGTACAGCATGGGCGTTACCCAGCACGATGAAGATAAACTCACGGAATTTCTTAAACAAGCGCCTGGTGTTCTTAATAAGATTTGTATTGACGTCGCCAACGGATACTCTGAGCCGTTTGTTGAGTTTGTCAAAAAAATGCGGAGCAAATTACCAGAAGTAACCATTATGGCTGGAAACGTAGTAACTGGTGAAATGGCCGAGCAGCTCATTTTAAATGGAGCAGACGTGGTAAAGGTCGGAATTGGTCCAGGAAGTGTTTGTACCACCCGCAAAATGACCGGAGTCGGTTATCCTCAGCTTTCAGCAATTATAGAATGTGCCGATGCCGCTCATGGGCTTAAAGGTCTTATCTGTGCAGATGGTGGCTGTACTGTGCCAGGAGATTTGGCAAAAGCATATGGTGCAGGTGCGGATTTTGTAATGCTCGGGGGAATGCTCGCTGGTCACGATCAGGCAGAGGCGGAACTCATTGAGGAAGATGGAAAAAAATATATGGTTTTTTATGGCATGAGTAGTAAAACCGCCATGAATAAACACGCTGGTGGTGTCGCCGAGTACCGTGCCAGTGAAGGTAAAGTGGTAAAAGTACCGTACAAAGGCGACGTGAAAGAAACTCTTAACAGTATACTGGGTGGTTTGCGTTCGGCCTGTACGTATACTGGAGCCAAAAATTTAAAAGAATTACCTAAGCGTACCACGTTTGTGCGTGTTACCCAGCAACTCAATACATTTTTTGGTAATGAATAGGCTAATATTTTTGAGGTGGATAACTTTGCTTTTATCTCTTGCCAGAATTTGTTATGCGTCCTATAGTTAAAAGAGTTTGTTTTTAAAGGTCGAATGTTTTACTTCTAAATATTTATTATATGGGTATAATTTTATGGCTTATTTTTGGCGGTCTCGTTGGCTGGGTTGCTA
>CAYOFO010000036.1:0-13474 GCA_964403325.1 uncultured Gammaproteobacteria bacterium | reverse complement strand
GGTTAGGACGGCGCGACGCTTGGCAGTTTCTTGCCATTGGATTGCTTGTATTTTTTGCTTGGCCACAAAGTCGTTTTTATACAAAACAGGATACTTTTATTCCGGGGCAAAAAACCCTGGCTTTTCAGTTAATTAATCCAGGGCAAAATGAGGGTGAGCTTGAAGAGATACATTTGGTCACCGAAGATGCAGGCACAGTGGTACCAGATCGTACCACGGGTGTGGTGTCGCATGAATTTCCCTTAACAATGGGCCAAGCTGTACCAAAAAGACGGGAATATTCAGGTGTTTTTGCCGGCGGACAAGCAGTCATAAAACCCAGTTTTATAAACGGAGGAAATTTTGGTGGTCCGTCTGCCGAAGTAGAAGAGTATGTGGTCGAAGAGGGGGATTCTTTAAGTGCGGTCGCCGACCAGTTTGGAGTCAGTGTGGCCACAATTTTGTGGGAAAATAATTTAACGGTACGTTCAATTTTGCGTTTGGGGGCAGTGCTGCGCATTCCGCCCACGACCGGGGTGATGCATACAGTAAAAAAAGGCGATACTTTAAGTAAGATAGCCAAGCTTTATGAGGCCGATGCGGAGGATATTGTCAGTTTTAATCGTCTTAAAGGCGATGGTTCGGATTTGGTGCTCGGCGAACGGATCATGGTGCCGGATGGTATTAAGCCCGAACAGCGCGCTTTGGCTAAAATTACCACTCCTAAAAGTACCAATGCTGCTATTTTATCCCGCGTGGCTTTGCCGGGGAGTTCGAAGCAAACCCCGCAAGCCTCAGGTTTTGTGTGGCCGTCTGGTTCGCACGCCATTACACAGTACTTTAGTTGGGTGCATCCGGCGCTCGATATTGCCGGGCCTTTCCAGACGCCTAGCTATGCTGTCAAAGCTGGTATTGTGGAAAAAGCGCAATGTGGTTGGAATGGGGGTTATGGTTGTTACGTGGTAATTAACCATGGTAATGGTGTTAAAACTCTTTACGGGCATCATTCGAAACTTTTGGTGGAAGCCGGGCAACATGTTGATACCGGCCAGGTGATTGCATTGATGGGAAATACGGGCAATGTTCGCGGCCGCACCGGCATTCATGTGCATTTTGAAGTTATTGTGAATGGGACGCGGGTAAACCCACTCGGGTATGTCCGCTAAAACAAAAACCCTTGTTTTAATAACAAGGGTTTTTTCGAGAAAGGGGAAAATCTCGTGAGGTCGGAACGGGAATTGCACCCGTGCATAGCGGTTTTGCAGACCACTGCCTTACTGCTTGGCTATCCGACCGTTTGATTTTTTTAAAAGTCAGTGTTATTTTTAACACACAATAAGATATTTTTCAAGTATTCGATGTTTATAAAAATAATATGCCAAAAGCAGTTTGTAGTTTTTGTGACCTAGATTTAAGCGGTCGAACTATAATGAAAGATGAAATAATCCAAGTATTTTTGACCAACACGCCGATCGTGCCGGGGCATGTATTAGTAACGCCGGTTCGCCATGTAAGTAAAATTGACGAACTCGCTGCGGCGGAGTGGCAGGCTGTAAAAATTACGATTGAAAAAATAAAAACAGCATTGTGTACAACGCTTGGTGCAACCGGATTCAATGTTGCTTGGAACGAGGGAGCGGAAGCCGGGCAAACTGTCCCCCATCTGCATGTTCATGTGGTGCCACGCAAAAATGGTGACACCGGGATTTATGAGTATGAACCAAGACAGTTTTTGTACCGCCCGGGTTCCCGGGCCGAAAGTGTGCCGGCAGAATTGGCTGAGGTAGCTGGGTTGTTACGACGTAATATATAATGGAAATCGGCTATCAAACCTTTTTTATTTTTTAAGATTCATTTTTATGTCAGAATACGTAAAGTTTCAACCGGACGCAAAAGAACTTTCTTCCGAAGAAGAGAAAAAGCTGCGTGGTTTGATAGATCAAGTGGTAAATCCGCAATATTTGCAGGAGGCTCAAGATCGGGATGTTGGTAGCGGTAGCGCTCTTAGAGCAAGTACTCACCCAGGTTTTGCCGAGTCAGAAGAAGCGAGGTTTGAAATATTTGGGTGGAATGAAAGCAAACAGTCTGAAATAGATATAGTATTGGAACGCTTAATTGGGCAATTGGCTGGACAATATCGCAGGGAGGCTTTGACGGGCGATGCCGCTAAAGCAGCGCGACAGCAGGCCTTTGAAGCTATAGAAGCATTGGTATTAAGCAAAGAGCAGTAGTTATAAAGGAGAAAAAAACGAGCTTGGAATAAATTTTGACAAGCCTGTTGTTTTTGTATGAAACAAAAAAAGAAAATAGTGTTGGAACAAAACGAGCAATTTACACGCGCCCTTCATTGGCTCGAAAATACGCGCGAGCATGTTTTTGTGACCGGGCGCGCAGGGACGGGAAAATCAACGCTCCTGACCCATTTTCGGGCGCAGACGCAGAAAAACGTGGTGGTATTGGCGCCGACCGGAGTGGCAGCTGTGAACGTGAATGGGCAAACGATCCATTCTTTTTTTCATTTTAAACCGGATGTAACGCCGCAAAAAGTAAAAAAAATGAAAATTGATCCAGTGGCCGACCCGGTGTTTAAGCGACTCGAAACCATTGTGATTGATGAGATTTCTATGGTACGCGCTGATTTGCTGGATTGCGTAGATATTTTTTTGCGTTGGCATGGTCCGCAACCCGGCCGACCTTTTGGTGGTGTGCAAATGGTGTTTATTGGGGATTTGTATCAGCTGCCGCCTGTAGTATCGGCGAACGATACGGCTTTATTTAGGCAGCACTATAGCAGTCCATATTTTTTTGCGGCCCATGTTTTTGCAGCGCGACAGCGTTCACTTTTGCCCGAAGAACATCCGTTTCAGTTGCAAAAAATAGAACTCACCAAAGTATATCGGCAAAACAATCAAGCTTTCATTAGTTTGCTCAACAGTATTCGTGATAATACTGCTGGCGCGTCTGAATTCGCGTGCCTTAATGCCCGGCTCGATCCGGAATTTGACCCGTTGCCGGGCGCCTTATATGTGTACCTTACTACTACTAATGCGATGGCCGAAGTGGTAAATAAACGGAAATTAGAACAGCTGACCACGGATGATTATTTTTTTCGCGGCCAGCTGCAGGGTAATTGCGAGGAAAAGCATTTGCCGACTACTCTCGAGCTCCATATTAAGGTGGGTTCGCAGGTAATGATGCTCAATAATGATGCGGCCGGGCGCTGGTACAACGGGACAATTGGCCGGGTGGTGGGGGTAGAAAGCATGGGTGAAAATGAACCGCGGGCGATTGCGGTTTGCCTCGACAACGGTGAGTTGGAGATGGTAACGCCGTATCGCTGGCAAATGTATCAGTTTAAACTCGATAAAAAAGCTGAACACATTGAGTCTGAAGCGGTGGGGTCGTTTGAGCAGTACCCGCTTAAGCTCGCTTGGGCGGTGACCATTCACAAAAGTCAGGGCAAAACATTTGAGCGAGTAGTGATTGATGTGGGGAGCGGCACTTTTTCTCCCGGTCAGCTGTATGTGGCATTGAGTCGCGCCACGACGCTAGAAGGGATTGTATTGAAACGCCCCTTAAAACCGCAGCATGTTTGGCTGGATGAGCGGGTAAAGATGTTTGAAAACTCTTTTTTAAACAAAGATTCATTAGGGTGAGCCAAACTCCAGACAAGGAAGTTTGTGGGTGGCAAAAAGTAAATTTATTGGGGGGGTCACCTATGGTTTGAACTGAAAATTTTGAATAAGAGTGTCCACTATCTTGATCACTTTTGTTTCGTCATCGGGGGTAAAAAAAGCTTCAATAAGACCGGTTTTACTGGTTTTTCTGATAAATTTTTCCAAGTCAGGATTTAGATTGCCTCTTTCCCAATAAACAAGTATTTTGCCACTGTGTGGAATGGGGACACACTTTTTGTCCTTAATAAGCGCTTTGAGCTCACAACTTCTTAAGAGTCTGTAGTTTAAAGTCGTTAGTGGATCGTTGGTGGTCTGTTGAAGTGATACCTCAATTTGTTGTCCGTTAAAATCAAAAGAGGGCGGAAGGTTGGCTGGCTCTGAAATAATAATGTTACTGCCAGCGTAGTTTCCTTCGTAGAAGGCTATGGTTGGAATGGTGTGATCGGGATTGAGAAAAAATTCGTTTTCGAATATAAAATACTGCAAATTTTTTGGGTAAGTAAAAGTAAAACTAAAGCGTGAGTCGGAAAAAGAGTTGGTATCCGTGGAAATCTTGAGTTCATGTGGTGTCGTTTGGCGATCTTCAGTTTTTTTGGAACCTATGGCGGGAAATGTTTTTACGCTGCAGCCACCTAATAAAAGAACGCAACAGAGAAGGGTTAAAATTTTCATATATCATATATATTGATACGTTTTTTGCAAAAATTAGGCGCCTCTATTATAGAGTTTTTTATAAAATATGTATACATAGATTATGTGGGAAGGGAAACCAAAGTATGAGCCATTACTTGCAGAGAGAAAAGGATTGAAATTGAAGATTTTGAACGGCTAATAGGAAAAATTTTGCTCATTATTAGGATCGCTATTGCAAAAGGTAAAATTGCTTTACATTTGGCAGAGGAATTTGGCGGCCAGAAATTTTTAGCTTGTTATTCTTTTAAAATAGAAAAAAAGGATGTGGTGCGAGTTGCAAAAGGTGTGTGAAACTTTGAACGAACGGCAAAAAATTATTTTAAATGCTGTTTTTGAAAGAAAAGATCGTCTGGAACTGGCGAAAGAGCTGGGAATTACCCGCGAAAGAGTGGGTCAATTAATGGAGGCGGTGATTGAAGTGGTGCAAAAAAGATTGTCTTATGATAATTTACCAAAAATAAGCAGAAGTGAGTTGGGGGAGTTGGTGGGCGTGCTCAATAAAAACAAAAAAAGGATGTTTACTAAAATAGAGCACAATATTCCTCTAACAGGAGTGGAAAAACCTTAATTTCAACCTAAATTGCGACTATTAACAATTTAAATTTTAAAATTGACAGAGGTGATAAGTATGCCTATACTAGCTGTGCTTTAATCTAACTTCATTATATGATAGCTGAAACAAATGGGTCTAGATCAACAGAACACTATTATTCTGATGAGCGGGTTGGGGTATTACGAAGTGAGGCGGTGCATCTGTTGGCGCGCCTAGAAGCTTGGGAAACGCTCCCTAAAGCAGAACTGCCGTTTGCAGACTTATTTGAAGAAGGGCGAAAAATCCTTCGTTTGCGGGCTGAAAGTAATAAACTGGGTATATCTGAAACTGGTGCGGCCACAACACAAGAGGCAGAGCGAGCAGCTTTGCTGGTACAGTGGGAAAATATCGCCCTCAGGATTCAAGAACTGGTTGGTACGAGCGTTTCTCAGTTTGCTGAAATTGTGAATCCGTATGCAATTTACTTGCAGGCTATTGAACAACCGGCGACGGACAGTTTGACCGCGGCGGCGGAATTTTTTCGCCGGTTAGCTCAAGATTAGAATTTTAATTTACATATCAAAGTATATGCAACCAAGAGAAACTAAGCCTCAAGAACCAAGAGAAAAAGAGCCGTCAGGTATCTATCTAAGCGAGATTTTAGTAGAGCTTTATGATAATCTGGACGAAGAACGGCGAGTTAAAAATTGGGATTTAGTGGCAGCAGCTTTGTCGCGAGTGGAGCACGCAGTGCAAAGGATTGGGGACGACGTGGATTCGTGTAAAATAAAAGACCAATGGACGCCACCGTATGTGGTATCGGAGGTAGTAAGAAACAAAGAAAGTTGTGCGGAACAGATGGCGGTGGTACAAGGATTTTTGTCTGAAACAAAAGCAGCCTGGGGGGTAGAAGAATTTTTAAGGTTATTTGTTTTGCCTCCAGATGTCCCAACACCTGAACCCATTCGGCAGCGTGTTCAGGAATTAACTCAAACCGGTGAAAATATCTTTGATAACCTTACGCGAAAGATGCCAGATTTTTTGGTGAGCCAAATACCCAACGGACCAGAATTGAACGTGGTTTTAAAAAATGGGATTGCGAATGCCTTTAGCGACCATGTTACTGAAAGAGGGGTAGAATTAGACGGCATAAAATTATTATTAGAAACTTTATTCAAATAAATTTATTTTTATATTAAATGAATATGACTAAAACACCAGAACAGCATTCGAGATTAGAGATTGGAACCATTACCGTGCCGGCCTTTAGAGAGTGGTATACACAATTGGTAGAGGCTGTGGAAGCGCCGGTTGAGGACGAACAAAAATACAAGAATTATTGGCACAAATAGAGCAAGGAGCGGCAGAGTTACAAGCTTTTATGAAAGGCTATGAGACTCCTGAGAGTGAAACCGAAACCGAACCCTTCTACAAATCAATTACAGAAGAGGAGTCTGTGACGGTGTTTTCCTTTAAGAAATTTTTATTACAAGTGCGCTGCGCTTATCTCATCACAAATTTTTTGGCGCAACAAAGTCAATTGAATGGCAGTGCATTGATAAAAACTTCTCCCGTTTTGGTTTCTTTGCGGGATCGGGTACAGCAGTTAACCCAAGGTTTGGGGGAAATAGTTTCCGACATGCCGGATTTTTTACTGAGTCGGATACCACATGGTAATGAAATGAATCAACTCTTTAATTTTCAATTAAGAGAGTTGTTTGCCGGTTATTTGCGTAAAGAGAAAGACAGAAAATCTGAAGATCTGGACATGATAGTAAACATAGCGCGCAGATTGGCAGAGCCAGAAAAAAATAAAATTTTGTAAAATCATCTCATAAAATTTTTTTCTATAAAGCTTTATACCAGGAGTAAGGTTTGACGGAGACCTTTAAACCAAGGCGTATTTGGCAAAAAAATTAGGATTAACAAAATTTTATTTTATATAATTTTGCTGAAAGTGGTTCAGTATTTAATAAACACGGTCTCGAGCCGTGTTTATTGCTTTAAAAACTAAGTTTTTGTATACGCACAACAAATTAGGGTTTTTGCGGCAAATAGTTTTTTTCAATAGCGTTCTTGATAAAGTTAGGAATAGCCCCGGGTGATTCAAGCGGGTGACCACCATCAACCAATTTTTTAAACAACTCTTCAGCAAATTCTTCTTGCGCAGCTAACTGCCCATCGAAATAATTAACGGTTGTAGCGTTATTAGAGGTTAGTTTTCCGGTTGAAACTAGTTTTTGTCTCACTTTTTGACTCCATTCTTGGGAATTGGCTAATTTCTTTTGGCGTTCGGCCGTTGCCCTGAGGCGTGTGGCGGGTGATGTAATGTTGCTGCCTTCGCAAATATTATCGATATAGCAAAACAATTTTTGCAGAAACGAACGCGGTTGGTCATTTATCCAGTGTTCGAGAAATTCAGCATGAGTTGAGCTCAATATTTCCATATCAGGTTTCATTGCCGTTAACATTGTGGCAGCTAACTCTTTTTCAGTTTCAGAAAAGTCTTTACTTCCTCGAATTTCTAAGCGTTTATCCCAGTCGTGTAGAGCGGCAGCTTGGCAAAGTCGCCTGGTTTCCTCCAGGTTTAGTTTAAGCGCGAGAGCAAATGCTTCAGCCGCCGCCACTTCTACCAGACAATGTTCGATTACGTTTGACCAATTTTGTGAAGTATCGTTCGATAGTTCATTGTTGCTGTTTCGTCTCGTTAACTTACCTTGTTGCAATAAAAATTTCATCTCAGGGTAATACTTCAGAATAAGGTTAGCGAAGTACTCCGTTTTATTTGCAAATTTTGGCTGAGTTTCTGAAATAATGGCCGGTTGTTCTGGCATAAGTTAACAGATTAAAAATGCTCGGAAAGCGAATGATCTATAGCTTACTCGCCCAAGTCATATTTGGCAAACAATTTGATGGCTCTTGTTTTATGTGTTTATTGCTTTAAAAACTAAGTTTCATTATACTTACTTTCTATGAAACTTGTTATTTTTGATGGCAATGCCATTATCCACCGGGCCTACCATGCCATTCCGCCACTTACTACCAAAGACGGTATCATGGTAAACGCCGTGTACGGGTTTGCCTCTATGCTGCTGCGTGTCTTAAAAGATCTGAATCCCGAATACGTGGCGGTAACCTTCGATATGTCGGGCGGCACGTTTCGCCACGAAAAATTTGATGGCTACAAAGCCAAACGTGTGAAAGCCGACCAAGCGCTCTACGACCAGATTCCTTTAGTACACGAATTAGTTGAAGCTTTTAAAATTCCGATTTTTGAAAAAAAAGGTTATGAAGCCGACGATGTCATTGGAACCATTGCGACTTGTGCGCAACAAGAAAAGGTAAATGGTGAATTGGTGGAAACATACGTTGTTTCCGGTGATATGGATACACTGCAGCTGGTTACCGACCATGTGAAAGTGTACACGTTGCGGATGGGGCTTAACGATGTAGTGATTTATGACCCGGCCAAAGTACAAGAGCGCTATGGATTTGGTCCGGAGTATATTGTTGATTACAAATCTCTGCGCGGCGATACTTCCGATAATATTCCAGGCGTGCCGGGTATTGGCGAAAAAACTGCGACTGAGCTGATCCAAAAGTTTGGCAGCCTCGAAAAAATTTATGTGGATTTAAAACAGCCAGATTCACGCATTAAGGCTGAAATGAAACCAGGTGTAGTAGCCAAACTTATGAGTGGCGAAGAGAGTGCGCAAATGAGCAAGTTTCTCGCCACTATCGACTGCCATGTGCCGGAAGTAGATTTTACTCTTGCCAAATCGGCGTTTAATAGTGTTCCGACTGAAGAAGTAATAAAAATATTTGATCGGTTTGAATTTAGCTCGCTCTTAAAACGCATCCCCCGCTCCGCGAACCAAACGCAGAAAAAATCTCCAGCAACTCCGAAAGCCAAAAAAGTAGAACTCGAAGAACATCCTGCATCAGAGATTGTAGAACAGCTTAAAGAAGCTGCTCAAAAGCAGAAATTTTTTGGCTGCCAGGTCGTGCGTAGTGCCAGGGGCACCGAAGGAGTTTTGGTGGTGGTCGGGCAAAAAGCGCTTTTCTTTCCCCCTCAGCAACTCCATGCTTGGGCAGAAATTTTTGCGGATTCTAGTATCGAACTCATCGGGCATGATGTAAAGCAGGTGCTCAAAACCACTGATGCGCTTAAAATTGTGGTTCACAACACCTTGTTTGATGTAATGATTGCAAGCTATCTGCTCCAGTCCGGAGAAAAAGTATATGATGCGCGCGCCATCATTGCCCAATTTTTAGGCGAAGAACATTTGCCAGAAGCGCAAACCGGGACATTGTTTGGTGTTAATAAAGCTGTGCTAGCCCAAGAACTTACATTGGTCTTGGAAGTCGCGCCTCTTTTGAAAAACAAGCTCCGGGAGACTAAGAGCGACGAAATAATGCAGAAGATTGAGTGCCCGCTTATTCCCATTCTTGCGGAAATGGAAGCGTGTGGCATTGCTATTGATAAAGAAAAACTTAAAGATTTGGGCACAGAGGTTGACCAGTCGATTGCGACTATTACCGATACCATTTATAACCTGAGTGGCGAGAAATTTAATATCGCCTCCCCTATCCAGCTGCGCGAAGTTTTGTTTGAAAAAATGAAAATCTCGGCGCAGGGAATTAAAAAAGGCAAAACCGGACTCTCAACCGCGGCCGAGCAGCTCGAAAAATTGCGTGGCGTTCATCCTATTATCGATGAAATCGAAAGTTATCGCGAACTTGCTAAGCTCAAAAACACGTATATCGATGTTCTGCCAACTTTAATAAATAAAAAAACCAATCGACTTCATACCAGTTTTAACCAAACCGTGGCAGCAACCGGTCGCCTGTCCAGCTCTGACCCAAATTTGCAAAATATTCCGGTGCGTACGGATTTGGGCCGGGAAATTCGCAAAGCTTTTGTGGCTGAGCCTGGAAATGTGCTCCTGAGTGCGGATTATTCCCAACTTGAACTGCGGATCGCGGCAGCACTCGCGGGTGATAAGAAAATGATTGAGATTTTTGAGCAAGATCTTGATATTCATACTGCGACCGCCGCCGCCATTAACCATGTGCCGCTCGATCAAGTAACACGCGAGATGCGCTACGCGGCCAAAGAAATCAATTTTGGTGTGCTGTATGGCATGGGAACATATGGTCTCAGTTGGCGCGCCAAAATTTCGGCGGCGACCGCCAAAGCGTTTATCGAACAGTATTTTACAGAATTTTCTGGGCTCAAAAAATATTTGGAAGAAACGATTGAGATCGGTAAAAAACTCGGTTACACCGAAACACTGTTTGGTCGACGTCGTTATTTACCAGATTTACTTGCTCCCAATTTTCAAGTGCGCAGCGCCGCCGAGCGTATGGCCATCAACCATCCTATTCAAGGCACTGAGGCAGATATGATCAAGCTCGGCATGATAAACGTGCAGCCCAAGTTAAAAGATTATGGTATACAGCTTTTGCTCCAAGTACATGATGAGTTGGTGTTTGAGGTAAAGACAGACCAAATAGGTGCTGTATCCCCTATTATAAAAGAAATCTTGGAACAAGTGGTAAAGCTGAAAGTGCCGGTGAAAGTGGAATTGAAGCAAGGTAAAAATTGGGGTGAGATGGACAAGATTTCGTAAATTAAAATTCCTGCTTTTGAGCAGGAATTTTAATGAAGATTTAGCGTGGCTCGCCCACAAAGATTACTTGCTCTTGCAATAAGTATTCATAGCCCAATCTTTCTCGTACACGAGGCTGCATATAGCAGTCAGATAAGCTAATAACGCCTTCGTGACCGCTTATTACGCCACCGGGAATAGGAACAAAATAGGTGGTGGCTACGCGGGTTACTTTGTCGGAATCGCCGGGGTTTGGCTGCTCGGAAAATTCCACAATTTGATGCGCTGAGCCAATACTTTCATTACGAAGCAGTCGGTCAATTTTATCGAAAGTAGGTAGCTCGGTTCGTCTTCCCGACCATACAACATGGTTTTCGTATCTGGGTACTTCTTTTGGTTCTTTAAATTCAGCCAGGTCGCGATGTATTTTTTTAATACCTTTTTCATCGTACCCTTTTATGTCCGGAGAAAGCACCTGTTCAATTTCAAAATTACCATCGATGTTGTGTTCCCGGAGAATCTGCATGCCCAGTCGAGCCGAGCTCGCAGCTTCCTCTATTGTCCGTACATACATGGTCGACATAGTACCTGGGCCCCGACCTTTTAAATCATGCCCGGTGAGGGGGTTGCCTGCGAGATTGAATATGTCAATAAAATATTTATTTTTAATAAATCCAGCGGCTCGGAGTGATTCAAGAAGTTTTGTTTGTCGCGTGAGTTCAGTTTTTGATGCGGCAATATGGACTTCAAACATACCAAGTCGACGTACTTCTTTGGCTTCAGCCCAGTTGATGAGTACATTTTTGTTAGTACAATCTTTAAAATAATTAGGAGCTTCCATAGTTAAAATGTTTATTGAGTTTTGAGACATAGCTCTAAGCTTGGATAGAGTCAGGAGGGCTGTGGATACGACGGATTACGAGATAATGTTTGGGCTGGATGCCATTATAGCTCGTAGCAAAGTATGAACTTTTTTGCCAATCATCCCCACCTTCCTCATTATTTTCTGCATTACGACTTTCTCCCCAAGCTAGGGCAGCAACGTCTTGAGTGCCACGACGATCAGCCGGACACTTCGTGATTAGTACGTATCCTCTTAGCTCAGCAGGCAATTGCTTTCGATTTTTCCAGATGAGTTTCAGATCTTCTTTAGTGTTGATTGCCGGGCTATCTTTTTCGCAACGTTTGAATATTTCTTTAAGATCAACACGGTCCTCACCACTTTGTAAGAAGCCTGCAGCCTCAAACTGCGCGCCGCCTATGGTAAATCGGGTACGGATCGTCGAGTGTTCGCGGCGTTTGCTTTCTTTCAAGAGTTTTATTTTTTGCTGTATTTCTTGTCGAAATTGGGCCATAATTTCTTCGTCAGTTACCTCTTCGCGCTTTTTGGCAAAATCATACCTGGGGTAATCAAGATGAAAGTCGGGACTATAGCGCTCATCTTGTTTGGTATGCCGATTCCTCCCGAAGATATCCCAGGAAAATATTCCATCCAAAAACTCTTGCCGATGGTCGGCGGAGTAGTCGAGCGTAAACAGCGGAGTGCTGTATTTTTTTTCATCATATATAAAATTTGGATCCTTACAAAAATCGAGTACTTGAAAAGTGGGGCTATCCCGATACACACCTTGAATATATTGATCTCTTTTTAAGAGTTCTGGCACAGCCCGAACAAGGTCCATGAGTATCAGAATACAAGCATCAAAGAATTTACAGTCTTTTTCTTCCCCTTCCTCCCTTCGTCCAAGCACGTTCATGATCTCTTGCAAAATATTGCTTGAAATTCTTTTTTGGGTGTCGTGGGAGGAGAGGTGTCGGAGTGGTGGTATGAGTTCGTAGAGCAGCCCGGACCAGAGTTCTTCGCATGTTGGGCGCACCTTATCCAGTCGCATTCTTAAAGTTCCTTCAAAACCTAAAATTCCTTCATCGGTAAAGCTCTGCTCCCAAACATAGGGGTCGCGGCTGGTTCTGGGTCGTGCGTTAAAAGGATGGTGCTGAGCTTCTCGATCTCGTTGCTCACAAATGTCCCAGGGGAAAGGACCGTAGTATCGTTTAGCACCGCATCTATACTCTGTGGTAAAAGACTGCTTGGGGTGTTCCGGAAAAAGACGTGATTCAGGGGACGGTTTTACGCGATATTCTTTGGCCAAAGGATGTTGTCTGTTCATATAAAATTTTTAAATTAAGTTTAACGAAACACTATACCACACTTTAATATATTTGTAAAGTATTATATACAAATATTTATCTATTTACAAATATAAAAATGTATATTATAATTAAAATGTCGTAAATAATTTACAAAATAGAAATATGTCTTTAGCTACCCTGCTAGCGCAACTTCATTTAAATGAGAAAGAAACCGCTATTTTTTTGGCTTTAGTAAAGCTCGGAAAGTCAACTATTGCCGAGATCGCCAGGGTAGCTAAAATTACCCGTACACATGTTTACGATATTATAGATATTCTGGTGCAGAAAGGCTTGGTAAATGAAGTAAAAGAAGGAAAAATAAAAATATATGAAAGTGTTGATCATGCTGGCCTCATGGCGTTTGTGTCGCGTCAGAAAAAAGAACTTGATCGCATAGAGAAAGGTTTGCTGCAAACTGCCAGCGAATTTAATGCTTTGCAAATAGGGAAAATCCAAAAAACAAAAGTACGTTTTTTCGACGGCATAGAAGGAATAAAAACACTCTATGAGGAAATAAAAAAAGATTTCGAGCAACAGCAAGAAAATTTTGAATTACTAACTATTTTTTCTCCAGAGAATTTGCTTCGGGCAATCCCGGAGTTTACCTTTTTTTCTTTTCCCAAAGCCAGTAGTCGAGATATTGTGTGTGCTGACAATAGTCTTGATGAATACAAAAAACAAATTAAGGCGTTCGGAAATAACGTAGAATTTCGTGTCTGGCCCAAAGAGCAAGGTATTTTTCCGACTGATAATATTGCCTGGAAAAATAAAATAGCCTACCTTGATTTGGT
>CAYOFO010000035.1:0-13528 GCA_964403325.1 uncultured Gammaproteobacteria bacterium | reverse complement strand
GAAATTCCGGCCACTCTGGACGCTCAAAAATACTGTCAAAATGCCGCTGCCAATCATGGTCAAAAAACAGGTTGTGATGAGTCAGTTGAGGTATTTTTTTACTAAGTCCCAAGTAAATAATAAATCCGGATGGCGCAATTGTCCGTTTCTGCCAGTAATTTTCTGGATATGTTTGATATTCGGGTGCGAGGAGTTTTGTTTCCGCAAAATGATAATCCCCATTCATAACCACCACATCGGCCGAAAAACTTCCTTGTTTGGTTATTACCTCAGTTACCTTACCGTCTTTTACCGCCAAATTCGTTACTTCTTGGTTATATTTAAACTCTACCCCCAAAGACGAACCCAACTCCACAAAAGCTTCCACCACCCGACCAATTCCACCTTCCGGATACCAAACCCCAAGATTAAAATCAATGTGCGACATCAGCGAATAAATTGCCGGTGTATTTTTTGGCGAACCACCCAAAAATACCATACTGTATTCGAGAATTTTCCTGATTTTCTCATTTTTAAAAAATCGCTTGGTATAATGATCTAAAGAATCAAATACATGCAATTTCCTCCCTTCTTTTAACATTCGCCAACTCAAAAATTCAAATACGGACTTATAATCTTTATACAAAAAATCCTGTACGGATACTTCGTATTGGTACCTGGAATTGGCCAAATATTTTTTAAACTGCTGGGCCGCACCTGGTTCCATGGATTCAAAAAGTGCCATATTTTTTTCAAGCTCAGCGCTTATATCCACCAAGTTACCTTTATCAAAAAAAACCCGATACGCCGGGTCAAGCCGTTTCAGCGCATAAAAATCACTTGCAGTTTTTCCAAATTCCGCAAAAAAACGCTCAAAAATATCTGGCATTAGGTACCACGACGGACCCATGTCAAACGTAAAACCTCTTTCTTTAAAAACTCTTGCTCGTCCACCGGGACCTTCGTTCTTTTCAAGTAGCGTAACCGTGTAGCCATCTTTAGCGAGGAGAGCGGCCGCCGACAGCCCGCCAAACCCAGCCCCAACCACAATTGCAGTTTTTTGTTTCATAATAGTAATTATCTCTACCAAAATATTACCCCTTTATTTCACTTGTTTATTCCACCCACCAGTATACCCTACCTACCAAGCAATGCCAAAAACCCACAAACCCCGCTCACAGCCAATCCCCACCCCATCTTAATTCCCAGCGCTTGCTTTTTTACCAAGTTTGTTGTATACTTTTTCTTATATTAAATTTCTTCTATGAATTCAGCACTTCGTGCCCGATTCCATCAGGCCCTGAAAACTAAAAAAAAGAGTAAGATTGCTGCCAAACTTCGCAAGCAAACCAAGCTTATCGGCAAACGTCACATTTCCTAAGCCCAAATACTCCCCAAAAAACTTCTTGTTAGTGCAAGAAGTTTTTTATTTCTACGTGTGGATAAATACATGTAATTTCCATTGACAAATAACATCTTTCCCATGTACTATATAAATGCAACTAAGTTGCATATAAGATTACTCCCCCTAGTCAGATTCCCAAGTTACTGGCTGGGCAGGAAAAAATAGCTTCAATTAAAAACTTCTTTTTACAGTCAAAGAAGTTTTTTTTATTCACAAAAAATCAATAACCCAAGCACAGCGTCCATAAGGAGTGAGTTGATTAATTGAATATTTTTCTATAAGTTAAACCACCATAAATCCACTCGTAAAAATTTAATTTCACAAAACAAAAAATACCTCGCAATAAAAAAGACGAGATATTTTTCTCCAACCAAATCTACTTACTACCGATAAAATCGGGTAACGATTGGTCTGTGTGATTTATAAACCCGACTTGGATATACAGCCATATACCCTTCTCGTTCATCAGCGTACGTCGCAAAGTTTATCTTATTAGCAGCATAAACAGGAAGAACGGCAGCATTCCAAAATACCGGCGCTGGTGGCGGCACATACGCCTGAAAAGAAACCCGCACCTGCGATATATTAGTTGTTGGAAGAATAATTGGGGCTGCCGGAAACTGACGATTACCCACAAAAGTCTCAACTTTCGAACTGCTATAATCTTCCTCCCCACCGACTTCCGGGCTGGCCGGACTGATAATAAAAGCCTGGACAGAAGACACAGCCAAAAATAAACCAACCACTCCCATTAAACTAACTATAATGATTCTTTTATGTAACATACTGATAAAAATTAAAAACCTAAATTTACTCCTGGAGCCACTACGATTTCCGCTTCTGGAAAACTATGCCCTTTTAATGCCTTAAGTATTTTTCCTTCAACTCGGATTCCTAAACCTATTTCTACTGCCCCACTATGAAAAATACGTTTAAACAAAGCGGTTTCCACCCCGCCGCCCAAAGCATGTTCTTGTTCTGGCTGACTGAGCAGCTTGCCATCGGGCGCATATCGCAATCGTCCACCGTGATAAACAAAACTAGGAGAAATAGAAAAATGCCACGTTTCACCCCAATGAAACTCCGGACCTAGGTGCATACCTCCACTATAACTCCCTGGGCCCAAATAACTTATTTCTCCACCCAACGCAATGTTTAGACAACGAAGTGGGGTTTGCACCGCCACGTGAGCCCATCCTCCCACTCCCCAAAACAAACCGCCTTTCAGTGGGGGTGGAACAATAAAAGTACTAAGGTTAATAAGTGGCCCAACCGCTACCTCAAAATTATGATCATGTTCACTGCCGTTGTCTTTATGATCAGGTTTACTTATCGCCGACTGAGCTTGATTTTTATGTTCCTGGTAATCGGCCTGCTCCCACGGCGCATCAGCTTCAGCTCGAGCACTCACTACAAACTGTCCGATCAGAATCAGCCAAAGAGTAGGAAAAGATATTACCAACCCTCTTTCCCGTTTGTTTTCTCCTGCAGAGCTATTTTTTGCCTCAAATGGCACATATTTTTCCATAGTTACGATGTTTAATTTTAATGCAACAATATTGCATTAAAATTAAACTACCCTAAAAACAGCCCCCTGTCAAGACACAGTGACCCAAACTTGCACGAAGAATCTTAAACCATCAACCGCCCGGAACGCTGGAGCTTATTCCAGCCTTGGCGTTTACCCCGAATAATGGCTACAAACGCCCGATAAGCGATAATATACATAAACTGTCGATAAAAAACCGTTGTATCAACACCAGCCATAGTAATTTCCGCAGTCTTTTTTGATATTTACGACTCTCTATACCCGATGTTTGATAACACTGTTGAGTGGCGGATGAATCATCCTACTCGCTACCCAAAAAACAAACAAAACCAAGGCACTGAGTAAGAGTACACCAAACGCTGCCAAAACTATTTTTCCCCGCCGCGCTGAACCGTCTTCAAAAATCATAATTACCGCACTGAATCATACCCCTGCAGCACTCCTTTTTTAGAAAACACAATTTGCCACAATTGATTTTTACGCGCCCGGAATGTTCCGGCACAGCAGAGCAAATAATATTTCCACATGCGATAAAACCGTTCATCATACTTTTGCTTGAGCGCCGGAAAATGACGATCAAAATTTTCAAACCAAGCCAAAAGCGTTTTATCGTAATAAACACTAAAATTATGCCAATCTTCCATCACAAATATTCCTTCCGAACTTTTGGCAATTTGTTGAACCGAAGGAATAAGCGAGTTTGGAAAAATATATTTATTGAGCCATGGGTCTGTGGTGGTGTCGGTCGTATTACTGCCAATGGTGTGTAATAAAAATAACCCTTTATCCTTAAGACATCGCTCTACCACCTGCATACAGGTTCGATAATTTTTGTATCCCACATGCTCAAACATGCCCAGCGAAACAACGTGGTCGAACGTCTCAGACACATCACGATAATCTTGAAGGCGAATATCTACCGGAAGCCCCTGACAAAGCTCGGTAGCTAGAGCAGCTTGCTCTTTGGAAACAGTCACTCCAACCACGCTTACCTTATAGCGCTCGGCGGCAAATTTGGCAAAACTTCCCCAACCACAGCCAATATCAAGTACTCGCTGACCTTCTTGTAAATTAAGTTTACGACAAACCAAATCAAGTTTAGCCTCCTGTGCTGCGTCAAGCGTGGTTGCATCTTTGTAGTAGCCACAGGTATACGTCAAACGCTTATCAAGCATGGCTTGGTATAGATCATTGCCCAAATCATAGTGTGCTTCAGCAATTTCAAACGCATGCCCTTTGGATTGCATATTAACAAAACGAGCTCGAAGCGCCTCCAACAAAAATGCCCAATCCCGTTTCACCTTTTTTTCCAGTTCAGCCCGCAGCAATTTATTAAAAAATTCATCCAGACTCTCCGCATCCCACCATTTATCCATATAAGATTCCCCCAGGCCAAGCGATCCTTCTTGAAGCACTCGTGTGTATAATCGCTCATCATGCACCTGGATATCCCAGGGATTACTGCCGTTAATAACAATACCGGCTTTATCAAACAGGCTTTGAAAAAAATATTTTAAAGATACCGACATATGCAATGCACATAAATAAACTTCAATAATTCTTATTTTAACACATAACCAGCTTTCTACCGACAAGCGAGTGATTTATTTTTTATTGCCACAAGATTACGGGCCTGCGCTTGTGGAAAACTCCAAGCGCGATCAAAATCTGTCCAACGTATTTGGTTATTCAGCGCTCCGGGTAAACCAGGATTATGATAAAACAATCTATCCTCTTCAAAACCAGTAATGACTATAAAATGACCCGTGTACCCGTCTTCTTTATTAAGTGCCTCCGCATTCACATTCACAATTATCAGGAATCCCTCATTCAAATACGCCATAATATCAGCATACTGGGGCAAACGAAGCTCTGTGCGCACCACCTTTGCAAACTGGACCGCCCGCTCTCTCTCAAGAGCAATATTACTGTACTTGATCTGTTCATTTCCTACTTCTTGACCATAAAAATCGAGTATATACTTTTCCCCCCGCTCAATAAAACTTTGTATACAAAACATGTCAATATTTATCACCTCAAAACCTTTGTGAGTGAGCCAAGCTAAACCCACAAATGGCCATGTCCAGCAATCTTTTTCCTTACCGGTTATACCATCAAGTTCAGCCCACGAAAAATCTTGAGTTGGTAAAAAATATTTCAGAACCATTTTTAAGCAGGCCTGGAAGCAATGCATATTATCAGGTAAATTCCTAAAAAATGGTACGGTATTATTCATAGACTAAAGCCATTATTTTTAATTATTCTGGCATACGCCTGCGCACTGGGTCGCGGCGTTCTGGTTTGCGTCGTATAATCAATACCAACCAATCCAAACCTTGGCCAAAAACCATCCGCCCACTCAAAATTGTCGAGGAGCGACCAATGAAAATACCCCCTGACATCCACCCCTTCATCCATGGCTTGGCGCAGAAACATCAAACTTTCGCGCAAATACCAGCTACGATGCTTATCACCCCCGTCAGCCAACCCATGCTCGGTAATATACACCGGCTTATGAAAACCCTGCAGCTCTTTCACAACATGATAGAGTCCTTCCGGAAAAAGTTCCCAACCCAAATCTGAAACTTTTTTATTCTCATTTTTCACTTTCAACCCATCCATTCGTTGATGAAAATAGTAGTTAAGACCGATAAAATCTTGATACCGTCTTATCCGGTTTAAAAAATACCTATTTGCCCACCAGGCAACCATGCGAACAATTACCCTATTCAAAAAAGTATGTTTATACCCTTCAAAATAGGCACTATGGTTGGCAATACCTACCTGAGCCTGAGGACTAATCTTCTTAATCGCTTGATAAGCCGCTTTATGAGCTAGGATAAGCTGATGACGATTTCTGAGGTAAGAAATAATACCTTTTTTCACCGTTGGTGGTTGATCTATAAAATACGGCATACCAACATAAACCTGCGGCTCATTAAGCGTGATCCAAAAATTCACACTCTCCCCAAGATAGTCCACCACTTTGTGCACGAATCTGGTGAAACAGGCAATGGCGCGCGAATACTGCCACCCACCCTCATCAGCGAGCCACACTGGCAGAGTCCAATGCCAAAGCGTCACAAACGGCTCAATACCACGACGCCTCAGGGCAGTAATTACCTGCTTATAATGTTCAAGGACCTCCGTGCTAAATTTCCCTTCTTCAGGCTCAACGCGCGACCATTCTACGGAAAAACGATAGGCCTTAATACCCAATGTTTGCACCAAATCAAAATCCTCGTTGTACAAACGATAATGATTACAGGCCAGACCGGAAATATAATTACGCGGCTGCATTGCCTGTATTTTATTTTGTTCTGTCAGAAGAACGTTTTTATATTTTTTCCCGGCATTTTTGGCCAGCCGTTCGGCATTTTTTTCTTCCCACACACTCCAGTCGTTATAATTGCCCCCCTCTACCTGATGAGCGGCTGTTGCCGCACCCCACAAAAAACCACTCGGAAATAAAACTGTTTTCTTTAAATCCATATATAAATTTTTTTGTATTTGTAACCTAATCAAAAAATTGCTCGTCGAATATACATTTATTTATTAAACACACCCAACTGACCAAAGGTATTTAAGTGTAAAAAGCAACCATTTACTCATCAAGACGCACAACACTAACACAATAATATACTCTATTTGTTTTGTCGAGAAAAATTTTGTATCATAGGAGTGTAATCAAATCAACCCTACAAAGAGGAGTTCACTATCGCTGCCTTCGTAACAAAAACATTCCTAATAACGTCTACAATTAAACATACCTAAAACACTCTATGCAAAAAATACTTTTTACAAGCATGTTCTCTCTCGCATTCTTGTTCAATGCCGGATATTCCCAAAAAAACCAACCCGTCCGCCAACAAGAAATAGTTCTTTCTTCCCGATTTTAAAACGACCGGAGCAAGAACTCGAAATACCCGCCTTGTCTTGTCAAAGACTTTTCCGCATGTTACCCTTAAAAGGTCTAAAAATATCCCTATGCAACTCCCTGTCGGTTCTATTATTGCGTCCGGCCCAGTTATCATTGAAGACGGCTGCGTTCTTCTTACCAAAGAAGCCAAAGCCTCTGGCATCACCCCTTGGATGTTTCCCGGTGGCGAAGTGGAAGATTTTGACAAAACCCTGGAAGACACCTGCTGTCGCGAAGTAAAAGAAGAATTGGGAATTAAAATTGAGATTATAAAACCACTCAAACCAATCATGATTTCACAGAATGGCCGGGTAATTATTCTCATTCACTATCTCGCAAAACGTATTGGTGATATAAAACCTGGCAACGACATCGCTGAATGGAAATGGTTACCTATCAACAACCTGCCAAACGACTGCGCTCCCAATGTTTATCAGGTTTTAAAAGATCTAAGCCTATGATTTACGAATCTTTAGAATTTAAATAATGAAAAAAATTATTTTCATTATTTTTTTGACTTATGAACTATCAAACCCTCTCAACTTTTGACCCAGCTGTGCAAGCAGCTATTCTCAAAGAGAAACAACGCCAAGAAGAAGGCTTGGAAATGATCCCAAGCGAAAATTTCGTCTCGCCCGCTGTGCTTGAAGCACTCGGCTCCGTTTTGACCAACAAATATTCCGAAGGTTACATCGGTAAGCGTTATTACGGTGGTTGCGAATTTATCGACGAAGTAGAAAGTCTCGCCATTGAACGCGCTAAACTGCTTTTTGGCGCTGAACATGTAAACGTCCAACCTCTCTCAGGCGCGCCTGCGAATATTGCGGTATATTTTGCTCTTATGAAACCTGGCGATACCATCTTGGGTATGGATTTATCCCACGGCGGGCACCTTACCCACGGTCACCCCGTTACTGCCATGGCCAAAATTTTTAATTTCATCCGTTATAAAACAACTGCTGAAGGTGTAATTGATTTTGCCAACCTGCGCGAAATGGCCATAACCCATAAACCAAAAATTATCCTGGTCGGCTACTCGGCCTACTCGCGCGAAATTGATTATACCCAAATAAAAGCCATCGCCGACGAAGTTGGCGCTATCACTATGGCCGACATCGCCCACATCGCTGGGCTTATTGCTGGCGGACAAATGAATAATCCCGTTCCTCTCTTTGATGTCGTTACCACCACCACCCACAAAACCCTGCGCGGACCGCGTGGTGGCATGATTATGTGCAAAGAAAAATATGCTAAAGATATCGATAAAGCCGTTTTTCCCGGTTTGCAAGGTGGTCCCCACGAAAATAATATTGCCGCCAAAGCTGTGGCTTTTAAAGAAGCGCTCGAACCAGCGTTTAAAGAATACGCTGCGCAAATTAAACGCAATGCCAAAATTCTCGAAGAAGAATTTAAAAAACGTGATTACAAAATTTGTTTTGGTGGCACCGATAACCATCTACTGCTAATAGATGTTACCGGCCAAGGCGTGAGTGGCAAACAAGCCCAGATCGCGCTTGACGTAGCTGGTATTACCGTCAACAAAAACATGATCCCTGATGATCCGCGTTCCCCCATGGATCCCTCGGGAATTCGCCTAGGGACTCCAGCTCTCACCACTCGCGGCATGAAAGAAGCAGAAATGCATCAAATCGCCGAGTTTATCGACCGCGCTATTCAAAATCATGATAGCGAAATAATCTTAAAATCTATTCGCGAAAAAGTGAAAATTCTCACCAAACAATTTCCACTTTACCCCTAGGCGAAAATTCGCATCCTCGCAGCAAACAAAAAATAATCCTCGTAACGAGGATTATTTTTATATCTTAATTCTCAATTTTTATCCCTCAATAGTTACAACTTTCACCTCATCAATATTCCCGGCTTCACCCCATTTCCCACCTGTCACCAATATAACTTTTTCTTGTAGATTTACCAAATTATTTTCTTTCAAATACGCAAACATCTTGTCATTTCTCTCTCCCACTGTTTGGGCTGCAATAACAAATGAGCGTACTCCCCACGATAAATTAAGCTGTCTACATACCCGATCATTGCCGGTAGCTACATATATCGGCATTTGCGGACGAAACGAACTTATTAATCTTCCGGTTGTTCCACTCGTTGAAGAAGCTAAAATAGCTTTGGCATGAATTTCTTCGCCTAACACTGACGCCACTCGCGCAATTGAGCTGTTTACCGCTTGCTCCACTCCAAAATTAAATTGCGAAATAAGTTTGTCAAACGGAGATTCTTCCGCACACATAATTGCATCAGCCATAGCCGCAATCGTCTCAACTGGATAGCTGCCAGCTGCCGTTTCGTTACTCAACATAAGAGCATCCGCATGATCAATCACTGCATTTACCACATCACTCACTTCCGCCCGGGTTGGTCGACTATTTTTTTGCATCGAATCCATCATTTGCGTCGCCACAATTACCGGCTTAGCAAGCTTGTTCGCTTTTTTAATGATTTCTTTTTGCACGAGCGGCACTTCTCCAGCCCGAATCTCAAGGCCTAAATCTCCACGTGCCACCATTATACCCTCAACTTCTATCAAAATACTGTCAATATTTTGGACTGCTTCCGGACGCTCAATTTTTGCGATCACCATTATCGGTGTTGCAAAATTTTTTCCAAGTTCTTTGGAGAAATCTTCTATGCATTGTTTTAGTTCTTTAATATCTTCTGGTTTTTTTACAAATGACAATGCAATCGCGTCAACCCCCATTTCAACACCAAACCGGACATCATCTTTATCTTTTTCACTTAAGGCTGGAATTCCTACAAGCGTACTATCAGGAAAATTAAGGCCTTTGTGGGAAGAGGCCATATTCCCTTCCACCACTTCCGTAAAAATTTTACTCCTTTCAATACTTTTAATTAAAAGGGTGATATGCCCGTCATCCACTAAAATTCGCTCACCTGATTTTAAAAATTTTTCTAAACCAGGGTAGGTAATCGGAATTTCTTGATTAGCATAATCACTAATGGCCGTATTGAGAACTATTTTTTGATCCTTTTGTAAAATTAAACCCTCGGCCGGCATGGTACCCAAGCGCATCTTCGGACCCTGTAAATCTTGTAAAATCATGATTGGCTTATTTGTTTCTTGCGCCGCTTCTCGGATCGTCTTTATGAGTTCAGCATGATTCTCATGTGTACCATGAGAAAAATTCAACCGTGCTACATTCATGCCTGATTGAATCATTTTTACAAGAATTTCTTTGCTGGCGCAAGCGGGTCCAATCGTTGCCACAATTTTTGTCTGCTTATTCATAACAACATTAAAAAATTATTTGACGCAAAGTTGGTCCGATAAAAAAAATTACAAATAACACAGTCACCAATAATATAAACAACCGTATCCAATTACCAATCAGCATCCACGTCATAGCTTGCTGCAAACGACGATTTTGCTCATAAATAATTTGCGACCATTTCAAATTTTTCTCCAATAAATTTTTAATATCTTTTTCTTCCGTTACAGCAGAAGGAGGTGAGACTGGCATAAAAATTATTTAGTTGAAGATTTAGAGGAGGCTTTAGCCAATTTCTTGAGTTCTTTTTCAAAAGTTCCCACATCTTTAAAATCACGGTAAACACTGGCAAAACGAATATAAGCTACCGGATCAAAATTTTGCAAATGTTTCATTACAATTTCACCCACTTCCTGACTTTTTATTTCTTTTTCACGCGCTTTTTTCTTTTGGATATCTTTTTCTATAGAGTGAATAAGGCTATGAAAATTTTCTTGAGTAAAAGAGCGTTTAGTAAGAGAACGACGAATACCGTCTTCCATTTTATCGCGCATATAACTTTCACGGCGCCCATCTTCTTTAACTACCAAAATATCTAGCAATTCAGTTTCTTCAATGGTAGAAAAACGATAGTTACATTTATTGCATTCACGGCGGCGGCGCACGGTAAGTCCGCTGTGAGCTGAACGACTATCAATGACACTCGTATCAGCATTATTACACACCGGGCAATGCATACAAATTAGGGATTAATTTTTCTTCTTAAAAAAGCGGGCATGTCGATGTCTTCATCTTTTTCTTTAGACTGTTCCTCTTTAACAGGATGGCTCACTGTTGCTGGAACCGGTCGCGCTACCGGAGGCGGAGAAACCACTGGCTTGGGCATAAATTTACGTTCCTCTTCTTTATCGTCAACCGAACGTTTTAAATAATTATTAGGCGTATAACGACCACCGGCATAAAAGGAAGCTTGACCGGAAGATTCTTCATCTTTTTTGGCCAAGAGCATACTTGGACGCTGGTCGTCAAAACCAGTAGCAATGACTGTAATACGCATGTTGCCCGACATGGTATCGTCAATAATAGCTCCAAAAATAACCCGCGCATCATCAGCCGCTGAATTGGTAATAATCTTAGCCGCCTCGTTTACCTCACTCATGCTGAGATCCGGGCCACCTGTGATAGTAAATAGAATACCATGAGCGCCATCGATAGAAAGTTCCAGCAATGGACTGGAAATAGCCATTTTGGCGGCTTCGATAGCTTTATTTTCGCCAGTGCCCATACCAATACCCATAAGAGCCGAACCAGTGTCGTGCATGATAGTTTTTACATCAGCAAAATCCACATTGATCAGCCCGTGGACAGTAATAAGCTCGGAAATTCCTTGTACACCCTGCTGCAAAGTAGCATCAACGGTTTTAAAAGCATCAAGTAAACTGGTTTTTTTATCGATAATTTGCAAAATACGATCATTGGGAATAGTAATGATCGTATCAACATTTTTTGCCATTTCTTCCCAGGCTTTAGCCGCAATCTGAGCTCGTTTAGGACCCTCAAAAGAAAAAGGTTTGGTTACTACCGCTACGGTAAGAGCCCCCAAATCCTTAGCGATTTCCGCAATCACCGGACCTGCTCCCGAACCAGTGCCTCCCCCCATCCCACAGGTAATAAAAACCATATCTGCCCCCTTAAGCATATCCCGTATTTCATTCTGCGATTCTTCAGCGGCTTTTTTACCAACCTCAGGATCCATTCCCGCCCCCAATCCACGAGTAATACTTTTTCCAATGTGTAATTTTTGATTCGCTAAATTATGGTGAAGAGCTTGAATATCAGTGTTCATGACCACAAATTCAACACCTTTGATTTTTTCCGCGACCATGCGGTTAACAGTTGATCCTCCCGACCCCCCTACACCAACCACGAGAATTTTCGCCAATGTTTCAAGATCTGGTTTCACTTGTGGCATAATATGCAGTGTAATTAAGTTAACGTTGAATACGTATTGTATTCGCTTTTGTCAATTAACCCAGCGAAATACGCGGATTTATTGTATAGCGTCAAAGACGCAGTGTCAAGAAAAGCACCCCTTATATGTGTATAACTACGGTATCAAAGTTTTCATCCATTTTTTCACCTGGTCGGAAATACCGGTGCTGGCTTTTTTTAAGCCGGTTTTCACACCACCATTTTTGTCATATCCTTGACTAAAAGAATTTTTATCCATTACACTTCCCCATTTTACCAAACCAACCGCCGTAGCAAAACCTAAATCATTAACTTTATCGGTCACACTGAGTATATTAAGCGGATAACCGAGCGTGGCCGGCAAACGTAAGGTTTTCTTGGTCAATTCCACCAAACCCGGAATTTTTGCTCCAGCTCCTGTAAAAACCACTCCGGCCGGTAAAAGCCCCCCACGCTGAACTTTATTGAGCTCCTGGTTAATTTTACGCAATATTTCTTCCACACGAGCCTGAATTATTTCAACAATATATTGCTTTTTTACCATTTCATGTTCTTGAGAACCAAGTTCATACAAATCAATATCTTCCCGTTTACTTGATACATCTGGCGAGCAATCACCATAGGTAACCTTGACAGCTTCCGCGATATCAATCGAAGTACGCAAGCCAATCGCCAAGTCATTGGTAATATGCTCTGATCCAATAGGGAGAATTGCTGTCTGCAACACATCTCCCTCTTCGAAAGAAACCATACTCGTAGTAGAGCGACCCAAGTTAACCACTACTACACCCAAATCTTTTTGTCGCTGCGTCACCACTGCCTCAGCATTGGCCAAAACCGATAATACTACATCTTCTATTTCTAAGCCGGTACGGTAAACCGCTTTGCTTAAATTTTTAATTTGCGCTGAAGAACCCAAAATAATCTGAGCATCTACTTCGAGACGAATCCCGGTCATGCCTACCGGATCTTTAATCCCGGTTTGACCATCAATATTAAACGTACGGGGCAAAACATGCAAAACCTCATAATTGAGTGGGGTAGCAATTGAGCGAGAAGCTTCAACTGCCCGCACGACATCTTCTTCGGTAATTTCGCTGTCTGCCTTAGATACCGCCACAACACCTTTGCTATTTTGCGTAATTATATGCAAACCCGATATTCCCACCCACACATTATCTACTGGTACACCGGCCATTTGTTCAGTCATTTCCACTACCTTAGAAATCACCGAAACCACTTCTTCAATACTGGTAATGATACCTTTGTGAACACCTTCGGTTGGGGTTTCAGCGGCTCCTAAAATTTGCAACTCTTCGACTGTTTCCATTTCTCCTCTTTGAATTTTTTGTCCTACAACCATGCGTGTCATGGATGAACCAATATCCAGTCCAACAATAAAATTTTCCTCGCCTTTTCTCATATAAACATTACCTAATATTATG
>CAYOFO010000034.1:0-13998 GCA_964403325.1 uncultured Gammaproteobacteria bacterium | reverse complement strand
ATGAATTAAGTATTGAGGTGAGAGCTTTTAGTTGGGAGCTATGAGGAAACTTGCCGTCGATTGTTTTTATGTTTTAACGCCCGTCAATAGGCGAGTCACTTTGTTCCTAACAATGATAATAAAAAAAGTTCACCCCTAACAGCTAAAAGCTCACGCCTAAAAGCTTAAAATATATTTTTCTATGTGTATTTTGTCTATTGAACAAATGATTTGAGGGTAAATAAAAATCCACCCTTATTGCTAAGGATGGATTTTTGTGTTCGAAAGGATTATTTTTTGCCGTTTTTAAGAGCATCTTTAAGTCCTTTGCCTGGTTTGAATTTTGGTACAACAACTGCAGCGATTTTGATTTTTTGACTTGGATTTTGTGGGTTAACACCCATGCGAGCAGCGCGTTGTCCAGCTTTGAACGAACCAAAACCAGTGAGGTTGACTTCTTCACCGCGGCGTAATTCCTCGGTAATGATGTCGAGCAAGGTGTTGAGAGCGTCTTCAGCGGTGCGGCGTGGCAATTCTAATTTTTCGGCGAGTTTCTGAGCGAGATCAGCTTTATTCATAGTTTCACCCCCTTTCGTGGTTAAGTTTAATGTTCGTCGAGTCCATGAGTTGGTTGGCGCAAATGAGGCAGAAAACACAACTTTTGACTGGGAACTAAAATGATTATAACAGGAAAGTTTTTTTTTAGCTAGGATAAGCCAGAAAGTTGTCCACACCTGTTTGGTTGAGGTTTCGGGTTTAGTATTTTGTATCTAGTATTTGGTATTAAGAACAAATGGAAAATTGTTTTTATGTTCTCGTGCTTTAATGTTTTCATGTCTGCCTGCCGGTAGGCAGGTTCTGATGGAGTTGTATTTTGTATGTTGTATAGGAAGTTCTATTTGGCGTATTCGATGACGCGGGTTTCGCGGATGACGGAGATGCGGATTTCACCGGGATATTTGAGTTCTTGTTCGATTTTGCGGGCAATGTTTTTGGCGAGCTCGTAGGCAGCTACGTCGTTAATTTCGTTGGGGCGGACAAAAACACGCACTTCGCGACCGGCCTGAATAGCATAAACTTTGTCGATACCAGGGAAGTCGCCGGCGGTTTTTTCGAGATCTTCAAGACGGGTAATGTATTGTTCGTAGGTATCGCGTCGCGCTCCCACCCGGGCTCCGGAAATGGCATCAGCGGCTTTAGCAACGCTCGAGTAGATATTGTAGGGTTTGTCATCGTGGTGGGTGAGGGCCGCTTGGCAAACATCTTCGTCCATGTTGAATTTTTTGAGGATCATGTAGCCGATTTGGGGGTGCGAACCTTGGGTTTCTTGATCTACGGCTTTGCCGATGTCGTGAAAAAATCCGCATTTCTTGGCTTTGGCTTCGTCGAGTTTGAGTTCGGCGGCAATGAGCGCGGCCAGATAACCAACTTCGGTCGAATGATTGATGATGTTTTGTCCGTAGCTGGTGCGATATTTGAGACGACCAACGATATTGACGAGTTTGGGGTCAATGCCGGTAATTCCCATTTTGTAGAGGGCTTCATCGCCGGCTTTTTTGATTTCCAGAGCCAAATCTTGCTTGGCTTTTTCGACAAATTCTTCAATGCGCGCTGGTTGAATACGGCCATCGGCAATGAGTTTTTCAAGAGCCAGCTTGGCGACTTGGCGGCGAATGGGAGAAAAACCGGAAATAACAATGGATTCGGGGGTTTCGTCGATGATAAGTTCACAGCCAGTGAGTTTTTCGAGCGTTTTAATGTTGCGACCTTCTTTGCCGATGATACGACCCTTCATTTCTTCGCTGGGGATATTAACAATACTTGATGTGGTTTCGGCAGCGTGGCTACTGGCACAGCGCTGAATGGCATCGGTAATGATTTGTTTGGCTTTGTCTTCGTAGATTTCGGAAGATTCTTTTTCGAGCTTAATAATACGGCCCATGAGGTCGGTGGAGGAATCTTCTTTTACTTTTTCGATCAGGCGATTTTGCGCTTCTTCACGGGTGAGAGCCGCTACTTCCTGGAGCTTGGTATCTTGCGCCGCTTTGACTTGTTCTACTTCTTCTTTGATAGCTTTGACACGTTCGATTTTTTCGTTAAGTTTCTGTTCTTTGTCTTGGACTTCGAGTAATTTTTGGTCAAAGGTGTTTTCGCGACGTTCTAAGCGTTCGCGCATGCTGGCCAGTTCTTGGCGAATGCTTTTTTCTTCGCGTTTGGCTTCTTCGAGCAGGTCAGCGGCCTTTTTTTGGCCTTCGAGAATGGTTTCCTGTTGTTTATTTTTGGCTTCTACCAAGATTTGCTCGGCTTTGCCTTCGAGAGAATTAACTTCGGCCTGTGCAATTTTTTTGCGTAGCACGTATCCACCACCTAAACCCAGGGCGAGCGACCCCAGGACCGAGATGATGAGAATGATAGGGTTCATACGTAATAAAAAAACCTCAAAGAATGTTTGAGGTCAGTACCAAACGCCAGGGGGAAGAAAGTTATGGATACGCCAAAAAACCAAACAACAAGCCGGGTGCTAGAGGTGGGAGAAAGGTTTTTTACGTAAGGAAACCATAAGAGACGTTGAGGGGGTAAAAAGCGTAACAATCGTAGCAGGGACATTCGTTACTTCCGCTGGAGTGAGGTACGGACTCAAAATTCTGTAAATAAATTATGAGTATAGGCTATCACGGAGCACCAGAAGTGTCAATATAAAGAAATGAGGAAATAGAGGGTATTTTTACTATGTGGTTTGAGTAACAGTATGTTACGTCTCTAAAGAGAACGAGTGAGAAAAATGAATAGAATGGCGGGGAGTAGCTTTTTCTTTTTTTT
This sequence comes from uncultured Gammaproteobacteria bacterium, assembly GCA_964403325.1. Taxonomy (GTDB): domain Bacteria; phylum Patescibacteriota; class Patescibacteriia; order Magasanikbacterales; family GWA2-37-8; genus CAZQNF01. Next base: position 11,199 of record CAYOFO010000034.1, on the reverse strand, counting down.
ACCATGATGATAAACAAAAGAAGAAGCCCCAGGTGCGCGAGCAATGCTCACGTGCCTGGGGAAATGGGTTCCTACCGGTTAAAAAGTCCGGCGGACCCTGACCCCCTACAACCCCGGGTCTGATGGTGAATCTGCGGGAGCCGGGCGGGGGGTGGGCCTGGGGGTTTTGCTACCCCCGCCGCACCCCGCCAGCGCTACGCTGGCGAGGGCGGTGAGCAGGAGTGCTCGCAGCACTCCTGCTCGGTGGATCGTCTTGGTGCGCATGGCACCTCCTGTACCTGGCCGCTCCTCGCGGCACAGGCCTGTGTTGCAGGGCCACCCCTCTATGCGCTGTCTGAAGGAGCACTCCTTCAGTGCGCCATGGTGAAGTATCCCTGCAGTGCTTGCAATCTACTTTGCTGTTATGAAAATAAACTGTAATCACTGCAGGGAAATATAAAGAACGTACCTTTAAGTTTTTTTATTAATTACCTTGTTTTTTGCTCTAGATTATTTTTAGATGAAGGACCCCGGGGCGCGAGCAAAAGCTCTAGCGCCGAGGGGGTTTGGTTGTGGTTTGGGGATGGAGAGCACCGGCTGCTTATGGCCGGCACTCCCCGTTGGTGCCGGGCTCGCACCGGTTGAGCCCGTCGGCGCAGGCCGACGGGAAGTAGTGCGGGTTGCCCTGAGCGTCCTGCCAGCGGCAGGACTCGCCCTGCTGCGCCCGCTCTACGCCTTGGAGCGGGCACGAGGCTGCCGGGTGGTAGCTCTCGAGCACCGCTCGAGGCTGGCTGGCCCCAGCCGGGCGATAGAGCCAGCCCTTGCTCGAGGAGAACCAGGTGGGGCACATGGCGGAGGCTCCCGCCATGTCCGGCTTCTCGCCGGCCATGCACCGCCCCGGGTAGGGGCCGGTGGCCCCAGCGGTGGCAACGCAGGTCTCACCCGCGTTGCAGTAGGCCTTCTTGACCACCGGGTCAAACAGGAGCCCTACTGGCCCGGCGGGGTTGAGGAACCCCGTCCCCGGGTCGCACGACCCGGTGAGGCACAGCGGCGCGAACTCGGCGACGTGCTCCGCGCAGTAAGCGTACTGCGCGGTGTCGCAAGGGCATTGTATTGGGTTTTTGGTTGTTATTAATCCGCACGCCATCAGCACCATGCTGATGGCGGCGAGGAGGAACGACGCCACGAGCGCGCTCCTCCTCTGGTTTGGTCGCGTGCCCATAAGGCACCTCCTTGCCCGGCCGCTCGTTGCGGGCGCGGGCACTGGGCGGTTCGTCCACTCTCAACATAAGAGTGGAGACGTCCCGCGGTCGTTACAGGCTGCTTGTTGTAAGTAAGTAAACTGTTATAACCGCAGGTACGCTCAGTATTGAGAGAAGGTGGTGTTAAAAGGTAAAACGCAGGAGAGTTGTTTTAAGAGAATGCTACGTATAGCGTAAAGAGCGATTGAGATGTTTGTAACGAGATGGCTTGGCGCAGATAAAGACGAGCTTGGGCGAGCGCTGCCACGATGACGCTTCATTTTGATATATGGTGGTGATTGTTGGGCACTAGCGAAAGTAAATGGCTTTCATGGCCGTGTTTTTGATATTATTTGGTTGTTTCCCGCGAGTAGTATCAACATCCGTTGCAGCTTCCGTCTGAGTAGCGGTAAGGGCGCGGACAGTGACAGAAAATCTTTTGGGTCTCAGCATAGAGGCAAAATACAATTTAAAAATAAAATCTGTATTTTGTATACAGCGGTGCGCACTAATACGTACTAGACCACGCCAGCGTGGTCCTGTCAAGGAGAGTGCTCCGGTAGAATCAATTTTTCCTCCAACTCCAAATTCTCAAACACAAAAAAACACCGACTTAATTAAGCTGGTGTTTTTATTATTTTATTTTCTTATTCTGTACACCATCCTAAGATGATGTAAACAATAGGAACGGGCGCAGCGAGAGGAATCTCGCCGCGCCCAACTGCCGCACCAGGGGGGTTAGCCCGGGCACGGGTTGGCCGCCTCTACAGGCAGCGGCCGTTGTTCTTGCACACCTGCGACAGGCAGGCGGACGGGAAGTAGTAGTTCTTCCCATCCGCGCCCTGCGCGGCGCAGGGCCCATCGGGCGGGCCCTGGCCGCGCCACTCGGCGGCGCAGGGGCCGGTCACCGGCGGTGAGTCCAACGGTGACCCGGGGATCGGTGTCCAGGTGATGGCGCCTTCGGCCCACACCGGGCAGGCCGGGGGACCGGGCGGCACGTTGGCCACCGTGACCGACACCCCCGTCGAGGTGGCCGCGTTGCCGGTGGCGTCCGTCGCCTTGGCGGTCAGGACGTGGGCTCCGTTGGCGACCTTGGTGCTGTCCCAGGTCACGGCGAAGGGCGCCGTAGTGTCCGTGCCGATCAGGGTGGCGCCGTCGAAGAACTGCACCGAGGCCACCGTGCCGCTGTTGTCCGTCGCGTTGGCCGAGACCGTCACGCTGGCCCCAGTGACCGTTGCGCCGGCCGTGGGGGCGCTGACGGTGACCATCGGCGGGGTGGTATCGCCGCCGGCCCCACCGTCCGGGGTGGAGGTGCCCTTGTCCCAGTCCTTGCTCAGGCAGAAGGGCTGGGCCGGCCGGGCCGTCCAACCGATCAGGATGACCTTGCCAGCGCACAGCGCCCCGACGTTCGGCTGCCCGCTGATGCCGTCCACCCCGTTGCCAAACGGGTAGGGGCAGGTCGCGTCGCACGCCCCGGGCTTCACGCACTCCACCTGGCCACTGATGAGCTGCCCCGTGTCGCCCGGCTTGGGGGCCGAGCCCCCGTGCCAGGTCCAGCGGACCTGGCAGTTGTCCCCCGTGACCCAGCACTTCTGGTCGCACTCCTTGAGCTCCTCGGCGGTGGGCGACTCGCTTAGCGGAGTGGCATCGTACGTTGGCGTGCACCCCCCCGTCGGCAACATGCCGGCGAGGGTGAGGAGGAGCGCCAGGAGCGTCCCCCTCAAGTTCCAATTCGTGGCCATCAGCCACCTCCTTGCCCGACCACTGCGATGTGGCGGGCGGTTTGGCGGGTGTTTGTCAGTAAGCGTGAGGGACCTCCCTTAGCTCACCGATAGACTCCCCGCGTGCTTACAAGCTGCTTCTTACGTATGTGTAGAATAAAAGCAAACTGTAAGCACGCGGGGAAACCGATTTTTGGATAATAAGCTTGGTTTTACGAACAAATCATAAAACAAAGCTTGGTTGTAAAGAACAGGGTATTTATTTAATTTGTGTCAATGTATTTTGACAACTACTAAATATGCCAGAAAATGCCGTATTTGTCAAGAGGTTGGTGGGGATATCTTGTGTTGATTATGAATTACGAATTACGAATTACGAATTACGAATTAAGTATCTAGTATTTGGTATTAAGAACAAATGGAAAATTATTTTCATGTTCTGGTGTTTTTATCCTTTCTTAGTCTGGTGGAGCTGTATGTTTCTATGTGTATTTTGTATCTTGTTAAGGATTTCTACAAGTGCATTTTTGGGGTAGGCCGTCGGCTTCTTGGCTGGCGCAGGCTGAGGGGTAGACGTGGGTGGGGCCATTGTTGGCAAAGGTGTATTGGCAAGTTTCGCCGGCGCGACCAACGCCTTGCCCGGGCAAATCACGGCAGGCTGGGTCGGTGACGGCTGCAGTATCAAGTGCGCTCCTGGCCACTGGGCGATAGGGAACTAAGGGGGAATTGGGGTCAGCTGGGTTTTGGGAGTGGGTCCAGGTGGGACATTCTACTTGGGGCGGCAGGGCGAGGTCGTAGGACTGGGACATGTCCATAGGAGCCGCTCCAATAAAATCACCGGGTGTAAAACAATACACGTCGTCTCCATTGTCTACAGTAAGAGTACGGATAAATTGGCCGGCGCAACTGTCGGGGGCTGTGCCTTCGGCCGAGACCGGGGTAGGGCAAACTTCACCCGCCCTGGCGCCACCTTTTTTGAGGGCTGCACACGTGCCGGCCGGCTCACAGGTAGGATGGCCAAATACCAGAGGGTCGCCCGGGCTTTTTGGCTTTTCCCAGCGCGCGGCACAATCTAACTGTTTTTCATAACACGGTGGACAAGTATCATCTGCCAGTGATCCCCAACAACCCTCTTGGAGAGCCATCGCTCCTAGAGTCACAAAAGTCATTCCCGGCATACCTTCTCTTATAGAGTTTACGGTTAAAAATAAAAAATATGTTTATGATTTTACCTTCTTTTTTAAGAGAGCTTTTTTAGCTTGACACAAAATAGTTGTGGTCGTCAATGTTTAGGGTTTTTAGATAAAATAAGCAAAAATAAAACAGCTATTCAGCTGTTTTATGAGTGTATGCGAATAAGTTGTTTTTAGTATGAACTGGGTAACACGTTTGAGACTGGCTGCAGAGTCAAGTTTATTTTTCTGATTTTTTTTCAGAATCAGCCTTTAGGTTGGATGTCTTGGTGCAGGTGGTGTCACCTACGCCCCAATCTATTATCATTCCAGCGTTTCTCAACAATCTTCCTTGTCCGCTGAGGGTGTTATCTTTAACAGTAATTTGATTAATTTTTATGATGTCTGCTCCACCTTTTCCTTGACGACCAGTATTGCAAGTCTTCTCACATCCTGTGGCAACACTGCTCGTGTCGTTTATAGAAGTGCATAAAGCACTAATTTGGTTATATCCATCTTGGTTCCAGTCGCATAAGACGGTATCGGGTTGAACATTGTTTAAAAATTGTTGTACATCGGCGGGGCAGAAAATGCTTGGTTGTTCTGGAGTGGTCGGTCGTGTGTTTGAAGTATCTGGGCTTTCAGCACCACAAGCAGCGCTAAAAATAAGCGCGCTCATAAGTCCAAGTTTATTTGGATTGGGTCTAAATCCTTCCATAGAGTTGCGTATTAAATATAAAATTAAAAATCTTTAATTTTATATACTAAGCATAAAATAGAATTTTGTCAATAGTCTTTGACGCATTATTTGGTAGGCGGTTGGGATATAGAGAGTTTGGTTGATGCGCTTGGAGTGTGGAGTGGGTGGAAAAAATGAGTATGGTAAAGTATAGAGGGGTTATTTTGCGCAAACCGTAGGAGCTATTCCCAAGTGTTTTGTTCCGGTGCTGCGATCGAATGTTCCTTGTCCGCTCAAAGCATTGTTTTGTATAGTTGGCAGGCTAATAATGAGAGTATCGCTACCGGTTTGCTTTCCTTTGTTGGCTGTGCAGTTGACCGCACATTGTCCATCCTCGTTTGTGGTGGGGGTAACAAAAGTACATCTAATTTGAATTTGGCTACCCGAATAATCCCAAATACACAAAGTATCTTGCGTTTGATTGTCGGCGATAAAATTTTGGATATCTGGAGAACATGGGTTGGGCTGTGCGGGAGATGGAATAGCGGACGAACCAGTATTTTCGGGGCCGCAACCAGCGGTTTCGAGGGCGAACACGCCGATCAATGCTCGTAATCCAGGTCTAAATCCTTCCATAGTTGTGGGTGGTGTTTAAAAATAAAACAGTTCTATTTAAGGCTTATATTACGTAATCCTTAGTTTTTTAGGTTTAATTATTTTCCCTTAGCCTCTTTGGTCAGTGCTGAAGGTGTGGTTTGGCAGTAAGCTGCTGGGTAGTATCTTCCTTCCGAAGAAGCGTGTTCTTTTCCTTGTATCCCCCCGGATGAATCGACGTCAGGATCAAAAACATGGAGTATCCCCGAATCTTTTTTTATGCCTATGGTATGATTTGCGTTACAATCGACTACGCATAGTCCGTCTGAGAGTGCTGCTGTATTTAAAGATGTGCAATTAACACTTTCTAGGGGTTTGTCCCAAGGCGCCCAGCTGCATACCACATCGTGTGGTGAAGCTGCAGTTACAAAATCTTGTATTTCCACTGAACACGATGAAAGTTGGGGAGGATTATTTGGTTTTGGTAAATCGGTTTGCGAAGTAAGATTTTCTGGGCCACAGGCCATTTGCCCGGTTAATAATAGGGCTAGACTAAAATTAAATCCCTCGCGCATAAAGTTTTGTTTTTAGAGAATAGATAGGGTTTAAACTCACAGGTAAACTACGCTAAAGCAGTTTTTTGTCAACCACTACCGTATCGTCCAATACGTTTTTTGCTTTTTAGTACTATGTTGCGCTCGTTGATGGTAGATAATTTGCTTGGGACGAAGTCTTTTTTTGGAGTTCCAGCAGAGCTTGTTCGAGCGCAGCTACTCGTTTTTTGAGACGCAAAACTTCGGCAGCCGTGGCATCAGCATCTTCCTGTGTACGTTTTTCCAAGCGGTCAAGCGCTTGCTTTATTTCTGTTATTTCCTGGTGAATGAGACGAAATTCACCTTGTGTTTCCAGGCGAAATTGTTCCATTTCGTTTTTGAATTCATACATTTCAGTTTTGAATTCTTCGAATTCGCTCTTCATGACCATGTTGTCTTTAATAAATCCTGCCATTTCCACGAGGTCAGTGATTTGCGATTGGAGAGTAGCTTTTTTCGGTTTTACCATTTTTATAGTTAGTGTTGGTTTAGACATAAAGTGTGAAAATTATTGTCTCACTAGTGAGATTGAGGCGCGTGCTGAAGATTCAAAATTTCTAACCCAGACACGGGTATAAATAACGAACTATTTTTAGGAGGAATGGAGTCTATTATCCCATTTTTTGTCACAAGCGTAAAGGGGGATTTAGTTTAAATTCAAGTGTCAAATACAAGTTTTTTTAAGCTTTTAGGCATGAGCTTTTAGCTGTTAGGGGTGAACTTATTTACTCTTTGTCATAGTTAGGAACGAAGTGACTCGCCTATTGGCGGGCGTTAAAACATAAAACAATCGACGGCAAGTTTCCTCACAGCTCACAGCTAAAAGCTCCCACCTCAATACTCAATACCAGATACTTAATTCATAATTCAAACTCAACACCTAAAATCTAACCACTGAAACCCTGATACTGAATACTATATGCTCAATACTTTAAACAAGTTTTTTATTTGACCGATTGCATCTTTTTGGGTATACTAACACTATTATTTACGCAAGTTATTTCATTATGAATGTTTCCGAACTGGCTCGACAATTGAGTGTTCATCCACAAAAACTGTTACAAGTGTTGCCGGAATTTGGTTTTGATATTGGTGCGCGGGCGGTCAAAGTAGATGATCGGGTAGCTCAGCAAATCAAAAAAGAATGGCGCCGTATCAAATTTATTCTCGAAGATCGCGAACGCCTCGAGCGCGAAAAACAACGCGAACTCGAAAAGCAGGCCCGACAAAGCAGTGGTCAGACCGTTAAAATTCCGCCCAAACTGACGGTCAAACAACTGTCTGAGATTTTAGGTTTGGCTACCAACAAACTTATTTTGGAGCTCATGAAAAATGGTATTTTGGCCAGTCAAAACCAAAATATCGATTATAACTCGGCTGTTATTATGGCCGAGGAATTAGGTTTTAAGGTAGAGGAAGCCCAAAGCGACCAGGCCGAAAGTGTGGCCAACGAACATGTGGAGAGGCTGCAACAGGCGATGCACGAAAAAAGCGGCGTAGAGCGTCCGCCGGTTATTGTAGTTATGGGCCATGTAGATCACGGCAAAACCAAGTTACTCGACACTATTCGCAGTACCAATGTGGTGGCTGGCGAAGCTGGGGGTATTACCCAGCATATCGGTGCCTACCAGGTAAAATGGAAAAATCCCAAAACCAAAAAAGAATCACCGCTTACCTTTATCGACACTCCTGGTCACGAAGCTTTTACCGTGATGCGCAGTCGTGGGGCTAAAGTGGCCGACATGGCTATTTTGGTGGTGGCCGCTGACGATGGGGTGAAGCCGCAAACTGTCGAAGCCATCAATATTATCAAAGCCGCCAAATTACCGCTGGTTGTAGCTATCAATAAAATCGATAAACCAGCCGCCGATATTGAGCGAGTCAAAGGTGAGCTCGGCAATTATAATATAATTCCTGAAGAATGGGGTGGTGAAACCCCATTTGTCGCTATTTCCGCTAAAGATAATGTAAATATCGATAAATTACTCGACAATCTTCTTATTGTTGCCGATGTTCACGCCGAAACTATTATCGCAGATCCAGGTCGAGCAGCCGCTGGTACAGTTATTGAAGCCCGGGTTGATAAAGGCGAAGGTCCGGTGGTAACTGTTTTGGTGCAAACTGGTACACTCCGCACCGGTGACGCGCTCGTGGTGAATGGTGAAATCTATGGCAAAGTGCGTGCTCTCAAAAATTATCGCGCCGAAACTATTCCAGCCGCTGGACCGAGTACGCCGGTCCGTATTTTAGGGTTTAAGGTTGCTCCACAAGTGGGGGATATCCTTGACCTGTCCCAGGAAGGTGTATCCAAAATGGTCAATCTTAAAACCAAGCGCACCGAGCAAACCGGTGCCGAGCAAAAAGTCTTATCGCCAACTGTCTCGGCCGAAGATGAAGCCAACAAGCAGGTGCTCAATGTTCTCGTCAAAGCCGATACGTTGGGATCGCTCGAAGCTGTGATCGGTTCGCTTGAGCGCATTCAGAGCGATGACGCTACGGTCAAAGTGGTACGCAAAGGTCTTGGCAACATTATGGCTGACGATGTAACGCTCGCTGAAACCACCAGCGCCATTATATTTGGTTTTAACGTCATCACTACCCCAATCGCCAACGAGCTGATTCAGAAAAGCGGCGTGCGGTTTGAACAGTTTAAAGTTATTTATGATCTTTTGAACCGCGTACGCGACGAACTTGAGAAAATTTTGAATCCAGAACTGGTGACCACTGAGCTTGGTATATTTAAGGTGTTGGCTATTTTCCGCACCGATCGCAGTAGCATGATTGTCGGTGGTCGTGTTGAGAATGGTAAATTGCAAAAAGACTGCAAAGTTCGTATTCGCCGCGGCAAAGATACGATTGGTCTTGGCAAGCTTTCCCAGCTGCAGAGTGGTAAACAAGCTGTAAACGAAGTGCCGGGCGGCAGTGAATGCGGCGTGCACTTTGAAGGCAAAACCAAAATTGAAGTCGGGGATGTGTTTGAGGCGTATAAAGAAGAAAAGAAAGTGAAGAAACTTGTTTTAAATTAAAAATTAATTTTAAATTATGTCAAACGAAGAAGTGCGGCCATCGCCAAGAGATCCTGAGCATGTAAATACGTCATGGGATTGTTTTGAAGCGATCCAAGAAGTTTGTCCGGGTTTATTATTATACGGAGAAGGTAATGAGCAAAGTACTTCGTCCGCTCTTGGTAAGAGAATTTTAAAAGCTATTTCACGAGAAGATTTTGATGAATTAAATACTTGTTTAAAACAACGATTTGCTCTACCAGAGGGAAAATCATTTGATTGGAGTGGGCTTAGAAGACATTTTTCCGCCGTTATATTAGACAGGGAATTGCTTGAAAGTCCTTCAGTACAGATTGATAGTCTCAGGTACAGATTATACTGTTTGATTCATTTTTTCGCCGATCCTCGGTCAGCAGAAGTTAAATTGGCCTTAAAAAATCAAGATAGAAGTCGTCTTTTAAATGCGCTTAGAGAATTTCAACCCGTATCTGATAAAGTTCAAGCTAATTTAAATGTATTTATTCCAGAATTATTAGAATCTTTAAATGATTATCCTGATGAAAAATTTTGGAAGGATTTGTTTAACCCGTATAGGGCAGGTAACAATGATCTTAGGGGATGCCTCGATTAGTAGAAAAAAAGAAAAAAATTAAATTTTTAAATAATTGCTAATTTTATTACTATGGTACATATTATTACAGATGCTAATTTTAACGACGAAGTATTAAAGTCAGACGTGCCGGTGTTGGTGGATTTTTGGGCGCCATGGTGTGGACCTTGTCAGTTGATGGGACCAATTATTGAAGCACTGGCTCATGAATACGAAGGTAAGGCAATAAAAATCGGCAAATGTAATGTTGATGAAAATCCAAATTCTTCACAGCAATACGGCGTATTGAGCATACCAACCTTCCTGATCTTCAAAAATGGTCAGGTGGTAGATACTTTGGTAGGCGGTACCCAAAAGGAAAAAATGAAAGAATTTATCGAAAAAAATATTGGTGCGTAATTATTTTTTCAGCCCGGAGCTTGACTGTAGTAAGAAGAGTGTCCGGGTTTTTTAATTATCAATTATATGCTTAAAAAAAATATTCTGGTTGGTATCATCGGTGCTGTGGTAGTGGTGGCAGTAGTGGCTTTGGTGGTACAAAAATCAAAAATGCACGAACTGTCTACGGCTTCGATGCCGCCCATGGCTTTACGCGGCTTAGCCGATGGGTCGAATGCTGGCTTGGCACCAAAAGATATTGCTTATAGTGGCCCGGTTACTTATGAGGCCAGTCAAAAAATGGATAACACTGCAGCGCAGGATTCTGCAACTATGCCTCAGCAACGAATGATCATCAGAACCGGCCAAATGTCAGTGGTTGTAAAAAATATCGAAGCAGCTGTAAAAAGCATTGGTGATTTTACTCTAGCGGCCGGTGGTGTAATTGCGGATAGTACGATTTATAACTATGAAGAGGCTCCGGTCGGGACAGTCACTATTCGTGTACCAGCCGCCAGGTTTGAAGAAGCGAGAAATGCTATCAAAAAAATGGGTGAATTACGGAGTGAAAGTACGAACGGCAATGATATCACCGAAGAGTTTATTGATGTCAGTGCTCGGCTCAAAAATTTACAAGCTACAGAAAGTCAGTTGCTCGGTATAATGAAAAAAGCCAATGCGATCACCGATATTTTGGCAGTGCAAAATGAACTCACTCGTGTCCGGGCTGATATCGAGGTGCTGCAAGGTCGCCAGAAGTTTTTGTCCCAAAGTGCGGCTTTATCTACTTTAACTCTCAATCTTTCCACTGATCCGCGCAGTTTGCCGGTGCTGGAGCAAAATACGCAGAGCTGGAAACCTTCTGCGGTCTTTAAAGACGCGGTCCGGAGTTTGCTGGCGGTGGGTCAAGCTGTGGTGAATGGTCTTATTTGGATAGTAGTGTATGTTCCACTTGTGTTAGTTGGTGGGGGAATAATATGGTTGGTTTGGCGATATATAAAAAAACATGAGGCGAGTGATCGTTCTTAAGGTTATGCAAAAAATTGATTGGAAAAATTCTAAACACCTGCTCATGGCAACATGGGCACGGTTTTATTTGGCGATAATAAGTTCTTTGCTGGGTGTGTTGTTAGGACTGTGGTTGTGGTATAGCCATAATTCTGAAACAGATTTCCCGTATATCCATACCCAATTAGCGCTGGGAGCTGCTTTCGCTTTTGGTTTTCC
>CAYOFO010000033.1:0-14645 GCA_964403325.1 uncultured Gammaproteobacteria bacterium | reverse complement strand
GTATACTTGCGTAAAACCTCTGGAATCACCACGCTGCCATCCGCTTGCTGGTAGTTTTCGAGGATAGCCAGCATGGCGCGATCCGTAACTGCCGTACCATTGAGCGTATGGACAAACTCTCTTTTACCTTCTTCATTTTTAAATTTAATATTGCTGCGGCGAGCCTGGTAATCAGTCGTGTTGCTGGTAGAAGTAAGTTCACGATATTTGCCTTGGCCGGGGAACCAGCCTTCGCAATCGTATTTTTTGGCCGCCGGAAAACCAAGATCGCCAGAACAAATATTTACCACTTGGTACGGTAAACCTAGGGCTTGAAGAATAGCTTCTTCGTGCGCCAAAATTTCTTCATGGAGTTTCCATGAATCTTTTGGATGACAGAAAATTACCATTTCTACTTTATAAAATTGATGTACGCGGAAAAGACCTTTGGTATCTTTGCCGTAGCTGCCAGCTTCACGACGGAAACAGGGCGTAATAGCGACATATTTTTTTGGAAGGTCTGCAATTTCGAGCACTTCCCCACTATGCATAAAGACCATTGGCACTTCGGATGTGCCAGATAAATAGAGATTATCCTCATCAGGATTTACAGAATAAATTTCACTTTTTTCGGCCGGGAAAAAACCAGTACCAAACATGGCTTTTTCACTTACTAGCATGGGGGGCAAGACGAGTTCAAAACCTTTGGTTTGGATGGTATCAATGGCAAATTGTATAATCGCACGCTCCAAAATTGCCAACTTGCCTTTGAGATAATAAAATCGTGAGCCACTCGTTTTGGCGCCACGCTCCATGTCGATAAGCGGCAGGATGTTCGGAATTTCAATGTGTTCTTTGGCTTCAAATGAGAATTCCGGAATTTTGCCTTCAGTTTTTATAACCACGTTTCCACTTTCATCTGGGCCAACTGGAGTAGATTCATGATTGAGGTTAGGAATTTGGTACATGATCTGGTTAATTTCTCGGTCTTTGCGTTTGGTCAGAATTTCAAAACCTTCAATTTCGTCGCCGAGTTTACGCGCCAAATCCATATCGCTTTCGCTGGGGCGAGTTTTAGACATTTTGTTGCGATCGGCGCGAAGCTTGTCGGCTTCTTGACGCATTTTGGTGGCATCTTCGTAGAGGTGGATAAGCTCATCAAGTTCAAGATTGACGTTGCGAGTAGCGTTATTTTGCTTTACTAAATCAAGATTTTCTATAACCCAGCGAATATCTAACATATGATTAATCAATAAATTTTAAAAGTAAATCTTTATTTTCCTCCAGACATTTTTTATCTATATCAAGCATATCTTTTTCTAAAGCCTGTTGATACGTAAACCAACCGGACTGGATTGATTCTTCTTCGGCCAGTTGAAGTGTACCGGATTCTATAGAACAAATATGGATGATGATAAAAACTTGGTAGGGATTTTGAGCGGTGCTCACGTCGGTATAAATTTTGGGAACACGATCGATAATTTTTACGTTAAACCCAGTTTCTTCTCGCACTTCTCGTTGTAGGCAGTCGATTATTTCTTCGCCTGGGTCAACACCGCCACCGGGAAATTCCCATTTTCCATGCATCTCCGGCCGAGTGTCACGCCGCTGGCTAAGGAACATCTTTCTTTCTTTTACTATTAGTGCGACCGGAACGACAATTTGTTTAAAAGCAAAACTATGAATTAAAAAAAGTTTTATCTGGAGCATGGCCTTGCCTCGATGGCTGACTGAATTCTTTTCCGCAACACTCAGTTCAGCAAATGTTTTTTGGAAGGGCGGAAAATAAAAAATACTATCATAGCTCATGCCTTCGCGAGATGTAAGATTTTTAAAATCGGAGTCTACGACCTCACCTTTAACTTGTTGAGTAAAAATATGAATTGATTGATCGGTAGGATTAAATAAGCAAGCACTGGTTTGAAAAAAGCAACCACGCTTTTCCTGGGGAATTCCGGCCAATTCTTGAAGGATTTTTTGATTGCGCGCTTCAGTGGTTGGGGCATAGCGTTTGGCTTTAATACCAGGTTCACCGCTTAGATAATCCACACAAAACGAAGTGTCTTCAGCTAAAGTCATGAGTCCGCTTCTGTGAGCAAAGAATTTGGCTTTATGGAGAGCATTTTCCTCGGTAGTAAAAAAAGGTTCTTCCAAATCTATAGTATGAAGATTAAGGTCAGTTAAACTGACAAAATCAAAATTAAGATCATTAAAATGAGAAATAATTTCGGCAAATTTTCCGGCGTTAGTGGTGGCGATGAGAATTTTTTGCTTTAACATAAAGCTTCAGTCAAAAGCGAACTTTTATATTTTTCCGGATGGAATGAACTAAGACGAATAATTACGGCGTGTTTGGGTTTTCTTTCTTTTAGTTTGTTTAGATCAATTTCCTGGTCATAGCCCAAAATAATCACATCCGGTTTTTCTTCGTCAAGAATTTTAAATTTATCACCGGTATTTCCGAGGCGAACCGTATCTGTCAGATGGAGTTTTTCTAAGTTTTTACGTCGTATTTCTTGGTTATTACGTGGCATTTTGCCTTTTATCTTTTCTACAGTTTCGTCTCGAGCTACAACAGCTACCAGGTAGTCGCCATGTTTTTTGGCTTCGCTTAGCACATACACATGCCCAGGATGCAGGAGATCAAATGTGCCAAAGACGATAACTTTTTTCATAGCTTACAGTAAAACTATTTCAGTCTCTATTGTTTCATTTTCATTTTGGTTATCTTGTTCAGGCCGCAAAATCGGGAAAAGAATAACTTCTTTTAAATTTTTTGCATTCACCAGAAGTTTTACCAACCGATCAATTCCCATGCCAAGTCCTGAGGTTGGTGGCATGCCGTGTTTAAGCGCGGTAATAAAATCGGCATCGTAGCACATACCCTCTTCGTCCCCGGCTTCGCGCAACGCCTCTTGTTCTTTAAACCGGGCTTCTTGGTCAATCGGGTCGTTCAGCTCCGAGAAGGCGTTGCAGAGCTCGTTGCCACCCACACAGACAAGCTGGAAGCGTTCTACATACCGCGGATCCTCTGCTTTAGATTTGGCGAGGGGCGAAAGTTCAGTGGGGTGATCGATCATGAAAACCGGATTTACAATGAATGGACGCGCGTATTTTTTGTAAATTTCATCAATGATTTTACCGCGTCCATCAAAATCTTCGACTTCAACGTGCATTTTTTTGGCGACAGCATACAGCCCGGGTTGATCCGGATAATCTTCAATATCAATTTTGGCGTATTCCTGAATGAGTGCCCGCATGGTTTTTCGAGGATATGGCGGCGTAAAATCAACTTCTTGATCTTCGATAGTAAGCTTGAGCGGTAAACCAGCAGCTGCAATAAGGCGTGGTAATAAATCTTCCACCAGTTTCATGGAATCGTTATAGTCGGCGTAGGCCCAGTAATATTCAATTTGGGTAAACTCGGGATTGTGGTTGTGGTCAATGCCTTCATTACGGAAACAACGAGCGATTTCATAGACTTTTTCAAATCCGCCAACAATGAGACGTTTGAGATAAAGCTCTGGGGCAATGCGCAAGTACAGCTTCATGTCGAGCGCATTATGATGTGTAACAAAGGGTTTAGCATTCGCACCTCCATAAATAGGTTGCAATATGGGAGTTTCCACTTCAAAAAATCCTTGAGAGTCAAAATAATTGCGAATAGCTTTAACCACCAAGCTGCGGATCTTGGCGATACGCATAGATTCTTCGTTGGCGATAAGATCGAGATAGCGTTTGCGGTAACGTGTTTCAGTGTGGGTCAGGCCATGCCATTTTTCCGGGAGTGGCAGCAAGGTTTTGGTAAGGAGAGTACATTTTTTAACGAGCACAGTAATTTCCCCTTTGTGCGTTGTAAACATGTCGCCTTCGATTTCGACAAAATCACCAATATCGAGATTTTTGGTAAAAAAGCTATAGGTTTCTTTGCCAAGCTCTTTTTCGGAAAAAGCAACTTGTAATTTGGTGCTTTCATCCTGGAGGTGAACAAAGGCTAAACGCCCCATTTCACGCTTGGCAACGATACGTCCGGCAATTATTACAAAAGTGCTTTCGGGGGCTTCTTTGGCTCCCAGCAGGGTGTGGGTGCGGCGAGTACTAGCAGGAAAAGTGGCTAACCCTTGGGCTTGGAAGACTTGCAGGTGATTAAGACGGACATCTTCTTCGTTAAGATAGTTTTCTTCGAGCATAAACAAATAAATATAGAGGAATTATAGCGAAATCGCTTAGATAAGTCAAAAACTCTATATAAAAATGAGTTCAATCGTGAACTCATTTAAAATTAGTTAATAATTTACTTATCAACTGACTAATATCAATTAGTGCTGAAGCAAACTATTATTTGGAGAATGACTGTATTCCGCAATAACCGAATCTACTCTCTGACCGGCTTCACGTAAAAGAAAAGCCATCCCAACTCGACGTATATGTATGCTGTGATCAAGGGCTTCTTCGGCTGTTCCATAGTTTACAGTAATTTCTGGGTTGCGTTCACGATGTTTTTGTTTTTTTGCGATTTCTTGATCTCTAGGCCTGCTTAACATTGTGAGTATTTCATTAAAACGACCCATATTAACCAAAACTAGATTGAAGTCTAAGAATGGCTGGTCCTGTATTGAACCAGCTAATCTTCTCCCATCATAAAAATTTTTATAAGGTGCTTCTAAAGCATCCAACTTTTGTTTTAAAGCTAGCCAAGCTTCATAAAATACTTTTCTTTCAGTTGGGTTGGTTGGGGGTTCTGTCAAACAACCCTCGTTCTCTCTCAGAAAAGAGGTGATTTCTTCAACCATACCTCTTTGTGTTTCAAAATTACTAATTTCAACAGATGTTCTAACTATTTCTGCAGCATCTGATTTTTCAATGTAACTATCCATAATTAACTTTAAAAGTTGAGCAATTTTATTCCACACTTACAATTTCATACACTTGCTTACCACCTGGAGTCGTAATTTCTACCTTATCCCCTATTTGGTGACCAATGAGCCCGGAACCAATCGGCGACTCGTTAGAAATAAGACCTTTCGCCGGGCTCACTTCTTGCGGCCCAACGATGGAGTACTCTTTGGTTTTATCACCGTTTTTTAAAGTTACCGTACTACCAACGGAAATGGTGCCATTGTTTTTGTGGTGAATGACGTGAGAATTATTAATAATTTTATCGAGTTCGGCGAGGCGTCCCTGGGCCCAAGCCATATCTTCCCGAGCGGCGTGGTATTCAGCATTTTCCGACAAATCTCCTTGCTGCTTAGCTTCATCAATTAATTTGGCAATGTTGGGAATGGTGGTATTTTTTAATTCTTCGTACTCGTCTTGCAGTTTTTTTAAACTTTGAGCAGAAACGTACTGAATGGCATCTTCCATAATAAAAATGATCAATTAAACGAATAAATTAAATTATTTATTTTTGTCTCTGTGTAGAGAGAATTGTATTCTCTTAAAAATAGACTGCTTTGTCAAGGACGGTTTAAAAAAAGATACTTTTTACCCCACCAAGCTAAAAAATTGCGTACCGCCGGAACAGTGGCAACCCCTCCTTCCCCACCCTCTTCGATAAGTGCGGTGACTACTATTTGTGGGTGGTCGTAAGGGGCAAAGGCGGTAAACCAAGCATGAGACAGTGCGTTGTTGCTCCATTGCGCCGTTCCAGTCTTGGCTCCGGTCGAAAAAGGTAATCGTTGTAAAGACTGGCAGCTCCCATACGTTACGCAAGCCTTCATTCCTTTTTTTACAATATCAATATTTTCTGTGCTAACACCGGTAGCGCGTGGTGGCGGAATGAGCGGAAAAGTATCGGCAGAATTTTTATCAGAAGCACCGAAAGCATGAACAAGGTGTGGGACAACTACTTGGCCACCGTTCGCCATAGCCGCAGTCCACACTGCGGCTTGCAGAGGTGTTACCAACAAGTAGCCTTGACCAATAGACAAATTGTACGTATCACCAATAAACCAGCTTTGGCCCAAGTTTTTATTTTTCCATTCTCGGTCTGGTACCAAACCAGTGACTTCACCCGGAAGATCAATGCCGGTTTTTTGGCCTAAGTTAAATTGTTTAAAATAGTGCACAATCTGATCGATGCCCAAGCCTGCAAAATTTCCATATCCCCCGCCAATATAATAATAAAAAGTGTTGATGGACCAGGCCAATGATTTTTCTACGTCGGTAATGCCATGCCCACCAATTTTCCAATCTTTAAACATTGTTACCCCCACTTTAAATCCACCTGTACTATTTACAGTCGTAGATTCAGTAATTATCTTTTCTTGTAAAGCGGCCGCCGCCATGACAGGTTTAATGATAGAACCGGATGGAAAGGTGCCGCTAATGGCACGATTAAATAATGGATGATCGGGATTCTGCGAATATTTTTGATAATCACTCACGCTGATGCCACCGGAAAAATCGTTATTATCAAAGGCGGGCAAGCTGACCAGGGCGATAATTTCTCCGGTATTTGGGTTAAGTGCAATCGCTGAGCCATGTTTTTTTCCGACTTTGTCCATGGCATCCTGCAAATCTTTTTCCAACTGGGCCTGCGCTTCGCTGTCTATAGATAAAAATAAATTTTTTCCAGGTAATGGTTGTTGAATTTCCAATACTGATCTTTCTTTGCCGATGGCATCAACTTCAATTTTTCGGTTGCCGTACTGTCCGCGTAATTCTTTTTCGTACCTATCTTCGAGCCCGGTCTTGCCAATAGTGTCTGTGTTTAAATAGCCTTGAGGTTTGAGACGAGCGTACTCTTTTTCGTTGACTCGGCCCATATACCCCAAAACATGAGCCAAACTCATGAGCGAAGACGTACTGCTGGTCTCAATTAAATAATGGCGTTTATCTCCGCTGTCAATTTTTACTCCCGGTAAATCAACGCTTTGTGTTTCTATTTTCAGAGCTGTGTCATAATCCAGATCATCTTTTAAAAGAATGCTAAAGTAAATAAAGGTATTATCCCGCCAACGATTCGTAGTAGTATCGTACACACCATGTTTATTAAGGAGGATGTCAATTTCACTACGATCAATTTTAGCGATGCGGGCAATGGTATCGAGCAGGGTTTCACGATCGGCTCGGGGTTTGGGTAAATCTTTGGGGATAAGTACTAAAGAAAAATTTGGTATATTTTCTACGAGTTGTTTTCCATTACGGTCATATATGACTCCGCGCTGGGCAACAATCGGAACTTCGCGGATACGATTATCCTCGGCGATAGAACGGTAAATTTCGCCCTGCAGAATTTGTAAATAAAAAACGCGACCCAAAATAATGGCTAAAGCCGCAATGGCCACGCTAAAAAAAATAAGAATATTTTTTTTAGCGATACTCGTGCCTAAGTAATTCTTTTGTTCAGCAGAGGTGTCGGCATAATTGGAAAAAAAATTTTCTTCCACCCAGGCAAACTTTTTGGTCGGTACTGAACCAACGGCAGCGTGTTCTTGGCCAAATAAAGAATTTTTCATATTTTTTTCCGAGTCAAGCGGTATGGATAAAAGCTTTTTATGCCTTGTTTAAGGCAAAAGTAAGCAATAACCGAGGCAATTGAGGTAAAAATAATATCCATTACCGCATTGTGTAAAAATGATTCATTAATAAGAGAAGGAAAATGAAAAAATAAGTACAAAATGTATATTACCACAATAAGACCGCCTTTATACGCGATCATCCCAACAAACGAGCTTAAACCCACAATCCCCGGAGAACGATTAGTAAAAATCCGATGCAGCATCCAATGGCTGAGGATGAGAGAAAAAGTGATCAGAAGTGTATTTATACCAAAAGGAAACGTGGAAAAAATATCTTTTATAAACATGGCCAGACTGGAAATTCCTAAAAAATAAGGGTTATTACTAAAAGTGGCACTCAACATGCCAGCTAAAAAGATAATGTTAATATAGTAAAGAGGAAAAATATGAAAAGAGCTATTGAAAAAATCCAGGCTTACCACGAGCCAAACCAGGGCGCAAATGCCTATAATATGCAAAAGCTGTTTCATAGATTCCGCGTCATAATCACGCTCACAACGCTAAGTTTGGTGGCGTCAAGTGCCGGTGTGATAACAGCTTGCTGGAATGGTTGATAGGCTTCGTTTTGCACGGCGCTGACCGTTCCTATCAGCAGTCCGCGTGGGATAAAATCTTCTAAACCGGAAGTGACAATTTGCGTATTGATCGGCAAACTTTCGTTACGAGGAATACCTGTCATTTGCAGACTTACCCCAAAACCGCTTTCTACTATTCCAATACTCCTCTGTGTGCTCAAAACCGTAACCGCCACCTTGCTGCGCGGGTCATCAATAAGACGCACGAGGGCGGTATGGCTAAAAACCGCAGCTATTTTTCCAACAAGCACTCCGTCAGCGGCTACTACCGGTAGCTGCTCTTGCAAACCATCAGCCGAACCTCGGTTAATAAGAATGGTTTTTTCAAGATCAGACAAGTTGTGCCCTATAACTGAGGCCAGGGTGAGGGTGAAAGAAGTGTTTTTTTGAAAATGAAGTTGTTGACGCAGCTCATTATTTTCTTCGCTGACTACAGCGTGTTTGGCTTCGATAGTTTGCAACCGGGTTAATTCAGTCTTTACTTTTTGGTAGTCGGTCAAAAACTCATCCCTATTTTTAAAAAATTCGTTTACTTCCCCAACACGAACACTAAAAGAATAACTATTGCTTAATACTGGGGCCAACGAGAAACGCCAGATCTCATCGATTTTTTTTAAAAAATGAAAATAATGGGCAAAAATCAGCCCAACTAAAATAGTAGATAAAAAAAAATAGGCTCTTGCAAATGATTTATAGCCCGGCATACACGCTTAATTTAACGTTTATTCATGAGTGTACCCACTTCTCTCAACAAGTCTTCCTCGTCTAAAAGTACGCCGGTGCCACGGGCAACCGAAGTAAGCGGATCATCGGCAATACGAACCGGAATTTCCACGGCTTTGGCGATGAGTTGATCTAAGCCCCGTAAAAGCGCACCGCCACCGGAAAGAATTATCCCTCGTTCATGAATATCAGCCACGAGCTCAGGGGGTGTTATTTCCAAAATAGCTTTAATGTTATCGACAATGGTACGCAACGGTTTTGAAATGGCTTCCCGTACGTCTGTATCCGAAATAATTATTTCACGCGGCAAACCGGTGATAAGATCGCGTCCGCGCACTGGCATTTCCGCTGGTTCTGGCAAAGGAATGGCTGAGCCAATTTTTATTTTTATTTCCTCGGCATGCTTTTCTCCGATCAGCATTTTAAAGACGTCGCGCGCGTATTGAATAATATGCCGGGTAAATTCGTCACCAGCTATTTTGATCGATTTTTTGACTGCGATGCCGCTAAGGCTGATAACGGCAATTTCGGTAGTTCCGCCACCAATTTCTACAATGAGATTGCCAACCGGTTCGCGTGCTGGCAAACGAGCACCGATGGCGGCAGCCATTGGTTCTTCAACAATCCATACTTCTTTGGCTCCGGCATTGAGGACGGCGTCAGCTACGGCCTTTCTTTCAACCTCAGTAATATTGACTGGAACACCAATAACCACCTTGGGACGAGAGAAAAAACCAAGTGATTTATTTTCGTATACTTTTTCGATAAAATACCGCAGCATTTTTTCGGCTACCTCAAAATCTGAAATAATGCCGCTGTTGAGCGGACGGGCGGTGACGATGTGGGTTGGGGTTTTACCAAGCATTTCTTTGGCCTCACTACCCAGGGCTATAATCTGTTCGGTCCGAGAATTAATAGCCACAATGCTTGGTTCGTTAATAACGATGCCTCGACCCTTAACGTATACCAAAGTATTGGCTGTACCCAGGTCAATACCTAAATCCATGCGGAAATTTTTGAAAAATTTATTTAACATAGTCTTTGTTGCTGTATTTTCGATTAGAGAAAACTACTCCTTCGAGGAGGATAAAAATAACGACCAGTAAACCAAAATTCCACCAAGCCAGGAGTTGTTTTTGTCGTAGAATAAGCGTACCTATTAAAAAACAGGCAATAGCAATACTCTGACGAAAAGTTCGTCTGACATGACGAAATACTACGTCTTCATTTTTGATGAGCCAACTACGCACCAAAAAACCGCCTACGGAAAAAGTTCCCATTATAGCCAAAAATAAACTCACGTAAAAAAATAAAAAAATACTACTGCTGGCTGTAGTGGGATCAATCGTTAAAATAAAGGCCCATGCGACCCAGCACGCCAAGGTGCCAAGCGACATAAGAATAAGATAAGTGCGTAAACTCATAGTTGAGGATAGTATAGCAAAAAAGGTAAATAGAGACAATAAAATTATTGATCCTCAATATTCTTAATTTGTTTTTTGAACTTATTAATATGTGCATAAGCTTTAACTCATTGACAAAATATTCAATTTGTGTAAATGTAATTTGACATATACTTGTTCTTTAGAGGCTAATCGAAAAGAAACATGCCCAGTAGTTTGCCTAACAGAGGATTTTTCGTCTTTTAAGCAAACTGCTGGGTCAATGGCATTCAGCAGATGTTCCAAGGAGCAAGCTCAACATGAAGTGGAAATTGGTCGTCCCGATCATGGCTCTCACTGCCGCAGCGTGCGGCACTGATGTGCCAGGCGGCGGCGTAGCGCCGCCGCCTTCAGACATGGCCCCGGCTCCGGTGGACTACTGCGAGACGCCGGCCATCTCACTGAGGGATACAACTCTCCTCAATGAGAAGCCTGGGCGCTATGCTGAAGTCTTTCTCAGCTTGGTTCCCCTTAAGCTTGGGGATGCCTCCCCGGCCTGCAAGCTCGCCCAGGTGACCGTCAAGGCGATGGGCAACGCCCAGGCGCTGGAACTGGTCGGCCTTGCAACCAAGCAGGAGGGTTACGTGAGCGGATTCGTCAGTCGTTTTGTCGAGGGAAACAATGACTTCGAGGTCAGCCCCCCGAGGCTGATCACCGACGAGACGTATCTGATCGGGAACATTCGCCTGGTCACCCCCCTGGGCGATGTGAAGCTTACCATCACCAAGCTGGTGTGGGTGAGTCCGACTGGGCGGGAGATCCCCACCTCGCCGAATCTCTCCCGTACGATCAGCGTCCGCTGAGCTGATCCCTCCTCCCCCGTGTGCAATTCAGCACAACCCCCCAAGAGCGCGTGACTGCCTCTCCTCTCTCGAGAAGCGTCCGCCTTACTTTTCTAGATGAGAATTTAGAAACATAAGGCGGCTTCTTGAGAGAATAGTAAAATAGTTCGTATTTGTACGAACTATTTTTGTTTTTATCCCATCTGTGTTTAATCTAAAACTACGCCAAATACCGAACTCGCTCGATAGTTTTTTGCCCGGTGAGGTTATTTATACTTTCGAGAATTCCTGCTTCATAGAGCTTTAATTCTTGCGCCACGGCACTCGAAAGACACGCAACCGCTAAAACGCCATTTTTAATGTATACCGCACGCACATACTTATGCATAGCCGGAGGCAATTTTTTATGCACAATTTCATTAGCCTGTTGCAAGGTCAGCGACATTTTAATTTGGCGCAAAATCGGAGAATCTTCGGTTTGTTTTTTGAGAATGGAAAAAAGAGAATTCACAGAAAATTATAAAATACGAAATTCACAAATGTCTTTGAATTCACAAGAATTACAAACATAAGTGCTCGGATTAGCTGCAAAATCTTGCGCATGAATACGCTCGATAATTTCCTGTAGTTTGGTGCTTAGGGTGTCCAGTTCTTTGGGAGAGCCTAAAAACGATAACTTTATATTGTCGTTTAAATAATAAAACGTTAGGGTACTGGGAGCCCCCAAGTAACGGTATTGGGGTAGTTGCTCAACCGCCAATTGATAGATGAGGAGCTGATCTTTATCGCCGCCGACCAATTTTTCCTTGCTTTGACCGGTTTTATAGTCAATAATTTCAAGCGTACCATCCGGCAGCTGATCGATGCGATCGATGCGACCATGCAGGACGCTTTTCCCCAGCTTTATTTTAAACCAACCTTCCAAACTCACTGGAATGGTCCAACCTAGGGTAGCTTGTTGGTGATAAAATTCTCGTAAAATGTCTTTGCCTTTTTCAAAATAGGTTAAACGTTGTTTTTCATCGCGAAACCAATCCGGTATCCAGGCGGTTTGGTAAATTTCTAACAGTTCGGGCAAAGTCGGAACTTTCACTTTTTGATCTGTCGCTGCGGCAGGCAGCGCGCTCGCCGGAGGATCAAAAAGTGAAATCTGCTGCATTTTATTGAGCGCCTGGATACGTTCATAAAATTTTTGCAAGGCGCTATGCATTGTTTGGCCAAAACTAAAACTGGCATTACTTTTGGTGGGAATTTTGAGAATATGCGCCAGTTTATACTGGTAAGGACAATTTTCATACGATTTGAGTTGCGAGAAAGAAAAGGCGTCGGGCAAAGGATAACGGAAGACCCCAGTTTCTTCCTGACGGGTAACTATTGGCAAAATTGATGGGGAAGAAACTGTAGCCGCCTTCTTTTCGGTCACGGTAAAGCCCATTTCAGTTATAAACCGGCTTATTTTACGCGTACGTACACCACCATAACTCTCAGCACTCAAAAGAAATATTTTTTCTTTGGCGCGAGTAATGGCTACATAACACAAACGCCGCTCTTCTTCGATGTGAGCATCGCCACCCGGTAATTGCTCGTGAACCAGCTCGACCGGCAACTCAAGCGCTTCACTCCGGCGACGAGAAGGAAAACGATCCTCCACCATATTGACCAAAAATACATACCGAAATTCCAGGCCTTTTGACGCATGAATAGTGAGAATATTGACTCGGTCTTCGAGCGCATATTCATCACTCACCACCTCTCCTTCGTCTCCTGATTCCATAATATGTCCATAGTGTTCAAGAAAATCAGTAATATTGCTTTTTTCCAAGTTGGCATTTTCGTAATCGTTCAGGTATTCAAAAAATTGCTTGAGATAATTGATTTGGCGAATAACCGAAATGTTGCCGACATTTTCTTCATGGGTTAAATAAGTCAAATAACCTATTTTTTCTAAAAAAGCATACAGTAAAACTGATGGTTTTTCGGTTTTTACTCGTGACATCAATTCTTGCAACAGATGGAGTAATTTTTCCATTGTCTGCACGGCGCCAACTGACATATTTCCTTCCCGAACTCGTTTCAGTGCTTCAAAATAAGAAATACTTTTCTTTTTGGCATTGTGTGTAAACTGATGAATATCCTCAGCTTTAAGATCTAAAAAAGGTAAGTTAAACAGCCGATACAGTGCAGTTGATTCATGAAAATTATGCATGAGTTTAAAAAAACTCATGCTATCAAGTACGATCGGCTGGCGGTAAAGACCGCTCGCTGCTGAAAATTCGTACGGTATACCCTGTTTTTCGAGGGCAGCCACATAATTTTCGGCATGGCTATTCGCGCGGACCAAAATAGCCATGTCTGACCAAGCTAGGTTGGTGTTTTCTTGTTTCAGAGTCACCATAGTGTCGAGCACCCAAGCTACTTCTTGTTCGATTGTTCCCACTTGTATTTGCTCTACCCCGGCATTTTGATAGACATTGGGCTGAGCAACCAAACGTTTATTAATCTGTAATTTTGCTTCTAAACGATCCGGATTGTTGTTTTGGATAAGTCGATAAGCGGTATCGAGTATGCGTTGGTCGGAACGATAATTTTCTGTTAAAACAACCTCTTTGGCTGAGGGAAAATCATCCTTGAAGCGCAAAATATTGGCGACCGATGCACCGCGAAAAGCATAAATGCTTTGATCGTCATCCCCGACCACCGTTAGTTGCGCTCGACCGGCCAGCAATTGCACCAACCGATACTGTGACCAATTAACATCTTGGAATTCATCCACCAAAATAAACTTAAAACGTTTTTGGTATTGCTCTAATACATTCAGGCGCTGCGTAAAAAGTTGTAATGTATAAAAAATAAGATCGCCAAAATCTAAACCGTTATTATCGAGTAACGTACGATTGTAGACATGGTAGGCATTAGCAATCTCGGTCAGCCGATTTTTTTCTTCCACATTCATGTCTCCCCCATCAAGCACGCGGCTTTGCGCGTACTCAAGATAAGCCGCCGGTGAAACTAATTCATCTTTGCATTTGCCAAAATGTTTAATGAGCTCGTGAATATGTCGATTGGGATGAGCGAGTGGACGATAATACTGCAGGTCAAAGGCTGCAAAGTTTTCTCTTACTAAAAGCCAGGCATCCGTTTGGGTGAGGAGTTTAAAACGATTGGGTAAACCGATATCAAAACCTCGTTCCTCAAGTACCCGCTGGGCAAAAGCATGAAATGTAGAAATCGCCACATCCGTATAGCTACTCTCTAAAAGAGCATCAACACGATCCACCATTTCTGCGGCTGCTTTGTCGGTAAAGGTGAGGGCCAAAATTTCGTTTGGTTGAGCTAACTTATTCTTAATAAGAAAAGCGATCTTTTCGGTAATAACACTGGTCTTGCCTGTTCCAGCCCCGGCTACTATCATGAGTGGACCACCGATGTATTCTACCGCTTCTTTTTGGGCAGCATTAAGCATGTTCATACCATTCAGTTAAACTCTCCGCGATATTATTCAAACTAAAGATCATTTTTGTTGGACAACCCAAAGTTATTATTTTATCACGCCATTCATCGAGCCGTAAGAGTTTTACACCATCTACTTTTTGACCAGAATCATCGCATAATTCTCCCCGA
>CAYOFO010000032.1:0-14962 GCA_964403325.1 uncultured Gammaproteobacteria bacterium | reverse complement strand
TATATGGGTATAATTTTATGGCTTATTTTTGGCGGTCTCGTTGGCTGGGTTGCTAGCATGATTATGAAAACTGATGCCCAGCAAGGAGCACTTCTTAACATTGTGGTTGGTATTGTGGGAGCTACTATTGGTGGCTGGGTGATGAGCCTTATTAATGGTACCGGTGTAACAGGCTTTAATATTTATAGTTTCCTGGTAGCGCTGCTTGGAGCGGTAATTTTTATCGCGATCGTAAAAGCAGTGCGTCGGTAATAGTTTCAAAAAATAATTAAAAAACCCTGTTTTTAAAAACAGGGTTTTTTAATGGGGTAATTTTGATTTGGGTTTATGTTGAGGTAGATATTTGGTTTTGATTTCTTTTGCCAGTTTATAGAATTTTAGTTTTTTAGCGGTTTCATAAGCGCTTTCGTCGGCTGGTTTCATTTCTGATAGAATGTTTTGTATATTTTTGGGTAATTTTTTTAAGACAGTATGTTTACCAGTAATGTAATTTTTTAATAATTGTTGAAAAATGAATCGTCTGTTTCTTTGTGATGAAAAATTTTTTTCAAAAATTTTTCTTAAGATAAGTATGTGTGCAATATAACTTTGCGGCTCAGAAAGATACTTTTTATCTTCGGGAGTAAGAGGATGTTTTTGGCTATAGGTAAGAAGAATGAGGTTGCTGAAAATTTCAGCAACTGCCTCGTTTACTCCAAGAAAATAATCCTTTGTATTAGCTTGATTGCTAAAATTTAGGCCGCAGTAACGAAGAATAATTTCATCTTGGAATCTTTTAAGCTGGTTGTTATATGTAATATTGATCTGCAAACCATAAAAAGAGGCTAGGTGGGCAAGCTCATGAGCGAGTGAAATTAAGAAATGGCATTTGCCAGTTGAGCGTGGTATATAAATATGGCCAAACTCAAATTTTCCCGTAGATTCTTTACGAAAATGTCGAAAGTACTCTTTTTTAGAAAGAATGTGAATGTGGTGGTGGTCGATAGTCATAGGGGAGAGCTTGAGTTCTTTGAGAACAAAGGCCAAGCTTTTTAAAACATGCTCCACTGCTCGGTTTTCACGTTTATTCCATATAAGATTTTTTACACCATAAATTTCTGAGTATAGCGTCGATTCATAGTTCTTTCGGCGCTTAATATTCTTTAAAGAATTCGGGATTTTAAAATAAATTTGTGCGTTATTTCGTTTTATCATAGTGATTCAATTTTAAATTGCTGATGGTTATTTTACAAGTTAAATAGGTTGATAATTTTTGTTTTGTCTTTAAAATTGGGCTCTATATGAGCGTTTTTACATTTGCCACACTTGTTGTTATACTGAAGACGAAAATAACTTTTATTCTATGGATCTCACTCTTATTTTAGGTCCCATGAAAAGTGGGAAGTCGTTTGATCTCATCAGCTTTTTCGCGCCATTGAAATATAGCAATGTGCCGTTTGGTTTATTTCAATCCATGCGTAATGTTCGCGATGAGCATATATTTTCGCGTAACGGTACAGTTATTGAGGCGAAAAAAATTCAGCGTTTATCTGATATTTTTCCTACCGATGTCAAGGTGGTGGGCATTGATGAAATCCACATGTTTGATCCAGCTGATGTTGGTGCGATTGAGGAACTGCTTAAAAGAAATATCCGTGTCGTTATTTCTGGGCTAGATCTCGATTATCGCGGCAAGATGTTTGATGTCATAAAAGCGCTGATGGAACTTTCGCCTAAGGAAGTGCGGTTTAAGCGTGCTGTATGTGAAAAATGTCGTACGCCGGAAGCTGTTTATAGTCAGGTTTTGCGTTTGGGTACGCCAATTGTTTCTGGGATGCCGCCAGTCATTCCAGATGATGGAACATTCGGGTATATGCCAGTGTGTCGCCATTGTTTTGTTCGGGGTTAGTTAAAAGAGCGAGTTAAAAAATAATGTATTTTTATGCGCTTACTTATTATTGAAGACGACCTGGATTTACAAAATTTTTTAAAGGAAAGTTTTATAACGGAATG
This sequence comes from uncultured Gammaproteobacteria bacterium, assembly GCA_964403325.1. Lineage (GTDB taxonomy): Bacteria > Patescibacteriota > Patescibacteriia > Magasanikbacterales > GWA2-37-8 > CAZQNF01. Next base: position 12,970 of record CAYOFO010000032.1, on the reverse strand, counting down.
TTTGGCGGTTGATGCGGCGAGTGATGGCGAAGCCGGATCATTTTTGGCACGCACTAATGATTACGACGTTGTCATCCTGGATTATAATTTACCTAAAAAAATGGGCTCCCAAGTATGTCGGGAGATTCGGGCGGCGGGTAAGCACATGCCTATCATTATGCTTTCGGTTGAGGGAGAGATAGACCGCAAACTGATTTTATTTGATTTGGGAGCTGATGATTATGTCACTAAACCCTTTTCTTATGCGGAGCTTAAGGCTCGGGTCAGAGCAGTGTTACGTCGACCAAAAATTGTGCAACCGGATATTATAAAAATTGATACTTTATCCTTAGATGCCAAGCGTCATTTGGTCTTTTGTGGCAAAAAAGAGTTGCGCTTAACGCGCAAAGAATTTATTTTGCTCGAATTTTTGATGCGCCACTGCGATGAGGTGATGTCTCGCGCAACCATCATGGAGCATGTTTGGGATATCAACGCTGATCCGTTTTCCAATACCATCGAAGCTCATATTATGACTTTGCGTAAAAAAATCGAGTTTGGTAAAAAGTTTATCCACACTGTTCCGGGTAGAGGCTATAAGTTTTCTGTAAAAGGGTAAAAGTGGTCTTATTTTGCTTGGTTAAGAGGAGGATTGCCCACATTATTTTTTTAGTTAAATTTTAAAAAAATTTTATCAACCATCGTGTATCATGGTTGAACCGATGAATAACATTGGTCGCTGTTTACAGGGTGTCGAGGTCGACGATGCCTACTAAAAACAGTTGTATAATTAGGAGGAATTACGTTTATGAACAAACTACTTACCCAGCTCCTGCTAGACAAGTCAGTACGTAACTCTCAAACTTTACGCATGCTTGCTTTAACGGTGGGTGCGTCGGCTATCCCGTGGGACGAAGCGGTAGATTAGTTTATTAGGAGGATATTAAATGGGCACTCTTTTCATATGAAACCATTGTGGAAAAAGAAAATTTCTCATTGGTCGCAAACACTCAGGAGTGCCCATTTTTTATTATCGCAAGCTGTATCTCCAAAATCTCGACAAGAAGATCATGAACGTCAGGAATTTATTCTGAACATTATTTTGATAGCTTCGATTATCATGTCAGCTCTGTTTCTGAGTATTGTTGGCTGGCATGTTTGGCAAAGTTATCGGCTGCACGTTCAATATGGGGGTATTTCCCTTGTCCATATGACTGGGTTACTCTTGTTTTGTCTTATTCTCTACGACTTGTCGCGGTTAGGTTATTTTCGTTTCTCTGCCTACGTTTTGACGGGTATATTTTTTGCACTTTCTGGATATGCGATGTTTCGTTGGGGTGTGGATTTACCGTCAGCATTGTTAGGTTTTGTTTTGGTATTGGTAATGGCGGGAGTGCTACTTGGTACACGATCGGCTGTGGTAGCTGGTGCGGGGATGAGTCTTTTTATCATCATTCTTAATTACGCGCAAGTTAAAGGATTATTAAAAACCAATGAGAGTTGGAAATTTTCTCCTAGCACGGTAAATGACGGCTATGAGTTCGGGGTTATTTATGCGATTATTGTGGTTTTAATTTGGTTGTCTAATCGTGAAATAGTCAAATCACTCCGACGAGCTCGCCGGAGTGAACAAGCGCTCCGTAAAGAGCGTGATACTTTAGAAATACGCATTGAAGAACGCACTAAAGCTCTTAAAAAAGTTCAAAGCGAACAGGTGCGAGATCTGCACATTTTTGCAGAATTTGGAAAGATGACGTCCGGTTTTTTTCATGATCTTATAAACCCATTGACCGGACTTCATTTGCATATTGAAAAATTACAAGATAATACTTGTTCTGACCGAGAAGAATTACAGCGTCATGTGGATGGCGCGGCTAAAGCAGCCTATCGGCTTGAGCATTTTGTTCGGGGTATTCAAAAACAAATTAAAAACCAAGACACTTCTTCTTATTTTTCTTTAACGGATGAAATATTGCAAGCCATAGAAATTATGGGGTATAAAGCCCGTAAAAAACAAGTAGACTTAGTGTTTGATCCAGAATGCGTAGTATTTACTTGGGGAGACGCCATTAAATTTCACCAAATCATTGTCAATCTTATTTCAAATGCTATTGACGCCTATGATGGTGTGTTGAGTGATGAAAAACAAGTGGTAATTACCCTCAAAAAAGAGGGTCAAATCGTTGAAGTTGGAGTAGCTGACTTTGGCACTGGCATTCCCGCATCTATTATTTCTCGTATCTTTGATCCGCTTTTTACCACCAAAGATACGCGTTCGGGTACGGGCTTGGGTTTGTTTCGAACCAAAGATCTGGTGGAAAAATATTTTAAAGGTTCGCTCGCAGTGCGAACCGCGGCAGCAAAAGGTACTACTTTTATTTTTATTTTTTCTCTTTTACCACAACCATAATATTTTCTTCGCAAAAGTTAATGCTGCAATGTCTGGAATTTATTGCCAAGCGGCAAAATGCTGATGGAAGTTTTACCAGTACATCTGTGCGTTCTTCTGATAAGCAAACGCTATCTCGAATCACGGTATTTTATACCGCTAGTATTTGTTTAGCTTTAAGAAATGATGCTTCGCCTCTAGCTCAGGATATTAAAACAAAAGCTGGAAGGTTTCTTTTTCAACAAAAAAATGTATCAGGGGCGTTTAATTATTGGCCGCTGTGTGCTCAAGAACGGAAAGAGTGTGCCTATCCCGATGATTTGGATGACACTTCTCTCGCCCTGGCTGCGCTTTATTACACAAACTCCAAGTTAGTGGATGGAAAAATGATGGCTCAGTATGCCAACCTTCTTGCTCACAGCGAACAATACCCAGGTGGCCCGTATAATACTTGGCTTGTTGATAAGAATTATTCCTTGGTTTGGAAAAATATTGATATAGCGGTTAATGCTAATATAGCTTTTTTTCTCTCTTTGCAGGAGGCGGTGTTGCCGCCTTTGCAGCTTTTTTTGGAAGCAGCTGTGGCAGCCAATAATTTTAACTCTCCTTATTATGTAGATGCGGCCGCTGTTATGTATTTCATAGCTCGCGCTTACCGTGGTAATAGAGCCGCGGAATTGGGTAATAATATTATGTCTGAATTATCACCAATTTTTTGTCAGGCACCAACGTCGCTTCAGAGTATATTTTTATTGAATGCCGCCAGGTATGCATCGGTTGATTTAGCTGTAATCCAGTGCTATACCCAAAAAATAAACGCAGAATTTTTGGAAGAGTGTTTTGTTTGGCAACCCGTCGTGGTAGAACAAAGATCTGGGTTAGATATGACATTGTCAGGCTGTGAAGCTTTGAATGCGGCTTTATGGGTAGAATTTTTAAGTTTTTATGATGAAAATAAGGTCTCTGCCACTTCAAGTATTGTACCGCAACTCTCTGAGCAGGGGAGAGAGATTTATGAATCCATTGTTAAACGATCGCAGGTACGCTTCCGAGAGTTGGGAGAACCATTACAAAACATTGCTGCTCAGGTTTTGCAAGACACTTTGGCAAAAGACCGTACTTTTCAGATTACGTTGACACCTTATTGGGTCGCGCAAAGTTTTGTTCTTGAGAGTTTGCCCGCGCTACAAGCGGTTTTGGCTGATCTGGGTTTGGCCAGTTTGTATGGTTGGATTGCCTATACGATTTACGATGATTTTTTTGACGATGAGGGGGATAAAGATTTGTTGGCATTAGCCAATGTCTGTTTGCGAGAATTGACCATGATTTATGATAAATTTTTTGCCGCCGAACCAGAGAAAATATCGTTTTATAATAGAGTGATGGACCGTTTAAATAACGCTCATGCTTGGGAAGTGCTGCATTGTCGGGCAAAAAAACAAGGAAATACATGGTCAGTGGAACGACTGCCGGAGTATGATTATTTTGACCGTCTGGCAGATCGTTCGCTCGGGCATGCGTTGGGAGCAGCTGGATTGTTGTTGTATCTGGGTTATAGCCCAGCCTCACCCGAGGTAGAAAAAATTATGGATTTTTTTGTTCATTATCTGATAATTAAACAATTGAGTGATGATTTGCACGATTGGGAAGAAGATGTAAAGCGAGGACATCTGAGTAGTGTTGTGACGCTGGTAGTAGGCTGTTGGCAGCAGAGTTGTGACGGTAATTTCCCTCTTCAATTACCGCAAAACCATCTCCAGCTGCAAGAAATATTCTGGCATAAAGTGGTTGAAATTTGCTTGCAACGGACCGATTGGTACTTGGAAAAAGCACAAATGGTTCTTTTAGACCATCCGTTGGTGAGAGATGCACAAGGGCTTTTAGATTGTTTGGCGCCTTTTCAGCGATCGGTAGAAAAAATTCGCTGCGAACGAACCAATACTCTTACATTTTTAAAAAATGTCTCAGTCGACGCTGGTTAAAACAAACCGACTCCCTTGTTCAAGAAGCGTTTTTGTGGTAAACTTGGCTTCAATTCTTTATTTTATTTTTTTATGTCTTGGCTTAATAAAATATTTGGTGATCCTAATGCCAAAGTTCTGTCCAATATTCAGCCGTTTATCACTAAAATCAATACTCTTGAAGATGGTCTAAAAACGCTGAATGACGAAGCTCTGCAAGGGAAAACGGTTGAATTCAAAACGCGATTTAAAAATGGCGAAACTCTCGATGATCTTTTACCAGAAGCTTTTGCAGTAGTGCGCGAAGCTTCACGGCGTATTATGGGTATGCGTCATTTTGATTCTCAACTCATTGGTGGGGCTGTTTTACATCGTGGCCAAATCGCTGAAATGCATACCGGAGAAGGGAAAACTCTTACCGCTACTTTGCCGGTCTACTTGAATGCCTTATCGGGCGAAGGGGTGCATGTAGTAACTGTTAATGATTATTTAGCGAAGCGCGATGCGGTGTGGATGGGAAAAGTTTATGATTTTTTAGGCTTAACGGTGGGCATTATCCAAAACCAGCTGGTTTCCTACAAATTTAATGCCAATAAGCCGGTGGCTGAATTGGAAACACCTGAAAATGCCGAAACGCACAATTTTAAAGTAGAGTATGATTTTTTGGAAGCTTGTTCGCGTAAGCAAGCGTATGATTGCGATATTGTGTATGGCACAAATAATGAGTATGGGTTTGATTATTTGCGCGACAACATGGTGCAAAATATAGAGGACATGTCACAACGTAAGCTCAATTTTGCGATTGTTGATGAGGTAGACTCAATTCTTATTGACGAAGCCAGAACCCCGCTTATTATTTCTGCGCCAGCCGAAGAAGCTACCGATAAATATTATCGTTTTTCAGATTTGGTGGCGCGTCTGAGCGAGAATGAAGATTACAATATTGACGAAAAGCTCCGTTCCGCCACTCTTACTGCAGGGGGTATTAAAAAAATGGAAGGTTGGCTCGGGATTGAAAATATTTATGCTGAGGGAGGCATTTCCATGGTTCATCATTTAGAGCAGGCTTTACGGGCCATGGCGCTTTTTAAGCGCGATCGGGATTATGTGGTAGAAAAAGGTGAAGTTATTATTGTTGACGAGTTTACTGGTCGAAAAATGGTGGGTCGCCGTTACAGCGAAGGCTTGCACCAGGCTATTGAAGCCAAAGAAAAGGTGTCTATACAGCGTGAAAGTCAAACTATGGCGACTATTACCTTTCAGAATTTTTTTCGCATGTATAAAAAAATAGCCGGCATGACTGGTACGGCTGTGACCGAAGCAGAAGAGTTTGGTAAGATTTATCACCTCGAGGTAGTGGTAGTGCCGACCCATCGAGCACGACAGCGAATTGATCAACCTGATAAAATTTACAAGACTCAAGATGGTAAGTTTAAAGCCATTGCCAAACAAGTAAAAGAATTACAAAAAAAAGGACAGCCTGTTTTAATTGGTACGGTTTCTGTAGAAAAAAACGAACTACTCGCTCGTTATTTGCAGTCAGAGGGTGTTTCTTTTGAGGTGCTTAATGCCAAAAATCATGAGCGAGAAGGTGAAATTGTAGCTCAAGCCGGGCGAGCTCACGCAGTGACCCTTTCTACCAATATGGCTGGCCGTGGGGTCGATATCATTTTGGGTGGCAATCCACCAGACGCTGTTTCTTCAGATCAGGTTAAGCTTTTAGGTGGCCTCTATGTCATTGGTACGGAGCGTCACGAATCTCGACGTATTGATAATCAGTTGCGCGGCCGAGCGGCCCGTCAGGGAGATCCGGGTGCTACTCAGTTTTACCTTTCTACTGAAGATGACTTGATGCGTATTTTTGGTGGAGATCGGATGAAAAGAATGATGGAGATGATAAAAGTACCAGAAGACATGCCGATTGAACAAAAAGCCTTGTCTTCTATTATTGAGTCAGCCCAGAAAAAAGTGGAGGGCTTTCATTTTGACACCCGCAAGCATTTGCTTGAGTATGATGATGTTTTAAATCGTCATCGCGAGGTTATTTATGGGCAACGTCGTCAGATTTTGGAAAATTTTGCTCGTGAAAAGCGAGCTTTGGAAGCGGGGCAGAGGATTGAGGTAGTAGATGGCTTGGATGCCGCTGATTCTACGCTTCGTCAGATGATCATGCAAATGGTGAGAGAAGAGGTGGAACAGGTGGTGGCAGCTCATACTGGAGCTGAAGCTCGAGAAGAGTGGAATACTCAAGAAATTGTGGAAACCATTACTACTATTTTTCCGCTTACTCCAGAAGAAAAACAGGTTGTTTTAGAGTCAAAAAATCAGCCTTCCAAACTTGAAACAGTCGTGGAGCGCACAAAGTTGATTGATTTTTTGCTGAATTTGGCTGAATTACGTTACCAACAGCTGTTGGTAGATAAAATAGTGCAGCCAGAGCTCATGCTGGAGTTGGAAAAACAAATAATGCTGCGTTCGGTTGACAGTCTTTGGATTGAGCACTTAGTAGCTATAGATTATTTGCGTACTGGTATTGGGCTGCGGGGTTATGGTCAACGTGATCCGCTTGTGGAGTATAAGCGTGAAACGTATCGTATGTTTAACGAATTGTTGAGCTTAATACGCAAAGAAGTAGTGTATACTATTTATAAAATGAGCATTGGTATTCAGTTGGCACCAAGTGTTATTGAAGAACAGGCTAAAAATCTTGTTTTGACTGGTGCAGAAAATACGACCGATAGTCCATCTTCTGCCGCAGTAGACAATAATGCCGCAACTGATCCGGGGCGTAATGATGTATGCCATTGCGGTTCTGGGAAAAAATTCAAAAAATGTCATGGTGTTTAGGGGTTTGGGTAGCTTAAAAACAGTTACGCTTGACGAATAAAAGTTTTAGGAGTATACTTTACGTTAATTAAATTTTTTCCAATGCCTAAAGAAGATCTTATTGAAGTTGAAGGTCAGATAGCTGAAATTAATTCCAACCATTTTAAAGTAACCCTTGCCGATGGTCGGATAGTTATCGCTACACTTTCAGGAAAGATGCGAAAAAATAAAATTCGCCTATCGATCAACGATCGAGTGAAACTTGGTTTGTCTCCTTACGATCTTACCAAAGGTATTATAAAATTTCGGTTTTAAAATTCAACGTTTTTAACACATCAACCATTGCGGTGTAGCTCGGTTTGTAAGTAGTTCTTAATTTTATATTAAGAATGAATAACTGGGCGTCGATATCGCGGCAGTGGTTGATATTTTTGATTATTTAACTAATTTTATGAAGGTTCAAGCTTCCGTTAAAAAAATGTGCATGAAATGCAAAACCGTACGACGTGGTGGCCGAGTGCATATTATTTGCAAAACCACCCCCAAACATAAACAACGTCAAGGATAATATTTAATATTTCATTTATGCGTATTGCTGGTACTAATATTCCTAATAACAAAAAAATCGCTTTTGCCTTAAACTATATTTATGGCGTTGGTCCAAGTTTGTCAAAAAAAATTCTTGAACAAACCGGGATTGATGGTAATATTCGCGCTAAAGATTTAACCGATGAGCAACAAGATAAATTACGTGCGGTAGTAGAAAAAAGCTACAAAACAGAAGGCGATCTGCGCCGTGAAATCATGAGTAATATTAAACGCTTGAAAGATATTAAATGTTATCGTGGACTTCGACATATGAAGCACTTACCGGTGCGCGGTCAACGGACCAAAACAAATTCTCGTACCGTCCGTGGCAATGCTCGTAAAACTATGGCAAGCGGCAAACGAATTTTGCAAAAGACCTAAACCTTTAGACACATCTATTTTCATATTGTATGAGTGAACAAAAAACTACTAAAGCTCCCTCAAAAGATAAAGCTAAAGCTGTTAAACGAAAAAAAATAGTTAAACAAACAGCTCGCGGCAATGCTTATATCCAAGCGAGTTACAACAATACTATTATTTCTATTACCGATCCTAATGGCAATGTTTTAGGTTGGGCTTCGGCTGGTGTAGCTGGTTTTAAAGGTCCAAAAAAAGCCACTCCGTATGCGGCCAGTATTGTGGTAAAAAGTTTGCTTGATAAGATTGTCGATTATGGTGTAAAGGATGTAAATGTCTATGTTAAGGGCATTGGTGGTGGGCGTGAAAGTGCAATTCGAGCGCTTCATGCCAATGGGTTAAATGTTTTGTCGGTGACTGATACTACTCCTATGCCACACAATGGTTGTCGACCGCCAAAACGTCGCAGAGTTTAATCCCTATTCATCTATAATGTATTTTTATGGCTCGAGACCTTAGACCAAAACATAAAGCTTGTCGTCGCTTTGGTGAAAAATTATGCGACAGTGCTAAATGTCCGATTACTCGTCGTAATTACCCTTCCGGTGTACACGGTGAGAAACAAAAACGTGCAAAATTATCAAGTTTTGCCAAACAGTTGCGAGAAAAACAAAAAGTAAAACAAATTTACGGTATTTTGGAAAAACAGTTTTCCAACTATGTGGCGGAAGCTTCCAAAAAAACCGGTGATACCAGCAAGATCCTTCTTAATTATTTGGAATCTCGTCTTGATAATGTTATTTACCGCTTGGGTTTTGCACCTAGCCGTGCCGCGGCCCGACAGATGGTAACGCATGGTCATATTACGGTTGATGGCAAAAAAGTTAATATTCCTTCATACCGCACTAAAGTAGGACAAACTTTTTCGGTTAAAGAAGCTTCTAAAAAAGGCAAGCTTTTTGCTGAAATGAGTGAAAAATTGGCCAAAATGGAACTCCCGGCTTGGTTGGGGGTTGAACCAAAAATTTTGGTTGGCAAGGTGCTTAATCCGCCTACCGTCGAAAATCCAAATTTTGATGCTAAGTCCATTGTCGAGTTTTATTCTCGTTAATTTCATATTTTTATGGATAATTTTCTTTTACCATCAAAAGTTGAATTTCAGCCAGGAGAAACTCAGTATGCTGGTTCGCTCGTGGTAATGCCATGCTACCATGGTTATGGTACTACACTTGGTAATGCTTTTCGTCGCGTTTTGCTCTCTTCGTTGCCGGGAGCGGCTGTGGAAAGTTTTAAAATCAAAGGCGTACAGCATGAGTTTAGTGCTATTGAAGGCGTTAAAGAAGATGCAATTGAGATCATGCTAAATTTAAAACAGTTGGCAGTGCGGATTTTTGATGAAGAACAGGTGGTTTTACATCTCACAAAAAAAGGGAATGGTGAGGTGACGGCGCGTGATATTGAACCAAATTCTAGTGTGGAGATTTTAAATCCAGATTTGGTAATCGCTCATGTCACTGGAGCCAAAACCTTTGAAATGGATATTTCTGTCGGCAAAGGTTTGGGTTATCGCTCGGTACAAGAAAAAGATCGTAAAAATCAAGATTTGGGCACTATTCTTACTGACTCGGTTTATACTCCGGTAACTGATGTGGGGTATAAAGTAGAGTATACACGCGTCGGTGATATTACCAACTTTGAAAAACTTACTTTAAATATCGAAACCAATGGTACTATTTCTCCGCAAGAAGCAATTGAAAAAAGTACCAAAATTTTAATGGATCATTTTACCCTGATTCTACAAAATACTCAAGCACCGGCACATCGTGCTCCAGTGGAAGCTATGGATGCTGCAACAGAAGTTGCAGAGGAAATTGAAATGGTGGCTGTACCAGAAAAAAAAGCAAAACGTGTTAGTAAGAAAAAAAGTTAATTTAGATCTTCTTCTATGAGACATTTAAACAAGAAAAAAACATTAGATCGTAATGCTCCAGCCCGCCGCTCTTTGTTGGCAAATTTGGCTGAGAGTTTAATTATCTATGAAAAATTAGTTACTACTACCGCCAAAGCCAAAGCGGTTCGCTCCTTGGTGGAAGAGCTTGTTACCAAATCTAAAACCAATGATTTGACGGCTCGACGCTCACTCATGACGGTTTTGTATACCAAAAACTGTATCGACAAATTGCTACAAGATTTGGGTCCGCGTTATGCTACCCGACCGGGTGGTTATACTCGCATCGTCAAACTCGGCAACCGAGTGGGGGATGGAGCTGAAGAAGCGGTGATTGAATTTGTATAACATTAAATTATTTTTTATGGCTACCAAGCGAAAACTTCACGAAATCGATGCCACCCAGCAAGCCCCTGGTCGGTTGGCAACACAAATTGCAATTTTGCTGATGGGCAAACATAAGCCCGAATACAGTCTGCATATCGACCAAGGCGACAAAGTTGTGGTGCGCAATTCGAGCCAAATTTTATTGACGGGGAAAAAAGTGGATCAAAAACATAATATACACCACAGTATGCATCCGGGTGGTTTGAAAGCCATCCCGATCAAAAAACTTTTGATCGAACAGCCAGAAGAGATTATTCGTCATGCTGTAGAAAAAATGCTTCCAAAAAACAAACTTCGCCCTTTGCGAATGTTGCGTCTCAGTTTTAAATAATTTGATGATTGTTGTATGGTTAAATTAAATAGCACCTCTACCACCAATACCCGCGCTGTTGGACGCCGTAAAAGCGCTTCAGCTCGCGTGCGTATCGACAAAGGAACAGGAAAAATCATGGTTAATGGTAAAGATTATAAAGAATATTTTCCTTATTTTGTTTGGCAAGAAAAAATTACCGCTCCGCTCAAAGCTTTATCCAAAGATAAAGATATGGATGTGTCGGTAAAAGTAAATGGCGGCGGAAAAAACGGCCAAGCAACAGCTGTACAGCATGGTCTTTCCCGCGCTTTGGTGGTGTGGAATGAAGAATTTAGAAAAACCCTCAAAACACTTGATCTCTTAACTCGTGATCCACGCGTTAAAGAACGCAAGAAATTCGGCTTAAAGAAAGCTCGTCGCGCACCACAGTGGAGCAAACGCTAGTTCTGAACTCCGCAGTGGTCCAAACGTTAAATTGTATCGTCACAGGCCGTTAGTAGATTACTACTAACGGTCTTTTTTTGTTTACATAGCAAAAAAAGACTTCCCGGAAGGGGAGTCTCAAACGCTCATCTTTCGGGATGGGCGTTTTTTTATTATCCAAAAGTCGGCGTACCGGCGCATCCGGGTTATTCACCAAGAATTAATCTATATGAAATTTCTCGCCAAGAAAAAACAGCTGCCCCCAAATTTCCGCTATCGTTTCGGCTGGGCTTTCTTCCAAAAACTAGATCGGGAAAAACTCCAAAGCACAATTGTAATTCACAATATCGCTGAATGTATCGAATGTGGACAAAGTGGAAATCGTCACTATAACCACTGTCTCGCCTATAACTAAAAAATCCGTCTCTTACGAAGACAGATTTTTGAAGAAAGTTTTTAACTCTTTATTAAGACTATTTTATCACTCAGGTGGTAAGAGTGTCAAATCAATCCTATGGACAACAAACAACAAGTCGTGATCCAGCCTCCAGCTCAACCAGCGGTTCAGACTACCAACATAGAACTCATGCTACAAACAGCTATCGAAAAGGGGCTACCGATTGAAACACTTGAAAGACTGCTTGCCATGCGTAAAGAACTCCGCGCCGAAGCTGCCAAGCAAGCCTATGACGAAGCCATGGCTAAATTGCAGGGTGAGCTTCCGATCATTGAAAAGAAGAAAGAGGCAAAAAATCGCTCCGGTGTAGTTATGTATAAATTCGCCCCTCTCGAAGCGATCATTGACCAGAGCAAAGAAGCAATCGCTAAAAATGGTTTTAGCTACGGATTTAAAACCGATGTTACCGAAACTCGCGTAAAAGTATATTGCACAGTCAAGCACCAAGCCGGACACTCCGAAGTAACCGATTTTGATATTCCACTTGCGACTAGAACAGAAATAATGAATGCTCCGCAGCAAGTAGCCGCCACGGTTACGTTTGCAAAGCGGTATGCGTTTAAAAATGCTTTTGGAATTGAAACCGACGATGAAGACACCGACGCACAGGGTGAAGAAAAGAAAGACAGTAAAGCTACCCAAGAACAATTCGATAAGATCGACAAATTATCTGCCGATGCTGGAATCACAAAAGCCTATGTGGTCCAACGCTGCCGTGAGATTTACGGCGTTTCATATACTGGAATCAATGCGGTACAAGCTGACGGCATTATCACCATGCTTACCAAAAAGGTTAGCGAAAAAAACACTACTAAATAAACTATATGCTTATCCAAAAATTTGAAACCCAAGAAGAATGGCTTGCGGCTAGACGCGGCAAAGTCACTGGAACCCGTCTAAAAGACCTCGTAGTCAAGCGTGGAACAAAACCAAAAAAAGGTTTTTACGAAATTATTGCCGAACGTATCGGAGTGCCCCGAGAAGATGAAAACCCTATGGACCGTGGCCACCGTCTCGAAGAAGAAGCACTGGATCGTTTCGAGCAGATGACCGGGAAAAAAGTCGAGCGTGTAAAAGTTATCTGGTCACGTGAAGACAATCCAAATATTGCTGTTTCGCCGGACGGTCCGGTTGAAGGAACGGATAACACCGAGGCGGTAGAAGTTAAATGTCTCAATTCGGCCGCGCATATCGAAGCGTACCTTACCAAAGAAATTCCGGCCGATTACCACTACCAAAAACTCCAGTATTTCATCACCAATGATGGACTCAAAAAAGTTACTTTTGCCTTCTTTGATCCGAGCCTTAAGGTTTGTGATTTCTTCTTGATTGAGGTGACGCG
>CAYOFO010000031.1:0-15258 GCA_964403325.1 uncultured Gammaproteobacteria bacterium | reverse complement strand
AGTCAATGAGGATAGTACCGCTCCCGGTATGGGCACGGTTAAACTGGAGGATAAACGGTTTGCCACGCCAAATGATGTTTTTGCATTCTAGAATCTGGTGCGGGGGCAAGTATTTTTTGGCATCTTTAAGAAATGTAACTTGTGAAATTTTTTCTTCGATACTGTTTGCGAGTGCTGCTTGGGGGTTAAGGAGGGGTAAATTTTTTTCTTTGCAAATATTTTCGATGAACGAAGTGTTTTTAAAGACCAGAATGTGCGGGTTAGGAATGGTTTTAATAAAATTGTCGGTAAGAGGGTTGCTCAGGAGTTCATGGGTATCAAGGAGGGTTTTTTCTTTGATGAGTAGGATATTAGGGTATTTTTTGGTCAGTCTCTTCCCAAAGGTGCTGAAATTTGAGATGATGTAATAATTTGGGGTGGCAAACGGCAAGCCCAAAGCACGCTCTAAATCGCGTGTAACGTAAACAACAGATTGGCTTTGTAAAGCCGTTGCTAGCTCGAACATAGGGGATAATTATACCTAAAATAAGCTTTTTTGGCAACTTTATCATAAAAAATTGTTTTGGTAATTATTCAAATTTTAAGGTTCAAGTCAATAGAAAAAATATGCAAGAAATGTATAAAAAATTGAAGGAATTTGGGATTGTGAAGACGAATGTTTTTTTGTCAAAATATACAACTTTTAAAATTGGTGGACCGGCCCAGTTTTTGGTGGAGATATTGGATACCAAGAAATTGGTTGAAGTCTTAAATTTTTTGTCCGGCGAAGGAATAGAATATTTTATTTTGGGTGGTGGGTCGAATGTGCTTTGGAAGGACGAAGAATTTGAAGGAGTGGTTGTACGAATAATGAATAGAGAATTAAGAATTATGGATAACGGTATTATTGAAGCTGGGGCTGGAACTCCTTTGGCGGTAGTAGTAAATACGGCGGTACAAAATAACCTCAGCGGTCTTGAGTGGGCGGCGGGTGTGCCGGGAACGGTGGGTGGGGCGGTACGGGGAAATGCCGGGGCGATGGATAGCGATACAGCCAGATCGCTTGTAAAGATAGAAGTGTGGCGAGATGGAGAAGTATTAGAGTTAAATATTGAAGAGTGTGAATTTGGGTACCGTGATAGTGTTTTGAAGCATAATAGTGATGTGGTATTGCGAGCGTGGTACAAAACCGTGCCGGGCGATAAATTGGTGATGATGCAGAAAATCCAAGGGTATGTGAAACAGCGTAATGGGCATTACCCGGCATTTCCGTCGGCAGGCAGTTTTTTTAAAAACGTGGATATAATAGCGTGGCCAGGTAAAAAAGAGGATTTGCCCGAAGTTTTTCAAAAAAACGGCAAAATTCCGGCTGGCTGGCTGAACGAGCAGGTGGGGTTGAAGGGGTTTAGTATGGGTGGGGGGAAATTATCCAATGAACATGGGAATTTTCTGATTAACTTTGACAACGCCACCCAAAGTGATATGCTAAAAATAGTGGAGGAGATTCAGAAAAAGGTTTCTGAGAAGTTTGGGGTAGAGCTCGAGCCCGAAGTAAAAATCATTCATTAATAATAAAAAGTTTTATTCTTAAATTTTTGTTTTATGCAAATTACTATTTCTACGAAAAATTTTGAGCTTACATCAGAAATAGAAGAGTATGTTGATAAAAAAATAAATACGGTAGCAAAATTTTATAGTCAGATTATTCGGACGCATGTTACGCTTGGAAAAGAAACGAGTCATCATTTAAAAGGTGAAATATATTTTGCTGAAGCCAAAATGGAAGTTCCGGGGAATGATATTTTTGCTAAAAAGCAGGGGAGTAGCATGCTTGAAGCGGTGGATTTGTTAAAAGATTATTTGGAATTGGAGCTTAAAAAACATAAAGCGAAATTGGAGAAAAATATAAAGAAAGCACAAACAACCGGACGGGCAAAAAAAGAATATCACGCGGATGAGACGATTAAAATTTAAGTTTCTGGCAGCTTGCCTTGATCAAAGAAAAAGGGAGTGTCTTCAAATAGGAATATGCTATAAAACAAGAGAAAAAAATCCTGATCAGCGCTGATCAGGATTTTTATTTTTCAGTCCATTATACCTAGCCGCTCTGTCGCAGTTTTGAGTTCGTTATAAATAAGTAATTGTCCACTCCGGCGCATAAACATATTTGGTTGGGGTTTGAAGCCATCTGTTCTGCATCGCTGTGCTCATTCTTTTTTCTCCCGGTGGGAGGCGTATGTCTGCAAATTGAGCCGGGTCCGGCTGTTTTGTAAAGGTAAGGGTGGCTTTTCTAGCTTGAATAGAACTGTCTCTAGCTGTGAAGATAAAAGTAAAAGAAACTGATTCTGGGGTAATGTGTAAATTTGAGTAGGTGCTTGTGACACAATTTAGGTTCGGTAAAATACTGTTAAGATATTTATGAGAAATAAGACCTGTCAGTCTTTTTTTCAATTGAGCGGGCGTGATTCCGTATTCAGTGTATTGAGCGCTAATATTTGCGTACAATTTCTCTAGCTCTCCGCTTTCCGGTAGCATTTTAAAAAACCATCTTTTTTCGCCGGGCATATTTGGTTCTTCGCCAACCAGCATTTCTTCCTGGCAGAAGCAGAGGGTGAGAGGTGGATCTTGGAGGGTAAAGGTGCCCTGGGTGGGATTCGTCAGATCAATTTTGCCTTCTAGAGGTTGGGTTGGCTTGTTTGGCAACTCCACTGGCAGTTCGACTGTTTGGACAAGAGCGGTATAGAAAGCGTCAGCCATGGCTTGCCGGGATATTTCAGTGCGATCTTCGCTCATTTGGCGCTCTTCCTGGCTAGTTTCAGCTGTATGGTTAGGTGTGGGTATAAGCCTTTCCGCCATATCATAAGCTGTGGTGTCTTCGCCCACAGTTTGCAAAGGGGCGGGATGTGATTTTGTTTCAAAAGTCATATGTAAGGATAAAGGTTATTTTTTGTACAATTTTATGTTTAAAACAAGTTATTTAACTACAAAACCGTTGTTTTGTCAACGAGAGAGCTATGAAGAATGGGGGTAAGTATGCCTATACTTAATACACTTTTCATTTTTCATCTCATTTATTTTACCATCTAATGCCGTTATAGGATCCTTTTTAAGGGTTAAGCGGTTGAATTTATTTTGTTGGTACGGGAAAAAAGCAAAAGGGAGTGGTGGAGGCTGGGCTCGACGAAAGGAGTGAATGAATTGATGTGTAAATGCAGTAATACTTTTGTATACCAAGATGTGTTAAAATAAACCCAACCCTGCTCACCACGACTTACCACCACCGCAGGGTATCGGCGTTTTTATGAGTAGAGTCGCTCTGCCGATAGGTACTGTTTTTAACTTTTGAATTTTTGCTTTATGTTTGCAACCGCATTTCCTACCCGCCTTTTTTTAGATAGTGGCGATCCGACCGAAACCCAGGTTGCTCGCCAAACTTTTGGTTGGCTCGATGGCCAGACCACCAATCCAACTCTGGTAGCCAAAAGTCCAATGGTTCAGGCCCGCCTGGCTCAAGGTCAAAAAATGACGCCAGCAGAACTCTGGCTTCTGTATAAAAATACGGTGCAAAGTATTGCTCAAATAATTCCCCGGGGTTCAGTTTCCATTGAAGTGTATGCTGATGTGACCACTTCGGCCCCTACCATGCTGGCTCAAGCACACGAGCTTTTTGGCTGGATTCCTAATGCGCACATTAAATTTCCGGTGACGCCTGCTGGAGTGGAAGCGGCGGCGAGGGCGGTAGAGGCTGGCATGAGGGTGAATATGACACTCTGTTTTTCTCAGGCGCAAGCGGCGGCCGTACATGCTGCGACTCGGGGAGCGGTGCGCGGTCAGGTGTTATTGTCGCCGTTTATCGGACGCCTTGATGATGGTGGAGAAAATGGTCTTGATCTTATAAAAAATATCATAACCATGTATCGGGCCAATAATTCGCACGTGGAGGTACTTGCGGCCAGTATTCGTTCTCCGGAACATGCGCTCGCCGCGGCACAGTTGGGAGCAGATATTATTACTGCACCCTTGGCGATTTGGCAGCGCGTTTTGGCCGACGAACGGCGGAAAAATTTGGTGCAATTTTCGTATGACCCAAAAAATCTCCAGCCGATTGCAGGCGAAAATTATGATTTAAGCCAGCCCTGGACGTCGTTTGATCTGACCCATCCTCTGACCGCGGCTGGAGTAGAACGATTTGCCAGCGACTGGAACACTTTACTTCAATAATATGCAATATATCTGCCGTCAAAATAGTGGTGTTACCGAGGAGGAGTTTGTATCGGGTGCTGCGCGAGTACAAGAGTATCGTGCTTTTCTGCAGCAGGTGGCGCAAGATAGTAGTTATAATTTCCCTGAAAGTTCTATTATTTTGCCATTTGATACAGAGGTATTGCAGCAGGTGCAACAGCTAGCTGCCAAATTGGTCACAAAAGACCTTAAGTATATTGTGGTGGTTGGTATTGGCGGGTCAAATTTGGGTGCCAAAGCTGTTTATGATGCCAAATTTGGTTATTTTGATACGATTGAGCCGGAGCGTTTACCAAAAATAATCTTTTTCGATACGCTCGATGGAAATTTTGCCGAACACCTCGCGATTTTTTTGTTGCATCAAATCAAAAAAACAGAAGAAATTATCATTAATATTATTACCAAATCCGGGAACACTACCGAAACTATTGCCAATGCTGAGTTTCTTATTCAGTCGCTGCAAGAAAAGTTTGCTCATATTTTGGATCGGGTGGTCATTACCACTGATCAAGATTCGGCTTTATACCACCGGGCGCGCCAGTTACCGGTTGAAATTCTCACTCTCCCCAGCTTGGTGGGGGGGAGGTATTCGGTATTCTCGGCCGTGGGGCTGTTTCCACTGCTGGCTGCCGGAGTAGACATAGTAGCGTTGCGCGCTGGGGCCATGCAGATGCGGGAAAAATGCTTAAGCGAGGATGTGGAGAGTAATCCGGCACTGCGCTCAGCCATTGCTTTGTATACCAATTTTCTTCACGGCAAAACTATTAATGATAATTTCTTTTTTTGCCCAGAACTTGAATCTCTGGGTAAATGGTATCGCCAACTTATGGCCGAGAGTTTGGGAAAAGAAAAAGACCGGAGTGGTCAAACGGTTTTTACCGGTCTTACACCAACCGTTTCTATTGGTTCAACCGATCTGCATTCGATGGGTCAGCTCTATGTGGGTGGTCCCAAAGATAAATACACTTTGTTTGTGAGTGCTCGGTCTCAGGGGGTAAAAACTCCAGCAAAACAAATTTTTCCAGGCCTCATTGCCGGCATTACTGATAAGCCATTTGCGGCAATTATGCAGGCGATTTTGTCGGGTGTTCGTAGTGCTTATGACAAGCAAAATTTACCGTACTGCGAAATAATTTTGACAGATTTGAGCGAGCAGTCTTGGGGTGAATTTTTACAGTTTAAAATGATGGAAATTATGTATGTCGGACATCTTATGAACGTTAATAGTTTTGATCAACCCAATGTTGAATTATATAAACAAAAAACAAAGAAGATTTTAGAAAATGAGTTTTCAGCGGAAGACTCGGGGTATGGCAACTGAGTGAAAGCAAAAATATTCAATACGGTGCTGCGCGCCGGACCAGGTGATTTGTTAAAAGATGTAAAAAGTTAATTTGTTAAACTAAGATTATTTTATATGGGCGTATCTTCTAAAATTCCAACGGTCATTACTGTTTTTGGAGCAACAGGCGACTTGATGGCTAAAAAAATTATTCCTTCGTTATTCCATCTGTTTCAGATCGGAAAAATTCCTAATCGGTTTGAAGTAATTGGGTTTGCGCGCCGGCCGTGGAGTGATGCCGATTTTCAGGCATATGTGGTAGCTACGGCCCGGCAGTATCATGTACCATTTACCTCCGAAGACGAATTGCGCCAATTTGCCGCGCTTTTTATGTATCAGCCCGGTACGTTTGATGCGACGGCGTCTTATGCTAGCCTGCGTGAAAAAATTATGGCCATCAGTCAGCGCTGGGGTGAAAAAACCAATAAATTATTCTATTTGGCTGTGCCGCCGGAGCAGTTTGGCATTATCTTTGCCAATTTGGCCGCTGAAGGCCTCAACAAATCTATCGACCAAGATGGTTGGTCGAGAATTCTCATTGAAAAACCATTTGGTGCTGATGCGCCAAGTGCGCAAAAATTGGAAAAACTGTTGACGCGTTTTTTTACCGAAGATCAACTCTATCGTATTGATCATTATCTGGCTAAAGAAATTATTCAGGCGATTATTCATTTTCGTTTTTCCAATAATTTGCTCGAAACGGCCTGGGATAAAGACACGATTGAAAAAATCGAAATTCGTTTGCTGGAAAAAATTGGCGTAGAGGAACGGGGAGCGTTTTATGACGGTGTGGGAGCCCTGCGCGATGTCGGACAAAATCATCTGCTCGAAATGCTGGCAGCTGTAACGATGGAGGATTTGCGGTCGCTTGACGAAACCGAATTACGGTCGCGCCGCGCTGAAATTATTAGTGCTCTTAAGCCGTGGAGCGCGTCTGATATTAAGCGCTCAACCTACCGCGCACAGTACGATGGCTACCAAACCATTCGTGGTGTTGCTCCGGATTCATCGACCGAAACCTATTATAAACTCAAAACCGAGCTTACTCATCCGCGTTGGAAAGGGGTGCCGATTATTATGGAAGCCGGCAAACGCGCTGCTGCAGCGTGCAAAGAAGTGGTGGTAACGCTCAAACATCCGCCGACTTGTGTGATGTGTAGTGCTGAGCGTCATGTGCAAAATAAGGTGGTGTTTACCATGGAACCGGAAGATCGTATTACCATTCATTTTTGGACCAAAAAACCGGGGTTTGAAAAGTTGCTTGAAGAGCGTGTATTTACTTTCTTTTTGTACGAAAAAGAAGAAAAGCGGCAGTATGTTGAAGAGTATAGCAAGCTGCTCTTGGCCAGCATTTTAGGTGATCAGACTTTATTTGTGAGTAAAGAGGAAATTTTGAGTATGTGGCATTTTGTTGATCCGGTGGTGAAGGCTTGGCACAAAAATGCTGTCCCGCTCATGAGCTACGCCCCAGATAGTAATACTATGGTGGCCGATTCAGAAATAGCGATAAAAAACGCTGTCGAAGCAGCTTTGCCCAAAGAAATCGGCGTGGTGGGGCTGGGTAAGATGGGTGGTAATCTGGCGCGCCAGTTGGTGCGCAAGGGTTGGCGGGTGGTGGGGTACAACCGTACATTTGCGCATACGCAAGCCATGGCGGCCGAGGGGGTAATACCAGCAGCTTCACTTACGCAATTGGTTCAGGCTTTACCCAAACAAAAGATAATTTGGCTGATGGTACCATCCGGTAAGCCGGTCGATGAAATGCTCTTTGGTAAAAATGGCCTGGTGCATGAGCTTAAACGCGGCGACATTATTATCGACGGCGGTAACTCGTTTTATAAAGATACGGTGGCGCGCGCCAAAAAACTAAAAAAATATGGTATTGAGTTTTTTGATGTAGGTACGTCCGGCGGTCCATCCGGAGCACTCAATGGTGCCTGCCTCATGATTGGTGGTGACAAAAAAGTATTTACCAAATTAGAGTCATTATTTGCGGACGTCTCACATAAGGGGAGTTATCAATTTTTCCCCGGGGTCGGTGCCGGGCATTTTGTTAAAATGATCCATAATGGCATTGAATATGGTATGATGCAAGCCATTGCTGAAGGCTTTGCCATTTTAGGGAAAGTAAAATTTTCGCTTAATCTCAAAGATGTAGCCGCTATTTATAATAAAGGGAGTGTTATTGAATCGCGTCTGATTGGCTGGCTCGCTCAAGCGTTTGAGTTGCATGGGGAAGATTTATCGGGTGTGTCTGGAGTGGTGGGTCATACCGGCGAAGGCGCTTGGACGGTTGAAGTGGCTAAAGAGCTCGCAATAAAAGCAAAAATTATTGAGGAATCGCTTAAATTCCGCGTGCAATCGATTAAGAATCCGACCTATACGGGCCAGGTGGTGGCAGCTTTGCGGGAACAGTTTGGTGGTCATAGTGTCAAATAAAAATGTAAGCTTGATATAAGTGTATGCGGGTGGTAATTATTGGCGGGGGAGCAGCGGGCATGATGTGTGCGGCAACAATTAATGAATTGCAGCCGCGGGCTGAGGTTGTTTTAATTGAGAAAAATCCAATTTTAGGGAAAAAAGTGCTGATTTCCGGCGGCGGGCGCTGTAATGTGACCACTGGTCTGCAGGATATTAAAGAGGTGTTAAAAAAATATCCGCGCGGCAATAAATTTTTAACGTCAGCCCTCTATCATTTTTCGCCGGCTTTGGTGCAAGAGTGGTTTGAGGCGCATGGCGTTGCGCTGAAGTGTGAAAGCGATCAGCGTGTTTTTCCGGCTTCCGATAAAGGGGAAGATGTAGTCCAAGCTTTTGCGTCGGTATTTGCACGATTTTCTACCCAAGTATGGCTGAACCATCAGGTTGTGAGTATTAAAAAGAAAAATAATATATTTGCCGTTTGTTTTAAAACACAGGCTTCACTTGAGGCTGATGTTGTAGTATTAGCGCTCGGTGGCCAGGCTTACCGCCAGACTGGTTCTACTGGGGATGGCTACACCTTGGCGGAAGCTTTGGGGCACACTGTTACTCCACTTGCCCCCAGCCTGCATTCGTTTATTGTAGTCGAAGAATGGCCGCGGCGTTTGGCGGGTATTTCGCTTGGGCGAGCGAGTTTGACGGCACACGCGACACCGCCACAGAGTTTTACGGGGCCGATTTTATTTACGCATCGCGGAGTAAGTGGTCCGGCGGTATTTGCACTGTCTTCTTTGGCCGCTTTTGCTCCACTGGAAGTCAAAAAACCCTTACTTCTTACTTTGGATGTATTTCCGGATGAAACAAGTGAAGTGTTAAGTGATCGTTTGCAGGCATCGGCGCATTCTCATCCTAAGCAAAGTTTTAAAAATATATTACGGGCTTTTGTGCCCGAAGCCGTAGCTGAACTGGTTTGTGAAAAAAATACGATTGATGAGACGGCTAAAGCCGGAGAAATTTCTAAAATGCTGGTGCGGCAGGTGGCCACTTGGATGAAAGCCATGCCGCTACATGCGGTGGCGCGCGGTGCCGGTGATGAGTTTGTTACGGCTGGTGGGGTGGAATTGAGTGAAGTAGATCAGCGCACGATGGAATCAAAACTCTGCCCTGGGTTGTATTTTGCTGGTGAGATTTTAAATATTGACGGATTTACCGGTGGTTTTAATCTGCAGGCGGCTTGGGCAACTGGGCGGGTCGCAGGTGAAGCGATTTGTACATTGTTGCTGCCGGTAGAGTAAGTGAAAATTAGAGGTATGAGGTTGTTTGTCGGATGGACATCAGGAGGTTGAATTATGGCGTTAAATATGGTATAAAAAAGGAAGTTTAGCTTTTTTATTATTGTTTTGCTGTACAGAGCATAATGCTATGGCTTACGAAATTTTGCTTTATTACAAATATACGCACATTGAAGCGCCAGAAGAACTTGTGCGCTTGCAAGAAGAATTATGTGAGCGCCTAAACTTGAAAGGCCGCATTATTATTGCGTCTGAAGGAATAAACGGTACCGTGGAAGGAGTGCCCGAAAATACACAGCTCTATATTGATGAGATGATTAAAGATGGCCGTTTTAGCGACATGAATTTTAAACGCAGTGAAGGAACGGGCACGGCTTTTCCCAGATTATCCATAAAACTCCGCTCTGAAATTGTAAGCGCACATTTGGGTGAAGATGATGTTAACCCTGCTCAAACTACTGGAAAATATCTTAGTGCCGAAGAATTGCATGCTTGGATTCATTCCGACAAGGAATTTTATATTGTCGATATGCGCAACGACTATGAGCATAAAATCGGCTATTTTGCCAATTCCATTTTGCCGCCGCTTAAAAATTTTCGCGATCTTCCCAAAATTTTACCAGAATTAGAGCACCTTAAAGATAAAACCGTGGTCACGGTTTGTACGGGCGGAGTGCGCTGTGAAAAAGCCTCCGGTTTTTTAGTAAAACATGGTTTTAGTGATGTTTATCAGTTGCACAACGGCATTGTTACCTACATGGAAAAATATCCGGAAGAAGATTTTAAAGGTAAGCTTTATGTGTTTGATGGACGAGTGGTTATGGGATTTAATAACCCGCATACGCCACATGAAGTAGTGGGAAAGTGTGATAAATGTCAGCAACCGAGCGAAAACTACGTCAATTGCAATCTCAAGAGCTGTAATATGCACTTTATTTGTTGTGAGCTTTGTAAAGAACAAAATGGTCAGGTGTTTTGTTCAAAAGCGTGTAGTGAGATTAAATAATATTAGATTTCATTTTTATGAATATCGATTTTAATCCTTTAACCCCGGAAGAGGAAAGAGTGATTGTGGGTAAAGGAACCGAGCGTCCATTTACCGGCGAATATGAAGATTTTTTTGTGGAAGGAACTTATTTGTGTCGGCGGTGCAACGCAGCACTATATACTTCCGATGCCAAGTTTCATTCGGGCTGTGGTTGGCCAAGCTTTGACCAGGAAATTCCCGGAGCCGTTAAAAAAACCATGGATGCTGATGGCAGTCGGGTGGAAATAACCTGCAATACGTGCGGTGGACACCTGGGTCATGTTTTTACCGGCGAACAATTTACAGCCAAAAATACCCGACACTGTGTCAATTCCGTATCACTAAAGTTTGTACCTAAAAAATAAACCTGACCTAGCGGCAGTTTGGTGAGTGGAGTGTAGGTACGTCGATACCGTTGTCGATGTTATATTTATGGTTTTAATTTTTTATGCTTAGTTCGTTTTCACTCGAAGATATAGCTCAAGATTTGAGGCAAAATTTTAGCGCAGCCGAGGCGCGGGTAGAGGAGCTGCTGCACTACGATGGCAAAGCCGTTGGTTTTTTGCAGTTGTTTAACACGCTCGGCATTCATCTTGATCGCTTGGGAGCGCTGTCGAGTCTTATGAGCAATGTTCATCCCAGCTCCGCCGTACGGGAATTGGCGGAGACATATGAGCAAAAAGCGAGCGATTTTACAACAGGTTTAACCTTGAACAAAGATTTGTATCAGCGTTTTTTTGAACTTGATACGCAGGATTTGTCGCCGGTCGCACAGCGTTTAGTAGTCAAAACGATTCAAGATTTTGAACGTTCCGGGGTCAATCAAGAGGAGATGGTTCGCGAGCGCATTAAAGTATTGCAAGCTGAGTTGACGCTGCTCGCGCAGCAGTTTTCCCGTCATATCCGCGAAGATAAGCGTACTATAACACTGAGTTCGGCGGCGGATTTGGCCGGACTACCCGCCGATTATATTGCCAGTCATACGCCTGAGACGGGGGCGATTACAATTTCTACGGATTATCCGGATTTTCATCCGTTCATGCGCTATGCCAAAAATAAAGCATGTCGGGAAAAATTATCTTTTGAATTTGCCAATCGCGCTTATCCGCGCAATATGGAGGTGCTCGAAAAATTGCTGCAGCAGCGCCAAGAGTTGGCGGGATTACTCGGGTTTGCCAATTGGGCCGACTATGTGAGTGAAAACAAAATGGTGGAGACAGGTAAAAATATTGCTGAGTTTATCGATCGCCTCGTGCTTATTGCTACTCCCCGGGCCGCTCGAGAATATGAGGCACTGCTCGAGTACAAGCAACGCGAAGAGCCAACAGCCACTACCTTAGCTGGTTGGGAAAGTGGGTATTACGAAGAGCAATATAGTAAAGAAAAATATGCTTTTGATTCCCAGGCTGTACGGGCTTACTTTGAGTATAATCGTGTAAAACAAGGGCTACTCGAACTTACGAGCGAACTTTTTGGCATTACTTTTCGCCGTCAAGCGAGTGCTGTGGTGTGGCATGGGGCAGTGGAGGTATATGATGTGTATGATGGGGCAAAGCAGCTGGGAACTATTTACCTCGACATGCATCCGCGCGAAAATAAATATGGTCACGCGGCGCAGTTTAGCTTGCAAAGTGGTGTAAAAGATGTGCAGCTACCGGTAGGTGTCTTGGTCTGTAATTTTACTGATCCCTCAGCATCTGAAGGAGCGGCTTTGCTCGACCATGATCAAGTGACTACTTTTTTTCATGAATTTGGCCATTTGCTGCATCATATTTTGGGTGGG
Organism: uncultured Gammaproteobacteria bacterium; assembly: GCA_964403325.1. Lineage (GTDB taxonomy): Bacteria > Patescibacteriota > Patescibacteriia > Magasanikbacterales > GWA2-37-8 > CAZQNF01. The sequence goes on along the minus strand of CAYOFO010000031.1, from coordinate 3,175 downwards.
CAGCAAGAGTATATACGTTTTTCGGGCGTAGCCACCGAATGGGATTTTGTGGAGGCGCCGTCACAGTTTTTTGAAGAATGGGCTTGGGATATGGGGGTACTATCTCGCTTTGCCCACCATTATGAAACGAACGAAGTAATACCAGCCGATTTAGTGCAGCGTCTCAAAGCGGCCAAAGAATTTGGTGAAGGGCTATTTGTGCGCCAACAGACTTTTTATGCCGCTGTTTCGCTTTACTATCATTATCAGGTACATTTTCCACTCGATACCACGGCTTTGCTGCAAGCCCTGCAAGCGCGTTACGGCAATTTTCCGTACCGCGAGGGTACGCATTTTCAGGCCAACTTTGGGCATCTGGAAGGCTATAGTGCCGTGTATTATACGTACATGTGGTCGCTCGTTATTGCTAAAGATCTGGCAGCCGGGTTTAAAAATGGCCTTCTCGATACTGCGGCAGCTATGAAATATCGCAAAACAATTTTAGAACCTGGTGGCAGTAAAGATGCTGCTGAACTGGTGGTAGACTTTTTAGGCCGACCATATTCGCTGGAGGCTTTTCAAGGCTGGCTTGAAAGGTTTTAATTATGCTTAAAATCAGTAATTGGTTTTTTTATACTTTGCTTACCTTGTTGCTATGGGGGTTCTGGGGGTTTTTCCCCAAACTTACATCGCGATACATGGAACCAAGGAGCGCTCTTATCTATGAAGTAGTCGGATGTATAGTGGTTGGTGTAGTTGTCTTTTTTACGCTCGGCGGCCGTTTGGAGCATGACTCACGTGGTATGCTGTTTGCCGGTTTAACCGGAGCGCTCGGACTGTTGGGATCACTCGCCTTTCTCGCCGCGCTACGCTCTGGAGTAGGGAAAGGGTCGATTATTGTACTTATTACGGCGCTTTACCCGTTGATTGTTATTTTTTTGTCGGTATTTTTCCTGAAAGAATCTTTTACACCGCGTCAGATAGCCGGGATAGTTTTGGCGCTCGTGGCGATGCTGCTCTTCGCGGAATAATTTTATGAATCAAAAATTTTGGCTTTTTAAAAGTGAACCAAGCACGTATTCAATTGATGATTTTGCGCGCGATAAAAAAACCCTATGGGAAGGTGTGCGCAATTACCAGGCTCGTAACTTTATGCGTGACCAGATGCAGGTGGGGGATCTGTTTTTGTTTTATCATTCCAGTACCGAACTTACAGGCATAGCGGGTGTGGGGCAAATAGCAAATCCGCATGTGCCGGACAAAACTGCGCTCGATAAAAAAAGCGACTATTTTGACCCGAAAGCCACACCGGAAAAAAATGTTTGGCTGGCGCCAGAAGTGGTATTTGTGGAAAAGTTTCCACGGTTTATTACACTGGGGGAATTAAAAAAGAATCCGAAGCTGGAAAATATGGTAGTGATAAAAAAGGGGATGAGGCTCTCGATTCAGCCGGTTACCGAGCAGGAATTTGAGGAAATAAAAAGAAAGTCTGTGTAGACTTTCTTTTTATTTTAAATGTTATTTGTAATTAAATTTGTCAGCTAAGCTTGCTGAGCTTAGAAGATCAATGGTTGATCCTGTTTCTACCTCCAAATACTTATCTCCAGGTTTATATTCGAAGCCATAAGGTCTTAGTCTTATTGGGTTATCTTCCCAGCCTAAATCAATTGTTTTTTTAGTTTCAGTTGTTGGGGTTTTTGAAACAGGTTTTGCTTTAAGTGAATCCACGTTAAATCCCCTGATTTCTAATGATGTATGATTATTTTTTATAAATTACTTTTTATTGGGTGTTAGTTACCTTGTTCTTTCCTCGTCAGTCCAATTGCCTTGGTAAAATTTTTCAATGTTTTTAGGGTTAAGATTTCCTGAGGAGTTATTGATTCGTCGTCCTGTTTTTCTTGAAGAACTAACATTTCATATTTTATCTTTGTTCCCAAGCTAATTAATTCTACATCTGTCATTGAACTAAGTGTTTCCATTAGGATTTGGATTGGATTTTCTAAGCCTGTACGGTCTTGCCCTCGTTTCATTTTTCCTTGGAATACTTTATTTATATGGGTAGAAGCCAGGGCTTTAGTGAGGGATTCGGGTTCTCCATCGTCGTCAAGAGCTAGATCTAATTTGGGCAATTTGTATCTTTCTTGAATAACTAAAGAGGGGGCCGATATTTTTTGAGCTAACTCTGGTTCAATTGCTTTTGGAGCGTTAGAATTGTTTGCTTCAGCGCTCGACACTGTCCGACGGACTTGACTGGGGTATATAGCGAATCCTTCCATAGGAGTTAAAATCAATTCTTAATAACTGTATAGTGTACCATACATTTTAAAATGTGTCAATAAACTTTGACACATTTATTCAAAAGTGGCGATTGTTTTTTTACCTTGTCTATTTATCAGGTCATAAACAGATTTAGTTTGCGGTACTAAAGAGTACGCAACTCTCTGTTTAATCAGCGATGTTAGTCGGATGTGAAGAAATAAAAAAGAGAGCCGCGGCTCTCTTTTTTGGTTATGCGCTTTTAGCCATTTCTATGGAACTATCAACTGCGTGTTCAGCGGTTGGCATTTCTCCAATTTCATTTTGAGGGCTAGCGAAATCTCTAGATGATTCTCTAAATGGTTGTGTTGTTTGTTCACCGATTTCTTTGTCAGGAACAACTGATAAATCTTCTACTGCTGGTGGAGTGGACTCAGTACCGAAATCTTCTACAGCTAAATCTTCGTCCCGCCAAACACCTTGTGGTACGTCTGAACTAGATAGAAAACGGATATTTTCAGCTAGTTGATGGTCAGTTGATGCTTCATTACTAACTCCGGGATTACTAACTCCGGGTTTGCTTAAAACGCGAACAGCTGGTTGGTCGGTAACTTCTTGGGGAATAGTCGATAAATCATTTTTTTCTAACATATCCTCCTTAGCCCTTTCTTCAACTTCTTCAACTTCACCACCCAAAAAATCATCTTCGGATAAAACAATTTCTTCTGACAGCTGGCTTCCTTGAGTATCTTCGATTTGAAGATGAGGAGTACTTTTATCTAAGGATAAAGATGGGGCAAGAGGATGTGGTTCTGCGATTGAGGGAATGTCGGTTGCTGTTGGGATGTTCAGCCGTTCGGTTGCTTCTGCTGTTGTATGCGGGCTTGCGAGGAATAATTCCATTGCTGTTGGAGCTGATTGCGCAGGTATTTGGATTTTA
>CAYOFO010000030.1:0-15637 GCA_964403325.1 uncultured Gammaproteobacteria bacterium | reverse complement strand
ACTACCAGCAAGCGGATGGCAGCGTGGTGATTCCAGAGGTTTTACGCAAGTATACCGGGTTTGATCAGATTTAGCTAAAACGAGAATAATCTTATGGAATCTCACCCAGAAGTTAGGCCACCACAAACTTATCTTATTGAGCATCGTCCTTATGACAACCAGCCAGTTACAAGGGAAGCAATAGACCGAGCTGTTGATTTTTTATTTCAGATATCAGAATTAAACCAAGAGGACATTGAGCTTGAGCTTGAAGGCATGGTTACATATTTTCAGAACGGCACAGAAAGACAATTTCCTCTTTTACAAACGGCTTTAGAAAATGAATCCTTGATGAAAAAGCAAGAAGTTTTTTTATACTACCAAATGATTCGAGAAGCAATCGGACGTATGTTACAACCCATAACGGAAATCGCGGATCATTATTTGAACGAATTTCCTGCTGATACGGCTCAGACTTTACAAGAAAATAGTAGTGAAGAGGATAAAGAACAAAATCGAAATTGGATTAGAAGGGTGCTGGATGCTAAGTTACGTCCTTTATTTAGTTCACCAGAAGTCTTTGAAAGGTTTGTTCAAACAATTATGATGATTTCTGAATCAGAAATTTTTTATCCTGAATCTATTTACTACAAACTTGGAAATAGAATTTTGCGAGAGCTTTCCAATGTTTTTCCAGAAGGTGGTACGACGTTTGATCAACAATTTTTTCAAATTATTGATGCCCTAATTAAGGGGTTAGAGGCTAAAGATGTTATAAGTACTGAAGTATTAAATGACGTAAAGGAAAGATTTAAAAATAATGTAAAAAAGTAGTTTCTATGTCTTTTTTCAAAGAATTCAAAGAATTTGCGGTCAAAGGAAACGTCATTGATCTGGCTGTAGGTGTTATCATTGGTGGTGCATTTCAAAAAATCGTGTCTTCGCTCGTCGCGGATATCATAACTCCGCCGCTGGGCTTACTAATCGGCGGTTTAAACTTTAAAAACTTAAACCTAGCCATCAAACCCCCTATCGGCGATCATCCACCAGTGGTTTTAACCTACGGTAATTTTATCCAAAATTCTATAGACTTCGTAATCGTCGCTTTAACCATCTTTCTTGTCATAAAACTCTTTAATTCACTCCGAAGAAAAAAAGCTGCCGATGCCACACCTCCTCCGCCTCCACCCGCACCGACAAAAGAAGAATTACTCCTCACCGAAATCCGCGATATTCTCAAAAATCAAAAATCTGCTCGCTAAAAGCAGATTTTTTATTAACGCCAAAATATAATTATGCTATAATACAGCTAATTTTGTTGTTATGCTTACCTGGATAGAAATTAGTTCTCAAAAAATAAAACATAATCTTCAAACTTTGCGCCGCCTGGTTGGTCCGGAAGTTCGGCTCATGCCGGTTTTAAAATCCAACGCCTATGGTCACGGACTTATTGAAGTTGCAAAAATTTGCGAAGAAAGTGGTCTGGTAGACGTAATTTGTGTAGTGAACCTAGATGAAGCTCATGCGCTGTTAAAAAATAAAATTCGCACGCCGATTTTTATTTTAAGTTTTTACGAAAATGATCCAAAAAAACTAGCTTTAGCTGTGCAAAAAAAAGTTATTTTCTCCGTTTACAACAAAAAACAACTGGCTTGGTTAAATACAGCAGGGGAGAGTGTGGGCAAAAAAGTCCAAATTCATCTAAAATTTGATACCGGCACGACCCGAGTCGGCATTTTCCCTCATCAATTAAATAGTTTTTATAACCAAATTAAAAAATATAAATTTCTTGAACTTATTGGTGTCTTTAGCCACCTCGCTTCCAGCGAAGAAGATAAAAAGCGTACCTTAGAACAGGGGAGACTATTTACAGAAGTTGCCCGCACCCTCGAAGAATGCCATGGCCGCCCACTGATTAAACATCTGGCATCTTCGGCCGCCAGCATTCTTTACCCGGAACTACGCTTTAACGCTGTACGCACCGGCCTCGCTACCTACGGTCTCTACCCATCCGAAGAATGTTGTAATAAGATTAAACTCAAACCAGCTCTTGCCTGGAATACAAGACTCATTGAAGTAAAACAAGTGGCTAAAGGCACAAAAATTAGCTATGGCGGCACTTTTACCGCTTCGCACCCGATGAAAATCGGGGTATTGCCGGTTGGTTATAACGATGGATTTGATCGCGGGTTTTCGAGTAACGGCGAAGTAGTAGTTAAAAGTAAGTTGTGTCCAGTGGTTGGCCGAGTTTGTATGAATTTAACCATGGTTGATCTAACCGAAATTAAAAATCCTAAAATAGGGGACCTAGTAACATTAATCGGACACAGCACCAAAAACTCTATTACCGCTGAAAATTTAGCCAAACGTTTGGGAACTATAAACTATGAGGTGATAGACCGGATTAATCCTACTTTGCCTCGTATCATTGTATAAAATGTTAAAACAAAAGAGTGTAATAAAATTTCGAAGCAAAAATACCAAAACCCCAGGCATGGGTAAAAATTTTTATCTGGCCAAACTATCCAAAAAAAATACTTTACCTCATCGGCAATCAAAATTTTTTACCCAAAACAAAATCTCATTTTCCCCATTACGCAATTATTTTTTTTATTTGAAATTCGTCCTTGTTGCCGGTCTTTTTTTGAGCTGGATCGCGCTTATGTTATTTTTGCCCTATTTTCAGATCACTCGAGTTAGCTATGACGGTTTAAAAATTATTTCTCCTGGCGAGATCGATGCTCTATTAGAGAAAAAAATATTTAAACCAAGACGTTTTTTACCGGTAAAAAATTACTTTTTGCTCAATTCTGGTACTATTAAAGAGGCACTTGATACTCATTTTTCTCTTAGTTTTTCTGAAGTTAAAAAAATTTTTCCAAATAAAATTAGCATTTCGCTACGCGAAAAAAATTCTTCGCTTATTTATGATAATGGAGATCAATATTTTTTACTGGATGAATCCGGGACAGCCACTCGCTACCTGGCTGAGGTAGAAGAAGACGAATTTATTACTCAAAAAATTCCACTCCCCGCCACACCTTTTTCCACTGTTTCTAGCACCTTTCCATATGTAGACGCTTCTTCTACCATGCTTCTTTCACCCACCAATACCCCCATACTTCCGCCCTTATCAGTCACTTCTTCTACCACCTCAACTCTTGCCACTTCATCTTTGGCAACAGCTTTTACGATTCAACGCCAACATGTACCGCGTTATACCAAATTTAGAAATACCCCTGATTTTAATGATCTAATAGTGGTTTACGACAGCCGCCAATTGTCTGTAAAAGAACTACAAGCTCATATTTTACCCCCAGCGGTAATCAAAGCAATTATTGACTGCAAAGACATGCTTTACAACAGTCATTTAGCTCGCGTGCAATATTTTATTTTTCATAATGACCAAGATGTTGAAGCGATTACCGAAGAAAAATTCCGTATTCTTTTTAATATCAACATGGACATTAATGCGGAAAATGCCAGTCTTCGGGCTGTGCTTAAAGAAAATAAACCAAAAGAATATATAGACTTACGCTATGACGGACGAGTCTACTGGAAATAAAAAATTGCGATTTCAATGTAAACGAGGCGGCTTGATAATGGCAACCATATTGGTGATGTGGTTTATTGTTCACTGCAGCTACACCATTTATTTTGGTTTGCACGATACATTACATCCAGCTGATGCTATCGTAGTTCTGGGAAATACTGTCAACCAAGATGGCAGCTTATCTGCTCGTCTGGAAAGCAGGCTTAAACGCGCGATTTCCATCATTCCAGTGGTTCAGCCGCAATTTATAATTGTTAGCGGTGGCACAGGTAAAGAAGGGTTTAGCGAAGCCAAAAAAATGCAAGAATACTTAATAAAAAACGGCGTTGCCAAAGATAAAATCTTCGTTGACGAAAAAGGGGATAATACCTTTTTAACAGCCCAAAATAGCGTTATTTTAATGGAAAAGTATCATCTTAGCTCAGTAGTTATAGTTTCACAGTTTTTTCATCTTTTACGCACCCAACAAGCTTTTTCCCAGTGCGGTTGGCCATCAACCTACCACGCACACGCCCAATTTTTTGCCTTACGGGATATTTACTCGCTTGTCCGAGAATTCTTCGCGTTTTATAAATATTATTTCGTTGGGTGCAAGTAAATAATAATATATGATTTATCTTATAGGCGGAGCGCCCAGAGTTGGAAAAAGCATAATTGCCCAAGAGATTTCTGATAATATAGGAGGTGTAGTAATTTCTACCGACAAACTCCGTGAGGCTGTGTTTAAAACTACAAAGAGTAGAATGCGTCCGCTCCTATTTCCCTACCAAGGTTTTTCTGGGGATGCTTCTGAAAATACCATTAGCCCGGTTCAACGGCTGCACAACCAAATTATTGAGGCTAATTCTTTACAGAATTTAATTAATGAGACGATCGTTCAAGGGTTAAAAGAACAAAAAATTTTAATTTTTGAAGGTGTTCATTTGCTTCCCGAATACATCCAATCTTTTGTTCAAACTCACAATAATCGAGCGGATAGGGTAGAGGCCATTTTTCTAGGTTCAAGGGATAAAAAAGTCATTTTAACCAATCTTAAGAAAGATTCGAGCCCAAACAACTGGCTCAAAGAAGCAGACAAAGAATTGCAAACTCAGGTGGCCGAATTTGTAGCTACTTGTAGCACTTATATTTACAAACAAACTAATACGTGTAAGTTGATTTATTTGGAAAGAACAGTTAAGTTTGAAATTGATAAAAATGATATATTTAAACATTTTGGTTTTTAAGTAGGGAGAAAAGGAGAGGATGAATAGGTGGTGGGTAAAACGGGGAAACATTGTGTTAATAAGCTAGAAGAGTATTAATTTGACATAAATATATAATTGAGTATAATAACTGTTACACTCAATTAATAATATATCCTATGACTTATAAAACTACACCTAACGACGAATCTTTCTTTGTCGACTATTCTGTAAAGTTTCCCTTACCCAAGCTGGATGATTATCTCTTATCGCTTAGAGCCAATAATTTCTCACCGGAAACAGTTTATAACTATGATCGAGATTTAAAAACATTTGAATACTTTTTAAACCTTGATATTTGTAAACCTTTTCATAAAATTGATAAAACTGATTTATTGCGTTTCAAGGCGTATCTTACTTCTACCGATCGTAAAACTGCCAACACCAATGATCCGGTAAAAAAATTGGCGAGCTTTTCTGTGAATCGTATCCTCTCGGCTCTACGTTCTTATGTTAAATTCTTAGAAGAAATTGAGTATAATATTCCTATATCGCCAACTGCCGTTAAAATGATTAAAACCGAAAAGAAACATGCTCGTGTTCCAGAAATGGAAGAAATACTTAAACTGCTCCAAGCCCCCAATGTTTACGAAGAAGACGAACGAATTGCTTTGCGTAACCGAGCCATGCTTGAGACCCTCTTTGCGACCGGCATGCGCATTTCTGAGCTTCTCAGCCTTAAAGTTAAGCAGATCGATAAAACCGGACGTGTCTATATTATGGGTAAAGGCAAAAAACAACGATTTGCCTATCTTACTCCGCGTGCCTTGGAATATGTAAGAAAATACGTAGAAAAACGTGCAAGTGTTTCAGAAATGCTGTTTGTCCCCTACCGCGGACGAAATAATCAGGAGAAAGATAAAAAAATTTCTACCAATTATCTTCAGTTTAAAATAAAAAGATACCGAGAATTACTCGATATCAATTTGCCGATTAGCGCCCATACTTTACGCCACAGCTTCGCCACTTTCTTGGCAGAAAAAGGCGCCAATCCGGCTGCTATTCAGATTCTGCTCGGGCATGAGTCGCTCGATACTACCACCCGGTATGTACATGCTTCCGACAGGTTTGCCGAAAAAACACACAATGATTTTCATCCGTTATTTGAGAAATAATTAACGAGGCTGCGCTATCATACTAAGTAATTTTTCCCGGATCTTTGTTACATCGGACGGAGAAAGTAACTCTATTCTTGCTTTTAAGCTAGCTGGTAACAGCGGCTTTTCCCCACCGATCAACGGATTTACTGCATTAAATAGGAGATGTATTTCTTCTCTTGTGAAGGCTTTTAATGATTGATCTTCGCCTCGCAAAAGACAATTAACCAGGTTGTCTAGTTTTATGGCCAAAGGATTGTTTGCGTCTGGCACAGCTAATCTTTCTAATTCTTGATGTCGCGCGTGCTCAGCTTGCGGTTTTAAAGCTTCACGCTGCTGTTGCGCTACGAGCTGCTCTTTCTCTGTTTCTTCTCTTCCACGAAGTCTCGCAGCATGAGCCGCCTCAAATCTTTTGTTGGCTTCGGCATCCTCTTTTTGTCTTTTTATTTTTTCAAAAGCCAACCGAACGGGCTGACGCTCTAAGTAGGTAGCCATAGCCTGCTCTTGGTCGTTTAAAACCAAATTTTGACCTTTTTTATTTAAAACAGCTTGGGCATGTAAAAAATGTTGTTCATTTTCAAAATATTGCAAGACCCCCTTTATCTCTTTTTGCATCTGTAAAATTTGGTGCCCTTCCTGGGTAGAAAAATTGACTTGATTTTTTTGTAAATCTTGCAATAATACTGAGCCTTTGTGCTCGGGAGAATGCGGCTCACCCGCCAGCTGGTACCCATTCCTAAATGCCTGGGCATCCTTAGCTATAACATCATGCTGAGGAAAAAGGTTCGCCGCCGCCACATTAAACATCTGCTCGGACGTAAAACGTGGCTGCGCAGGATTTTGTCTAAACAATCCACCCAATTTTGCTGTTAATTTTCCAAACAAACCTTTTTTTCCATCTTCCAAAGCCTGTAAATTATGAACAGAAACTCTGTCGAGATGACACATGACAGCATGTTGTTGTAACGCAGTCAAGCTTTCAAAAGGGGTTTTTAAATGCTCTTGAATATCTCTCAGAGCGATTTCCACCACTCGCTAAGGGCTGCTACCAGCTTCTACGGTAACCGGCGATTCTCCATTGCGCTGTCTAGGACTTTCGGCAGAATCGTGCCTCACCACCACTGTTTCTTGGGGCATAAAAATTAATTTGTTAAATTTTTTGAAACCCAGACTTTATTTTAGCGAAAAAACTTTAGCAATCTGTAATAGTAGTTTTTTCCAAAGGTTGGACTCTTCTTTTTGTAGCTCGGCAATTTCTTGGTCTTGAGGCGTAGGTACAAGTGTTTTAAAAGTATCAGGTAGTCGGTCAAAAGGAGATGGGGACACAACACTCCGTGCCTCGAGTGCTTCACTCACTGCTTCGCCTTTTACCACCTGTAAATTTTCCACATCCATATTATTTGGTTTTTTTAAGATCTGATAACGCTATAAAAGCGTCAGAGTATATTTGATGGAGTCGAATCTCTTCGTCTAGATTAACCCTAATTTCCAACAAAGCTGCATCCTGCACACCAGAAATTAAACGATCTCTCGAAATTTTTGCCCGCTCTATTCCAAGTTCTTGTTGAATAATTAAGTTTTCGGTCATTTCAATTTGAGCACTTGCTTCCATTGCTTTTTTATCCCATTCCGTCTGCAACGCAGCACACGCGGCTTCAGCGTTGCCATATTCCATTAAGAGTAGCTTATTTTTTGGAAGATTTTGTTTTCGCATTTGTTCTATTTCAGAAATACTCCTCTCACCTCTTACAGCAGACATTGCCTGTATTTTTTGGTTAACGCTATCTTGAAACGACCTGTCTGAACTTTCTTTTTTACGCCTGCTTTCACTTAATTGATTTTGTAACCTAGAGATCTCTGCTTTGTTTTGAGCTTTTAAGTCTTCAAAAGCTTTATTTAATTCAATGATTTTTCGATCACGTTTTAATTCCATAGAAGATCTGTCAGTTTTTTCAACCTGAAGCTTTAATTTAAAATTATCATAAGCCTCTTTTGATGACCGCACTTTTTCTCTTGCATTAGCAATCTTCTCTTCTACTGACTGCTCAGGACTAGCTAACAATTCAGGTTTCTGTACAGCAGCCATTATTTCATCCAACTGTTGGGCTAAATCTAAGTATTTGGCTTTCTCACCTTCATCATCTGGACCACCGGTCCCGGATTCCCCTTCAACTAACGATACTTGTTGTTCCTGATCTAAATCAAGCATAAGTAAAAATTAATTTGTTAAACTTTGTATATGTTGTTTAATGGCATTAATATGATCTTCGCGTTCTTTGGCCAGCGCGGCGTCAATTATAGCTTGTTCTTCGGTATTAATTTTTTTGACCGCCTCAATATACTCGGCAATGAGGGCTCGCGCTTGTTTGAGCAAATCGTTGGCGGTGGCATGAGTATGATTTACAATTGGTTGCTGTGGGGAAGACATAGAAAATAAATAAAAAATTAATTTGCTTGACGACGAAGTATGCTTACAGCTTGGTTGATGGAATCCAAAAGTTTTCCCGGCTGTTCTGAAGCTGGATCTAAGGATTGAAGCGCGGCAAAAAGTGGGTGCGTTTCATCCTCATACCAATCGGGGGTAAGTTTACGATCCCCCAACTCTGATACGGAAATTTTTAAACCATACTGCTTTATAGCATTGGCCACCTGATGAACATTCAGTTTGTTTTCTAAAATAGCTTCAGCCATTTTCACCATAATTTTACCTGGTCCGTCCATTTGTTTCAGATGCTCGACCCGCTTTAAAGCCCATTGCTGTAAATCAGCTCGATATTGTAACGATTCAGCATTTTTAGCCTTTAAATTAAGTCGTTTATACGCCAAAGCGACATTTTTATCATTTTGCAACAAGTTGGACAAGTTTTTTTCTGCATCAGTTAACTTTTGTTCTCTATCTATTTTTTTACTGACCGCGCGCAAAGAGTTCAAATTGCCCTCCACATACTTATGAGCAGTCGCCAGTGCTTCTTTAGCACTATCAATCTTTTGTTGTTCGGCTGGAGAAAAAACTTTAACCCCGGGCTTAATTCTTGCAAGGAGCTGCCCACCACGATTAACCTCTGGAATCATGTGGAGGGAACTAAATTTGTTGGGGTCGTTGTTTTTATCTTTCATCAAATCTTCGCTCCAATACAATTGAGCGGCCGCAATATAATGCAAATCTTGGTCACTAAATGCGGGCTTAGCTTCTGTGGCCATTTGCCAAAGCTCCGAAATCCTTACGATCCGACCTAATAGCCTGTTTAGCCCTTGTCGAAGGCCGGCTAAACGAGTCTTTTTGCTCACTTCAGCAACTTGAAGACGTTCTTGGACTTCCGGTGGAAGAGAAGAACTTTCTACCGCCAAGAGTGGCTCAGAAATTACACCCGGCGAAGAAAGCTCTGCTTTTTGCGCCCTTTGAGTTGGTTCATCCGGATTAAGATCTGGATCACCGATCATTATTTGATGCGGCAAAAAAGTTTCTTGCCTTCCCTCCATTTGTTGTTGAAGCATAAAAAAGGTTACTTATCACCAAAATAACAAGAATCAATCATCAGGTCAAGCATCTTCGCAAAATATATTCCACCCTTTTGAGCAGCTTCAGGCAACAGGCTGGTGGGAGTCATGCCCGGAATGGTATTGGTTTCAAGCACAAAGCATTCTCCCTGATCATTCACCCTAATATCTGTGCGTGACATACCGCGGCAACCTAAAGCTTGGTGCGCCCGCACGGCCAGTTCTTGCAGTTTTTGGTTTATTTCCGGGGCAAAATCTGCCGGACAAATATGAATTGAACCGCCGGCTTTATATTTGGAAGCAAAGTCATAAAAACCGTTTAAATTGGGTTTAATATGCGTTGGGGGGAGAGCAAAGGCTACCCCTTTTTTTTCGAGTACCCCGCAAGTCGTCTCGGCTCCGGGAATAAAACGTTGGGCCATAAGATACGGAAAATCGACCAACAATTTGGGTACATTTTTAACGAGTTCGACTTCGTTTTGAACTATTTTTACCCCAATGGCCGAACCTTGATTGACTGGCTTGAGCACGGCCGGAAAACCTATTTTTTGGCGAATTTCTGCCAAAATATTTTCTTTATTCTTTTTCCAATCGAGACGGGTAAAATCTCTCAATTCTGGGGTGGGGATACCATAGACACGATATATTTCCCCTGTTTTAACCTTATCCATTGCAAGAGCACTCGCGAGGACATCCGAACCGGTAAAAGGTATACCCAAAAGCTGAAGCAAGCCCTGCACTGCACCATCTTCGCCCGGACTCCCGTGGAGCGCGATAAAAAAGAGGTCAAATTTTTTTCGGTCTTTATTCAACAGGTCAAGAAAAATTTTCTGCTCTTTACGACGGATTAAAAAATGATTTTTAGGGGTAAGCTCTACCAGAGTCGCCTGGTATTTGGTCCGATCAAGATTCTCAAAAATGGCTTGTCCGGTAACCAAGGAAACCGAGCGTTCACAAGAAGATCCGCCGTATAAAATAGCAACTTTGATTTTGGATGGCATACAATTTATGGTAAATAGGCTTCCGGGTTAACCGGAATACCATTTAAACGTACTTCAAAATGAAGATGAGCGCCAGTGGTAAAAGGTCCGGCCCCTACGGTTCCGGGTGTCGCCCCTGAATAGCCGATTATATCACCTTTATTGACAAACTGGTCGTCTTTAGCCACTATCCGGCTGAGATGGCCATAAACCGTAGACAAATTGCCGGTATGCACTATAAGTACATACGCATAGCAGGAGGACGTGGTGCAGGTGCGCGCTTTGGCTACATATCCACTCGCGGCCGCGTGCACCGGCGTACCCTGAGCCGCCCGAATATCAACGGCGCTATGCTCAAAAACATTGCGAAATATATAGGTCGGATCATGAAAACGAGCGGTAATATAGTGACTGGCGACTGGCCAATCAAAGGCCACGTTGCCGGAAGCGGGAATTTTATCTTGCGCTTCCAATTTTTTCTTAATTTGCGCTTCGTAGTTGCGCACTTCGTTTTCTACTGTTTGGTATTGTTTTTTTAAACCACTGAGTAAAGTTTGGTATTTGGCTTCGGAATTTTTGGTTTGCACCAATAAATTTTGTTTACTACCGGACTGTTCGGCCAAATTTTGTTTTTTTTGCGTTAGATCATTTTGGAGAGCTTCAAACTGTTTTTTAGTTTGACTGAGTTCATTTTTTTTGGCAATCAAATCTTCTTTGGCAAGACGAAGATTCTTAATAGAATAACCTAGGTCAATATAAATACTTTCTAAATTTTTGAGTTGATTGTAAAAATCAGCAAAATTTTTGTAGGTGAATAAAATTTCTAAATAATTTTTTTGATCACCGCTATGGATTTGTTGAATAATAACAGAAATAATGGCTTTTTGTTTATCAATAATCGCCTGCTTTTCTTGCAGAGAAAGGTTGAGAGCAGTAATTTGCAGTTGCACCTGCTCGATCTTTTCTTTGGTGACATTAATGTCGTTTTGCAGCTGGATTAAACGACTATCCAGTATAGCGAGCTGATTTTTCAGGGAAACAGCTTGGGTACGATGCTCGTCAATACTTTTTTGGTAAGCAGCCATGGTCGACTCAAGCTCTTTTATTTTTTTTTGCTGCTCAGCGATTTTTTCGTTTAAAACTTGTATTTCTTCCTTGGTCCCACCAGTGCCTGTTTCTGGAGCGGCTTTAACCAAAAAAATACCTTGATATGGGTAAAAAAGGCTTAAAAAAAGAAACAACGGAACGAAAATTTTTTTCCTTAAAAAATACTTGGTTGACATACACCAAGTATAACATTTTTTTTGGTGACAGAATAGTTTGCCCTATAAACCCGAACTTCACAAAAATTGAGCCAATTTTGCATTGTTGCGATAAAAAAACTCATCCCCTCATTTTTTGAGGTAATTTCTTCCAATGAGTTCAGGTGGTAAATATTTTTGCTCCACCTCCCCTGCTTCATAGTCTGGATTATACTGGTAACCCTGGCCATACCCAACATCCTTCATAAACCGGGTTGGTGCATTGCGCAAATGCAACGGAACACCCAAGTGCGAGGTCGCCCGCGCATCCTCTGCCGCAGCTCGATAAGCGCGATAAAGCAAATTTGATTTGGCTGATTTGGCACAATACACTACGGCTTGAGCTAAATGTACATTACACTCCGGATACCCTAAAAAATGACAGGCTTGGTAAGCGCTGATTGTCTGCACCAAGGCTTCACTGTTGGCAACACCAATATCTTCACTCGCAAACCGCACGATACGCCGGGCCAGATAGAGCGGGTCAACTCCCCCTTCCAGCATCCGCGCCAACCAATAGAGGCTGGCATTGACATCACTGCCGCGCATAGATTTGTGTAAAGCAGAAATGGTGTTATAAAATTCTTCGCCTTTTTTATCAAAAACCAGACTCGTACGCTGCAGCGCTTCCTTAATATCGGACGTGGTAATAACAATTTTTTCTTGTTTGAGCTGACTTTTAACAGCGAGCTCGAGGGTATTAAGAGCGACCCGCGCATCTCCGCCCGCCAACTCAGAGAGCAGACTCTTGGTCGGAGCATCTATGGTTATAGGAAATGCCCCCAAACCATTTTCCGAGTCCTGCAAAGCTCGGTCGATTACTTGCAACAAAGCCGAATGACCTAAATGTTCCAAGATAAATACCCGGGAACGCGACAAGAGCGCTCCGTTAATTTCAAACGAAGGATTCTCAGTGGTGGCACCAATAAGAATAATGACCCCCTGCTCCACGTAGGGTAAAAGGGCGTCCTGCTGGGCTTTGTTCCAGCGATGAATTTCATCGATAAATAGGAGAGTAGAAGTACCGTCAGCTTTTTTACGTTGTCCAGCTTCCTTAACCACTTGTTTTAAATCCTCTTTCCCACTACTAACTCCCGACAGAGTCACAAATACCGATCCGGTTTCTTCGGCAATAATGTGTGAGAGCGTTGTTTTACCTACTCCGGGCGGACCCCACAGAATAAGGGAAGATAAGGTGTGGTTAACAATGAGCTGATAAAGAAGTTTACCGACCCCCACAATATGTTCTTGACCGAAAAATTCGGTCAAAGTTTTTGGTCGCAGACGTTCGGCTAAAGGGACAGAAAATTGCTGAGCATTAAACATATCCGTGGAACCATGATACGAAACGATTCAACAGACGCTTGGGCCAGGTAAAACCTTTTTTTCGCAATTCGCTCCAGGGAGTAGCTTCTTTTTTCCAATTGTCGAGAATATGGTTTAATTCTTCAATCATCCCCTGCTCTTCAAAAATAACATTCGCCTCTTCGTTGCGCCAAAAACTTTGTCCGGTCAAATTAACACTGCCGATCATGCCATAATGCTTATCAATGGTAACAGCTTTACCATGATTCATTTTTTTTAAAAAATAAATGGCGGCTCCGGCGCGATGTGTAACTTCAAGGTACGTATCGGCCATCAGGCGCATAAAGCGGCTGTCCGGACGCCAAGGCAACAAAATATTAATCGTTACTCCCCGGTTTTTAGCCGCTCGTATCAGCTCTAAAAATTTTTTGTCCGGGGTATAATACGGGGTTAAGAGCGTAATACTTTCGTTAGCCGCGCCCATCATACCCAAATACAATTTTTGCAACAGCTCTTTCTTACCGTAGCCAGGCGAGTGAAAGATAAAATGGGTTTTTTCCTGCCATTTTTTAAAGCTGGTAATTATTTTAGGATGCAATAAGTGTCGTACTTCAAATTTTTTACCACCGCTGCGCACATAATTTTTGGCAAAACCCCGCACCAGCAGTCGGACGGTTTTACCGGTTAAACGCACATGTATATCATCCCAGCTGGCTGAAGCAGCATCCAAATTGACCCCACCCAAAAAAACAACTTCCTCATCAATAATCAAAACTTTGCGATGATTTCTCATGCGGATCCGATTAATCCACTTACCGATATTCCAATCTAAAAAAAATGGATTAAAATGCTGTATTTTTACTCCAGCGGCGAGCAAACGGGTTTCAGCGGTTCGCGATAAAAAAAACGATCCGAAAGAATCGATAATAATTTTAACCTCAACGCCAACTAAAGCTTTTTGGCATAAAATATCAACAAAACGCTCCCCAGCTCCTTCATCAAGAAATATATAGACTTCCCAAAAAATTGATTTTTTCGCTGAAACAACAGCTTGATACATGCCTGCCCAAGCCTTAGAAGTGGTGCTGTAAAATTGATAGGTAAAGTCTGTTGGTATCATATACTACGCACCTTAGCATAGCGCCAATAATTTGCAAAGCTTGGATTTTTAAAGATTTTATAAAACATGTAACTTTTGTGCCCCCGAGTGTGTACATAGAAACAAAGGTCGATGATACTTTTAAAATTTTTTAACCCAATCTTTAACTTAAATTACACTTAATACTATGAAACATACTGCAAAAATCCTTGGCTTAGCGAGCTTGCTCGTTTTATTACCAACCGCTTTTACATTTGCCAAGTCTGATGTAAACGAGACTGATCATAACAAAGTTTCTGCCAAAGCCATGATTCACGAGTTAAAAAAACCAATCGAAAAAAAATGGACCGGCAAAGTAACCCAGATCCAAGGTTCTATGCTAAGCGTACTCAGTAGCACCACCACCTACAATGTGGATGCGAGCAGCGCCAAACTTGTCCGTCGTTTTGGCGGCGACATGAGTTTAAGCGAAATTCAAACCGGGGATACGCTTAGTATTTTTGGAACTCTGACGGCCAGCACCACCAATATTAAAGCAACACTTATCCGTGACGAATCTCTGCAAGCACGCAACGGTACTTTTGAGGGGGTTATCACATCCGTAAGTTCTAGCAGTTTTGTACTCCAAACCAAAGGTCGTAGTGCCCAAACTATTAATGTAACCAGCTCAACGGTCTTAAAAAAACAAGGTGTATCTATTACCCTCGCTGATCTTACCCCAAGCACTACGGTTCACGTATCTGGAGTTTGGGACAGAACAAATAGTAATGTAACCGCTAAAACTGTCACCGTAAAAATACACTCAGTTGATGTTATGGGAACGGTCAGCGCTATCAATGGCAATATGCTTACCATTACTAAAATTGATAAAAACAACGCTACCACCACTTTTTCTGTTGATGTAAGCAAAGCCAAGTTTACTCGCAAGAATGATGGCACAGCCACTTTAGCCGATGTTCAAGTTGGCCACAAAGTTCGTATTATCGGTGCAAGAGTAACCGGAACAAATAATATAATTGCCCGTATCGTACGCGATAATTCGCTCCTCAAACTAATTGAAAAAATGCAGTAAAACAAATAGAATAGAATGGTTAAAAAACGGCTTAAACAGCCGTTTTTTTGTATGCAATTTTAATTACTCACAATTTTTTAAACTCCCCACCAGTACATACCTCACCTCAACCATTATCTATTTTAGCCAAATTTATTCCACAAATATTTTTAAACTTTTCATAAATTCATCAAGGCTCTTGATAAAATCTTCATGCGTTCCATTGTTTTTTATAGTATAATCAGCCAATTTGATACACTCGAACAAACGTTGCACATGATGTCCGCTATTTTCCAACTCTTCATTACGTACAAAATCCTCTAAATTCGTCGCTTCACCCAATTTATTTCTGCTTTGAGCACGAGCAAAACGAAGGTTCGCCTCTGATTCAATACTTAGCAGAATAAAATTTGCGTTTTTACGGAAAAAACTTATCTGCGCTAATTGACGCATCCCTGTTACCATAGCACATGGGGTTTGAATTGACTCCAGCAGTTTTTTGGCCAAAAAATCTTCGCCTTCCTTTTGGG
>CAYOFO010000029.1:0-16442 GCA_964403325.1 uncultured Gammaproteobacteria bacterium | reverse complement strand
GATTACTTTTTAAAAAACTATAAAATGCCTGCTCATAGCCGAGCTGCCTTCCTTTCCCTTCTTTAATAATATGTACTGCTTCTTCACGATAATCAGCACTATTCATATGAAAAATTTATTTAGATTGAACAACTACAACAAACTCTCCTTTTTCTTCTTTCATTTCTGCTTTAATTTCTTCGATATTGCCACGATAAATTGTCTCAAATTTCTTAGTAAGCTCGCGCCCAATCATAATTTGCTGATCTTCGCCTAAAACTCGTTCCAAATCGAGAAGGCATTTTTTGATACGTTGATTTGATTAATAGAATACTACAGTGTATGCACTTTGCGCAACCGTTTCGAAGAATTTTAAACGCTTATTTTTATGTGGCGGAAAACCCAAAAAAAGAAACTTATCCGTGGCAAAACCGCTAATAGACAGTGCGGCAATGACGGCTGAGGCACCCGGAATAGGGATAATCGTAACTGCCGGGAGTTTGTGCACGACATATTCCACCAACAAATTCCCCGGATCACTAATCCCTGGCGTACCGGCATCGGTGATGAGCGCCAAGTTTTGACCATTAACCAAAAACTCCACAATTTCTTTCATTTTTCGGTCATCGCTATGGTGATGATAGCTTTGCAAAGGTTTGGAAATCTCAAAATGCTTGAGCATTTGACCACTCACACGCGTATCCTCGCATAAAATCATATCCGCATTTTTGAGTGTTTCAAGAGCGCGCAGCGTAATATCTCCCAAATTTCCAATTGGGGTGGCGACGAGTGAGAGAGTTCCAAGCATATATTTAACGGGGTAAAGAAGATAAAACTTTTACCAAATAACTCAGCCATTTTACCGTGTAAACAATATCGCTTTTCGTAGTCGAGTGTCCAAGCGTAAAACGAAGCGTGGAGATTACCAAGTTACTTGGGAGACCAATTTCCGCCAAAACATGATTGGTTGATTCGCCCTGCAGCGAGCAAGCCGAGCCCGTGGAGCAAAAAATTCCATATTCACTCAGGTAAAGCAACAAAGTTTCGGCTTCAACGCCCGGAAAAGTAATATTCAAATTATTCACCAGTCGCTCCCCCCCCAATATCGGTCCGTTTAAAACGGCTCCAGGTATGTTTTTTTCTATTTCCTGCCAAAAATATTTACTTAAAGTGAAAATTTTTTCTGAAGATTTTGTTTTATTTTTTTCGACGAGCTCAACAGCTTTCGCAAAGCCCACCATTCCGGCAGTATTTTCAGTACCCGAGCGAAGATTTTTTTCCTGTCCCCCACCCCAAATAATGGGTTGAATCTTTACTCCTGTTCTTACGTAAAGCGCTCCAACGCCGCGCGGGCCATAGACCTTACTACTGTTTATCGTAAGTAGATCGGTGTGAAGTTTTTCTGTGTCGAGGGATAAATAATTGGTGGCCTGGCAAGCATCGGAGTGAAAATAATGGTAATTTGTGTTATGGTCTTTGCGATAACGAAGCAATTTGCGACCAATTTCGGCAATGGGCTGAATAACACCAATTTCATTATGTGCATACATAATGGAAATGAGCACAGTGTCTTTCTGAATCGCTTTCATCACTTCATCGGCTGAAATTTTTCCTGTTTTACCTACTTTGAGAAACGTGACTTTCCAGCCTTTTGTTTCAAGATACTTAAGGGGCGCCAAAACCGATTCATGTTCGGTCGCGAGGGTAATAATATGTTTACCGGATTTTTCATTCGCCTGTGCTACCCCCAAAATCGCCAAATTATTGGCTTCCGTGCCACCACTGGTGAAAAATATATGGCGCGGCTGCGTCTTAAGAAAATTCGCGATTTTTATCCGCGTCTCTTCTATTGCTCGTCGTGCGGTTTCTCCCGGGGCATGCAAAGAGGAAGGGTTACCAAAATGCTTGGTAAGATAGGGTTTCATTGCCAAAAATACTTCCGGAGCGAGCGGTGTTGCTGCCGCGTGATCAAGATAGACCTGGCGAATTTTTTTGGGTTTAAGCAACATACGCAAACCAATAAACAAACTAGAACGGCAAGGTCAGATTAATGCTTTTTTGGCTCGCCTGGCCAATATTCTGCCCAATCGAAAAATCAACTGCAAACGGCAAAACTTCATTGGTTAAAGATTTGTAAAAAAGCTGTTTATTGTTTTTTCCAAACTCATACACTTCTTTGGTAACCCGCACATCCTGTTCACAATAGGTTTTTATTTCATCGATTTTCCCCTCTTTCCACCAGCGGATAGCCTGCAAACCTTCGGCACTTTTCTTTATATTATCAAGGGTAGCTTGCGCGACATCGTCGAGTTTAAGACGAATTCCGAGGCTTTCTTTGATCTTTTTAAGTAGATCGAGATGCGGAAATTGGCTGAGATCACCCAAATAATAATTATTTAACACCGGCAAATCAAAGTGTTCGCTATTATAGCCAATAAGCAAATCAGCATGTTCAAAAATCGGCCAGAGTTGGGGCAATTCTGATTCGAGAAAACTATGGTAGCTGTCAGTTTCATACTTATAAATCGACACCACCGAAACACGCAATTTCTTAAAATCATTATCCACGTCAGCAAAGGTATTTTGGGTTTCAATATCAAAAACAATGGTTTTGTTCATAATACACTTTATTTAACAGCACTCATATCACGAATCGCGTCATAAAGCGGACCGTGGCAATATTTATCGAAACTGGTGCCGAGCGCAATAATTTCTTGGGAGGCTTCTTTAAAGGAGACCGTATTATTGTACAAGCAGTAGCCTTCTTTGTTCATAAGGTCAGGTAAAATATTCTTAGGGAACATGGTTTTAAGCTCACAACGACCATTTTTAAAACCCAAAATTTTGTAGCTTTGAGAAATCTGCGCATTAATGGCATAAGTAATTTTAGCAGGCGCGCAGGCTTTAAATTTGGCATCAAAACAGGCTTCGTCAGATCCACAGTCCTGCGCAGCAGTGCTGGTGGATGGATTTTTAACCGGATTATTGGCATCCGCTCCACCGGAAGCCGTCGGCTGACCACAGCCGCCCACCAGTATTACTAAGCCCATGAGTAAAAAAAATAAACGAATTTTCATAGACACATCGAGTAAAAAATTAAACTTCAGCCAATAGGGCCGTAAGCATTTCCGGGTTAAACCCGACCACAATACTTCCCGCAATATCAATCACCGGAGCGCCGGTCTGGCCACTTTTTTCGGCCATTTCATTAAATTTTTCTTCGTCCTCAGCTACATTATAGTCTATAAAATCTACTCCTTGCTCGGTTAAAAAATCTTTGGCCTGGCGGCAAAAATGACATGTTGGGAGCGAATAAATAATAACTTGTTTCATAAAAATACTTTTATACGTACATGGTACGGCATTTGCGGCCTGGAGTCAACGAAAAACCGGCTCTGGTCGCACCAAAATGCTAAATAATAAAGACAAGCAAAACCATTTCTTTAACAGTAGATAAAACTCCCGGGCGTAAGCTTTTATCCACCAGCGCAACTTGCATGTATTGCACAATATACTTATCCGGGTTGCGTGCCAAAAATTTTCCTTGTCCTCGCAGTAAAAACCACATATTATACCAGCAATAATTAACCAACGAGAAACGAAAATAGTGCTTTACTGCGGGCATAATACCGGCTAAAGCCAAAAGAAAATCGTTCTCTGCAGCCTCAATATCAAATACTCCTTCTGGATTATTTTTTTGCCGATCAGCCATATGTTTGAGGGAGCAAAAAACTGGATTTTCCACTTCATCAGCAGACAATGAAGCGAGTGTAAAAAATGGCTGCTTCCCTACCCCGTTTGCTACCCGCCACGCCACCAATAACTGCTGGGCGGCTTTGGTCAAAAACGAAACCGTACCACGACTACTCGCCACAAAGTTTAGGTAATAAAAATAGGCCATTTTTACCGTCTGACGGACCAAAACCGAGCGATTGATCGCCGAAGCCCATATTTTTCCTTGAATATCTTGGCCATACACATAATACCAGCCTCGATTAAAAAAAAATCTGGGCACGAACAGCACGGAAAACCGTATGGTACTGAGTGAAGATTTTTGCTGCTGAAGCTGTCGCCGACGAGCTAAAAAACCAGCATATTGTCGCGAGCTACAGACCACGTAAAAATCAACATCACTCTCTTCACCAGCTTCATTATACAAATAACTCCCGCCGAGAAGGACGGGAGTAGTAGGAAAAAGCTCTTGGAGCGAGCGGTGCAAGCGCTGAATCTGCTCGCGCGAATACATAGCAATCTTTAAGCCAACTCATTTACTATCGTCTGCACAATTTCTATCCGTGGCACCATCTGACTTTCGCCGCCGCTTCTTTTTTTCATTTCCACCACTTGGTTTTGGCAAGTTTTTTTAGAAACCACTAAACGATATGGAATCCCAATCAAATCAGCGTCAGCAAACTTCTCGCCAGCTGCTATCTCTCGACGGTCATCAAATAACACTTCAACATTCTGTTTGAGTAATTGTTCGTATATTTTTTTCGCTTCTTCATATACTTCTTCCTCTTTTCCCAATACTACTAGATGTACTTGAAATGGGGCTATCGAAACTGGCCATATTATTCCCTTATCATCATGAAATTTTTCTACTATTACGCCCATTGCCCTACTTACCCCAATTCCATAACATCCCATAAAAGGATAACGCTTTGTACCTGTCGCATCTACAAAACCTAGATCAAAATCTTTACCATATTTCTGCCCTAGATCAAACACATTTCCCACCTCTGAAGCTCGACCCATTTTAAGCTCTGCCTGTCGGCACACACAACCAACTCCTTCTTTTACCTGGGCTATTTCCACATTAACACAAAAATTGCATTGTTCACAATATAAAATATCATCTTCTCCAGCATCAGTTAAAACCATGAACTCATAAGAAATTTTTTCTGAAAAACTCCCGCCAGAAGCTTCGGTAACTTTAGCTACTAAACCCAGTCTTTCAAAAATATTGACATACGCCTGCTTTACTACTTCGTAATACTTCAAAAAATCTTCCGAAGATTCATGAAAGGAATACATATCCTTCATTAAAAACTCACGGCCACGCATAATTCCAGACTTTGCCCGCAATTCATCGCGATATTTCCAATGAATTTGGTAAGTGGCAATTGGTAAATCTTTATATGAAATGGCGCGAGACATAACCAAAGGAGTCACTACCTCTTCTTCACTTTGTCCTAGTGCATACTCCCGTTCAGTTCTACTTTTAATTTTAAACAAAACATCAACATTATCCCAAGCACCAGTTGTTTTCCAAATCTCGCTTGGATGAAGGATGGGCATTAAGACTTCTTGTCCTCCAACTTTGTTCATTTCTTCACGAATGATAATTTCAATTTTTCGCAAAACCCTCAATCCTAGGGGTAAATAAGAATATACACCCGCCATTAACTGATCAACAAAGCCAGCTTGGGTAAGAAGACGATGATTAGCGGTATCAGAATCTTTGGGCGCATGTTTAATTGTTTTACCGAATAATTGAGAATAGTACATAACCGTTTAGGGGAATAAAATCTATAAAATTAATTGGCTGGCTGGCGCTCCGACTTTTTTTTGTTTTGAATCGGCCTTTCATTTTGCGCCAGGCTCAGGAGCGAAACGCCGGTTTGTCGCGGGTCTACCAGCAAAATTTCTTGCCCGGACACGAGGTCCAAATCTTTAAAAATCTCCGATACCCCCCCTGCAGACTCACGGGCTGGCGTATTTTTTCCTCCCGACGAAGAGCGAGAACGATTTCTCTTTCTTTTGCCCGAGCTGCCTGACGAACGAGGTGGCACAGGTTGAGAGGGTTGATTATTTGGTTTTTGGCTGCTGGAACGAGGGGGAGCTACCGCCTCCGGCTGCTGTTTTTGTTTTGCTGGCTGTGGCACTGCTACGGGTGTGGCAATGGCAGGAGGTGCTGTGAGAATAGCTGTTTGAGGTACAGCTGCTGGAGTAGGCGGTGTAGGCGAAACGAGAGGCGCTATCTTTGTTTCAATTTTTTCCATTTGTGGCGCCGGGGTAGCTACTACCACCGGCTCGGGCATAGCCACGACCGCCCGTGGTTCTAATTTTTCCGCTGAAGCAAAATCTGAAGTCATTTCACCATTATCTTCGCTATTCTGATCGATTACCATACCGCTCCAGCGGGCAATCTTGTCTTCAATCTTCTCGCGGTGCACGGCATAGCGTTCGCGCGATACTTTCACCACTTTTTCGGTACTGGCCGTAGCCGAGCCAATCGGCGGCAACGTGAGCGCGCTGAATGGGCGGGAAGCCACACCATCGATGAGGAGCTTGAGATAAATTTGGTGTTTGGGCAAATTGAGAAAGTCCTCTTCGAGAAAAGTGGGCGCAAACTCTTTGGCAATAATCTCGGCATCTGCCGAACCGACACGAAAAGTAACCATCGTACCTACGTTACCAATAACCGCATCTAATACTTTTTCATCGAGCTGACGCATATATTGATGGGCCATAATGAGATCAAGTCGGTATTTGCGCGCCTCAGACAAAATATTGGCAAAGCTTTCGGTGGCAAAATTTTGAAATTCGTCTACATACAACAAGAAATCCTTACGCTCTGCCTCAGGCATATCAACGCGTTCCATCGCTGAGAGCTGAATTTTGGTGACCAGCATACCTCCCAGCAGACGAGAATTGTCTTCACCGATCTTGCCTTTGGACAAATTCATGATAAAAATTTTCTTGAGATCCATGATCTCGCGGATGTTAATACGCGAAGACACTTGGGCCACAATATTGCGGATTACTGAAGCCGACAAAAACTGACCAATTTTATTTTGGATCGGCGCCACCGCTTCTTGCTTATATTTATCGCTGTAACTGGCAAATTCTACCTGCCAAAAAGCTTTAACTACCGGATCTTTTAAATTATTCACGACCTTACGGCGATATTCGGCATCCGACAATAAACGGTTAATGCCAAGCAAAGTGGTGCCGGGAAAGTCGAGGAGCGCCAAGATGGTATTGTTAAGAATATACTCCATACGGGCACTCCAAACATCAGGCCAGATTTTTTTGAATACACCCATAAGACCAGAGGCGACCAAATGGCGATATTTGGGGTTGACTGACTCAAGAATATTAAAACCAATCGGATAATCGATATCGGATGGATTAAAATATACAACATCGTTAATACGATGCGGCGGAATATAATCGATAATTTTTTCAGCAAAATCTCCGTGCGGATCTACGAGACCGATGCCATGCCCGGCATAAATATCGTTGAGAACCATGTTTTCGAGAATGGTCGTTTTACCCATACCACTCTTTCCAACCACATACATATGACGCCGACGATCATCGAGCTTAATGCCAAACCGCCGATTCTGATTGCGATAATTGGTCATGGCAAAAAAATTGACCTCAGGATTGGGTTTGATAGCCGTCAGCGGGTTAAAACTAGGAGGAAGAATGGGTGAAGAGGTGTTTTCCATAAGGAAATTTTAAGTCCTTATAGCATACCCGAAAAACCACTTTTACACAAACATACCCACAGAGAAAAAAAGACCCTCCAGAATACTCAACAATTTAACAAAAGCAGCTTGGTAAAAATACTTCCTTTCAGAATACATAACTAAACGCTTTCCCCTATAAAAGCAAGTTTAGCCACCAAATTTGATCGTCGAGCCAAGCTTGTATTGCCAAAAGTAGCATTTTATGAGATAATGCTTCGTTCATTTATCGTTATGCGTTTTTCTGAATCATTTTTTTTGGCAAGCACATTGCTCGCCTGCACTCCAGAATATTCCACGCCCAAATCGCTGGAATGTTCCCAGGCAGATAAAAATTATAGCTCTGCAGTTACGCATTCTCCTGAAGAGACCAACGATTCTATCTTACTTACGCCACGCGCCACAGCCGAGGTTCAATCGCCGTCACCAGAAATTCAATCCTCAGAAATAAATTACGCCTTAAAACGATTCAAAAAATTTGGCTTACAACCCGACCAAATTGCACTGATTGTTATTCCCAACCAGCAACAATTGGTAATAATAAGAAATGACAAAAAAATTGGATCTTTTTTGGTGTCTACCGCCTTACGCGGAACTGGCAATAAAAAAGATGGTAACCAAACACCTACCGGCATGCATACCATTTTTTCTAAACGCGGCGAACACGCTAAAATTGGCACCGAACTCGGAGGACAAGTGCGTGGCATGATTACCCGTAAAATGACGCTCGCTGGGCTTGAAGCGAGAGTCAACCGCGGTGGGTATATTGATTCTCTTTATCGCGGCATTGCCATTCACGGGACTCCGAGCGAAAAAAAGATCGGCACACCAGCTTCGCACGGCTGTATTCGCATGACGTCAAAAAACGTCATTGCTCTTTTTGACATGCTCCCAACTGGGACGCTGGTAGAAATTTTGCCACACACCACCCTAACTCACAAAATTCGATCAGCCAAACACAAAAAACCTCACCACAGATAAATACCTAGACGGACATAGCCATATTTGACGACAGTGATAACTGACCATCATCAAGCGTACACCTTACACATCAAGATACTCTTTCCAATACAAATACAATTCCTTGGTAGCGAACAGATCTCCCACGTTGTACCGAGCAATCTCCAAAAACTTTTTTTCTTGAAACAAACTCCCCACCTCGTCCCCGGTTACCCCGCCCGTTTTTGGACTTTTAACGCCAAAAGCTCGGGCCGCGAGATGCAAACTTGGCCGCCTCATCATGGCACCATAAAAAGAAAGTTGGTCGCACAGATCAATATGTTTCTCGCCATAACGCTGCGAGCCCAAATACCGGTTCGATAAAAAATTTTTAGTGGGCTTGACCCGATGAATAGCGGATCGGATCATCAAAAACGGAACATCAAAACAACGGCCATTAAAACTGACTACCGCATCATACTTCAACACCCCCTGCCAAAACTGCTCAAGCATTTCTTTTTCGGTACGCTGTTTAAAGGTAATGCCATTTTCTTCAAAATCCTGGTAGCTCAACCCAGGCGCCTGATAATACACCACGCCTTTCTCTCGATCAGCGTCAAGCACACCAATTACGGCAATTTCCCCGGTGAGCGGAGAAAATCCTAAACCGTTTTTTACGTCCTCGAGCGCTTTTTCGTATTCTTCTTCGCCGGGCGAACCTTTTTTAATCCAGCGCGTCAGCATATGCTGTGTGGTTTCATCAAGCGCCTGGTAATTCTCGCCAATCGTTTCAATATCAAAAATGAGTGTAGCCATAATAAACAACAGAATATTTTCTTATTTTATTTCTTTAAAAAATTTTGAATAAATTGTTTGACGTTTTCTAAATCAGTGTATTGTTCAAAAGTAAGATAGTTATTGCCCATTAGCATGGCCGAACATCTTTTACCTTCTTCGCGACGATACAAACATAAAATAGGTTTTTTCATATCTTCGGCTTTACCGATTTCATAACCCACCCCCAAACTTGGAGTTGAGACTTCAGCTACCACCACATCAGCTTCTGCCAGCCAATTCATATCACGCGCGTAAACCATTTCTTCGGTAAAATTATTTTCTCCAAATGAAGTGAGGCCGGCTTTTCCAATATGTTCGGTTAGGACTTCGCCATAACTTTGCAGTTCCTTAATAATTTCCCGGTAGATTTCTTGATCGTTTCTCCCACCTCGGATTGAACCGGAAAAATATATTTTCATAAAAATTATTTACACCTCTTTAAATCATTGACATTTTTCCCATAAACCCGCCTTCTGCATTTGCGCTTGTTTTTGGGCGGTTACAAAAAGCTTACTATATTTTACGTCTGGGGGAAAGGTATCGGCGTAAGCAAAGCCTTCTTGCACGAGTTTGAGATTTACAAAGGTTCCGTCTGGCAAGTAGACATAACGCAACAGTCGACCATAACGATCGCTCTCAGAAACATCCTTTACGAGCTGAACTTTTTGCCCAGTTACGAGTTCTTTATTTTTATTACTCGCTTCTTTGCCAAAACACTCGACCGGCTTTTTTGGGCTCACGGTTTCGGGAGTATTCACCCCAATGTAGCGAACTTTCTCGCCGGTTTCGAGCTCAATGGTATCACCGTCTACTACGCGCACCACTAAAACCACGGAACCATCAGGGAGTGTGGATGAAGCCCTTACGGTAGTATTGGAAACGCTTGATGAATTTTGAACAGAAGAAGTCGTTACGCTAGCCGAAGACTGGCGCCAAAAATTGAGAACCAGCAGTAAAAATACTGTTCCCAGGAGCGAAATAAGTGATCTTTGCCTTTTGTTCATACGGATAAATAATGGGATAAACAAAACTCATCAAATATATTAAAACGGTTTAAATATATAAAA
The DNA here is from genome assembly GCA_964403325.1 of uncultured Gammaproteobacteria bacterium. GTDB lineage: Bacteria > Patescibacteriota > Patescibacteriia > Magasanikbacterales > GWA2-37-8 > CAZQNF01. The sequence goes on along the minus strand of CAYOFO010000029.1, from coordinate 6,145 downwards.
TTTTGTTGACAGCTTTACAATAGCATGCCCTAATACCTTAGTTGCTTCTCGTTGATTCGTGGATATGCTACCCACGAGCTACTGAGTGCAACCAAACAAGGAGAATGCTATGAAGAAGTTGCTGCTTGGTATTATTACCACCTTTGCCCTGACCACGAGTCTACCGGCAATGGCGACTATGCCGGCGCCTTCGCCGCGAGAGCGGGCACGGTCGTCGCAGCCAAAGCCCGAAGTGCCGGCGCCCAAGCCTAAAGATTGCTGCGCGCCGAACGCGCAGCCCTGCTGCTGCAAATAAACAGTAACCCCAACCCCACGTTGACGAAACAACGTGGGGTCTTGCTATTTTTTTAGCAAAACTCATTCATTCTTATTCGCCTCAGCTATTTCTTGTTCGTTCATCAAATACGTTCCGCTGATTAAAGCATGGGCCAAAAAAATAATGAAAAGAAAAGATACCAGCAAAGTTTTTGGCTGACAAAAATTCATATGAATAATTTGCGAGCAAAAAAGAGCTGCATTTTGGAAACGTACTACAATCGGATGTTTATTTGGATCAATCAAAACAACCGATAGAAAAAGCAACGCCTCCGGAATCAGCAACCACTGCGAAATTTTTAGCCAAAAAGCTTTTTGCTCATCGTTCATACTACTCAAATAACTTGGCCACTTCTCCCACCTCAATTTTTTCCTGAGATTTTTTTATTATGGAATGAACTGACCCGCCACCATCGCCTTTCCATCGCGGAAAAATATGAAAATGCACATGCGGAACCGCTTGCCCGGCTTCCGCACCATTATTAATACCAATATTGGTGGCCTCCGGCCTTAGAACTTCTTCTACGCGCGCATTGGCTCGCTTCACACCCAGCATAAGTTTCTCCCACTCTTCATCGGTAAGTTCGGAAACTTTGCCTACATGTTTTTTGGGAATAACCACCGTATGCCCCTTCACGCAAGGAAAAACATCCAAGAACGCAAGCACAAATTCATCCTCGTACACCGTGTAGTTCGGAACTTCTTTACTAATAATTTTACAAAAGATACAATTCATATTTTTAAAAAAGACAGAATAAGTAAATTTACCCAAGAATTTCTACATCCAAATACCTTAAAAGATTTACTGCTTCAGGCAAGGAAAATTTCGCTTTTTTAAGTTTGTTCTTAGTAGGATCAATTGAGTAATGAATTGCTTCATAAAAGTTTGACTCAGATAGATTAGTGTTTTCAAACGTCGCCTCCTCAAAATCGCACTTGGAAAAATCACAGCCTACTAATTGAGCATTAATAAAGCCTGCATTTTTGAAACTGGATTTCACAAAATTACAACTTCGCAGTTTTGCACCATTAAAATTGGTTAGGTCTAAAATACATTCATAAAAGTGCAACGAAAATCCAAAATCAAATTTGCAAAACTCAAAATTCGTACCAGTAAATTTTGAATTATAAAATTCTGTTGCGTTAAAATGTGTATTATTAAGCTTAACTAGGCTTAGGTTGCAATTTGTAAATTTACAATCAATAAAACTACTTTTAGAAAAATCTGTTTGAGTAAAATCACAACTTTTGAAAACACACCTATTAAACTCGCTGGAAGTGAGATTTTTGCCAGCATAATTTTCATGTGTAAACGTCTGGTTTTCGTATTCTTCATCGGTTCTTATCATAAAGCTATTTATTCCTAATTTACTTTTCATTATACTGCCACACTCCCACTTTGCCAAAAACAGCTTTTGATTCTGTAACATCCTTACTTAAGCTCACAAGCCAACATTCCTTAGCTTGGGTGATATTGAGAGCCGTCTGCCATTTTGCTTGGTTTATACTACGCTGCATGTCGGTAAAAATTGCCACCCGCTCTGGCTGGGAAAAATACGCATCTATTGGAAATCCACCCCCAACTACCTGCTTTTGCGACAGGCTTTCCAACACCAACAGTGGAAATGTATCGGCAATTACACATGGTTTAGAACTTTTGTCCATATTTTGCCAAACATACGCTATACCGCCATATTCATCCTTACTTACCACCTGCTCATCCGGCCCAAGGGAATATGAAGCTATAATCATAACCGAAAAAGCTACCACACCAGCAATGAGTACATATTTTTTTCTAGCATCAGAAAACTTTTCATAAAAATACCCTAAACCCAAGACCAAAAATAGTATAATAAAAAACGCCAATACGTTTTCGAGGCGCCGCGACAAAACTTTTTCCCCTATCAAAAAAAACCGAGAAATACTATATCCACCCAGCAACCCAACAAAACCAATACTTAGGGTGATACGCTCTTTTTTCTGGCTACACATAGACTGCACTAACCCCACCATCACCAATAACCACAGCAGCACCATACTTACGACTATCCAACTGCGATGAAGGGTAAAGAGATTTGCGACAAACGCATGGGGTGGAACTTGGTTAAAAATAATATTGCCAATACTTTGATCAATTGGCCCAACCGCCAAAAACCAGCCGGTAAAATTTTTTATCGCCACTTTAAGCTGAACAAAAATCTGTAGGTGAAGTGTCGGCCACATCGCATATTTTAAGATAATTTCCGTGATGGGAATAAAACCAATGCTTAAAACTGTCATAATCACCAGCAAACTGCATCGTATTTTCGTAGATATTTTTTCCCCAGTCACCATTCGTATCATTTCCCCACCCGCAAATAAAAACCAAAACAAAATAAAGTATAAACCATACTGAAAAATCGAGATGAGACCAAAAAAAATAAGAAGAATAAGCTGGCTTTTCATGCGTTCCTGCCACCAACTTATCAAGAGTAGTACTAATAACAAAAACCAAACAAAACTAAAATTATTAGCAATGGTAAATACTCCGCCGGCCTGCCACGCAAACGGTAATAATCCGAGCCAGGTCAAAAACAAGGCTTTTTTATTACTCAAACCAAGCTTCCTAGCAATCTCAAACACCATAACCGGAACAAAAACCGACCACAACACCGGCATTAACCATTTATGCAAACTTATAAAATCTACTCCCGTTAGTCGCACCAAAAAAGTAGACAACCCCCACAAACTTGCATACGATAAACGACCCCAATCAAACGCATTGGCCGCTTGGCTGAGAGTTGAAGACAAAAAACTTTGTTCGTACAAAAACCTGGTTTCATTGGCAATATAACGCCAACCATCCGCACCATAAAAAAAACTGTGCGTGAGCGCCAAATAGCAATGCAGGAAAAAAGTCTGAACTATTACCACCAACACTCCTCTTTGCGCTCGTTTTACTTTAGTGATTAAGCAACCGCTTAACAAGACTGTACCAAAAAAAACATAAATAAATGTCGGGTGTATCACCTGCCAGGGCGAACTCAGGCGCAGTACACTGTGACTATTTCTCAGCAAATACAAACCCACTGCTACCAAACCGGCATAAACGAGTGTGAGCACCGCTATTAAAAATCTTTGCTTCTTTTCTTTAGCCGACTCAACCTGGCTATCAACTCTTACCCCAACGGACATTTCTGACGAGCCTCCCAAATAACGCCAACTAAAAAAACCCACCATCTCCAAAATCAAACTGGTTGCCATCAAACTCCACACGCCACTTACTGCCGTTAGCCCAAAGAGTGTGAGAGTGATCCCAAGTATGCTGCTACCGAGCATAATAGTCATAATTGTTGCCAGCCAAACACCCCCCCAATTTTCATACCAGCCAAACACCCCATTTAGAACATTGGCCGTACGATGAGCATTCACACCCAACCATAAAACCAACCAAACCCAACCCATAACCCCAGAATGAACCCATAGCAAATTAACCACCATACCCAACAGTGCTATCAGCTGACTCGCACAACTCAACCACCCATATTTTGGTCTACCTATAAACCTCGCCATACTTTTACGCAAAAACAAATAAAGAAAACTCCGACCTTGTTGCACACTCCCTGGTACCATATTTCTCATAACCTATCATATTTAGAACAAAAGAGACAATTTTTTCTTTCTCCATCTACCCTTGTCTAAATCTGTCTTTTTGAGTAAAATGAGCAAATACTCAATTTTTATATGTCGGACCAATTTGAAAAAATTCCCCCACAAAGCTTGGAAGCGGAAATGTCTCTCCTGGGTTCCATCCTCCTCGACAAAGAAGCCCTCATCAAAATTGCCGACATCATTCAGCCAGATGATTTTTATAAAGACGCTCACGCCCGTATTTTTGCGGCTATTTTAGAACTGTACACCAAAAATGAGCCTATCGATTTGCTTACCCTCAGCACACGCCTTGAACAGCGACAAGCGCTCGAACTCATTGGTGGGCGTACCTACCTCGCCAGCCTCACCAATACTGTTCCCACCGCCTCAAACATCGTTCATTACGCTCATATCGTCCACAAAAAAGCGACCCGACGACGACTTCTGCTCGCTTCCCAAGAAATAACCAGACTCTCCTACCAGGAAGATGTGGATGATTTAGCCCAAATTTTAGACGAGTCACAGCGTTACCTCTTTGGCGTGTCCCAAATTCACCTCAAACAATCGTTTACCCCCATCCACACTGTCCTCGACGAAGCCTTTGAACGCATCGACGAACTCCACAAAAACAAAGGCCAGCTACGTGGTATACCTACGGGGTTTGCCAGTTTAGACAATGTTTTGGCCGGACTACAAAAATCTGACCTCATTATTATCGCCGCGCGTCCCAGTGTCGGTAAATCATCGCTCGCGCTCGATATTATTCGCCATATCGGCACGCGCGAAAAAAAATCAGTCGCCATGTTTTCGCTCGAAATGAGCAAAGAACAACTCGTCGACAAAATGCTCTGCTCCGAAGCCAATGTGGATTTGTGGAAAATGCGCACCGGCCGGTTATCCGACCGCCCCGAAGATGATGATTTTCCGCGCATTGGCCACGCTATCGGCACCCTCTCCGAAGCCAGAATTTTTCTCGACGACGCTCCCAACCTCAATATCATGCAAATCCGCACCAAAGCCCGCCGTTTACAGTCCGAGCATGGTCTTGATATGATTGTGATCGACTACTTACAGCTGATGGAATCGCAGCGGAGCACTGGCGGTGATAACCGTACCCAGGAAGTGGCGGAAATTACCCGCGGCCTCAAAGGTATTGCCCGCGAACTCAATATTCCGGTCATTGCGCTGTCGCAGCTATCGCGCGTGGTAGAACAAAGCAAACCGGCTATCCCCAAACTTTCCCACTTACGTGAATCCGGCTCTATCGAACAAGATGCCGATGTCGTGCTCTTTATCTACCGAAAATCCGCTGACCGCAATTACCAGCTGGCTGACATTCCGCCCGACGAACGCAATGTAGCGGAAATTCATATCGCCAAACACCGCAATGGTCCAACCGGCATGGTTAAACTGGCCTTTAACGAAAACTGCGCCTCGTTCCGCAATCTGGAAACGCGCATGAACAATAACAGTGGGGGGAGTAGCTATGAAGCCGCACCACAGCCACTCAAACCAAAATCCGCTTTTGCAAACAAAAATAACTAATTAATCAATTCTAATCATTATGCCATTAGAAACAGAATTTAACCCTGGTGAAGAAAGAAAAGCGGTTATTTTTTTTGAACCAACTGAAAATTCAACAGATGATCTTAAAAGATTAAAAGAAATATTAGACAATATAACTCAACCAACCTTAATTTATATTGTAAGACAATTAAACCACGAAAGTATTAGACAACCTAATAATCATTCCGAATTACTAGACCTTATTTGCACCTCTGCAAAAAATGTAACGCCACGTATTATTCTCCCAAAAGAAGTACCTAAATTTCGCGAAAAAGAAAGGTTTGACAAAATTCTTGAACTACCCCCTGCCCCAGAAGATACCACTCGTTATGAAGTCAGTGAATTTAACAAAATTTTAGCTTTAAAAATAATGGATGGATGGAAAGATTTAACCATAAAAAATAGAATTTTAAGACGAAACTTCGTACGTGAATTTACAGGCGAGGATTATTCTAGAGTTCCATTTTTTAAAGATACAGAACATCTAAACGAAAATTTTACAGGATTAGTCAAGATTTCTTCTCCTCATCTTCCAAGAGATTTTAAATATGCTTATATACTAAACGGCAAAATTGTTTTTACTCAAAAAGAAGATATACTTGGTTGTAACGACGAAAAGTATACTGAATATACG
>CAYOFO010000028.1:0-16859 GCA_964403325.1 uncultured Gammaproteobacteria bacterium | reverse complement strand
TTCCAAAGCTTTTGCGACGTCTCGAAAACCACTGTCTCTTTCGCCGACCTGACTTTCTCCCCTCACCCTTCGACTCAATTCGTCTTCATCATTTACAAAAAGAGTAAAGATAACTATATCATTTTGTTTAAACTCTTTTGCGAGCCGTAGAACCTTTTCATCACGGAGGTCTGTGAGAATAATATTTTTATATCCATGTTTTAAATAGTTACGAAGCACCAAAACCAGATTTTCAAAAGCAAAATTTTCCTCCTCTTCGCTTGCATTACTCCAATCACGAAAAAGATGCCATTCTCGCAACCAACCAAAATCAATATAAGCGGTTGAATTGAGTTTTTCTTTCAGTTTCCAGGCAACCGTACTCTTTCCGCTTCCTGGAGCTCCGGCAATAATAATGAGGTCTTTCATAAGTTTGAACCCTTTGACATAACAAGAAAATTTTGATGCTCAATTTTCAAAACCAACTGGGAAACAGTCTGGTGGACTGCCAACAACTAGTTAAATTATATAATTTTCGTATTTATAATACCGGTTAAATTACTTTTTACCATTAAACCTTGATACCTCTGTAAATCTGGCATTCCCATACCTTCTAACTTAGAAAACAAAACTTTTGTTTTAAACATTTTATTCAGAATTTTATCCTTAAACACACATCTATTTATATCTCCGGATATTATACATTTTTGTTTTGTAGACACTAGATTAAAAATTTCTTCGCTCAATAAATCAATATTTTTAATCAACACAACTCTCTCACCTATATCAGGCAAGGTCTTTATGTCCTTAGCAAAATCTTCAACCTGTTCTTGAGAATAGAAAACGGCATTACTGTCTTGAAGAGAGTTAATTTGTTTATAAAACTCATCTCTTGCCATGCGATACCCAGTCAAACAAAGCAATTTGGAGCCGTTCTTAAATAAATTTGCAATGGTCGAAATAGTAAAAAGAGAACCTCCTGCTTTGTCTTCGCCATGAATCAGCAAAGGCAAGTCGGTTTCCTGAAAATTGAACTTTTTTCCATCAAGTAATATTTCGTTTATGGGCATAAGACTCACTTTGGAACTCCCAGACCTTCTATGGGGGTGGCATTAGGTAATTGAGCTAACATTTTTCCTGATAAAGAAAGTTTAGCTTTTACTAAACCAGCGCCCACAACAACCCGCGGCAAGTCCATGAGGCGAGAATCTATCAAAATTTTCCAATCTGTAGGCAATCCAACAGGAGTAACACTTCCATACTCCATACCTGTAGCACTAAGCACCATATCCAGAGGAGCTAAAGACACTCGGCGAGCATGTAAAGTTTTTCGTACCACACCATTAAAGTCCATTTTGCAGTTTACAGGAGCTATACATGCCACGATTATTTTTTCATCTCCTCGGACCCCTTCAACAATAACGCAGTTTGCTCCTTCGCTCACAGAAATACCGTAATGGGAACAAAAATCATTCCCCCCTGCAAACAGGGGGTTAATTTCAGCTACCAATATTTTCTCTACTGGAACAGGGACAGTCCAATGATTCAATAATTTTGTAATCGAAGAACTGACAAGATCCGGTCTTTTTATCGCTGGTTCAAATGTGAGTGTTGCGCTCATAGTTTAAATACTCCCAAGATTCTTATTTGACACTCCGTATTATTTTCTCCCAATCGGTTATTAAGAAGCTTAATACTGATTTCCACTATTACTAGCCGGAAATCTTTCCTATTACATACTCCCACCCTGATTTCCAAGATTTGGTTTTTCGCCAATCCGCAGCAAGAGCTTGTTTCCAGCTCATACCCTTGAGAAGTACGTCAAGCGACAGTTGAGGTGCTTTGTGCCCCACAATAGCTACATGCTTGCCATCATATTTTTTCTTTAAAAATTCAAGAAAATCAGCCATTCGAGTTTTTACATCTTCATAGCTTTCGCCTTCAGGAAATGGCCTTTCAATACATTCCTCTTCTTGCATCGGCTCGACAATATCCGATGACGCTCCGTTTAGCTTTCCATAGTTACATTCGCGAAGCCGTGGTTCAGGAATGATTGGATACACGCCTTCCCAGGCAAGCTTTGCTGAGTTGTGGGCACGCTTTAAATCGGAGCAAAAAACCACATCAAATTTCTGATCTTTGGTTTGGTCTTTGAGAGCTATCGACTGCTGTACACCAAGCTCAGAAAGTTCCACATCCTTCCAGCCAGACGAAATATGCCGCTCATTGTCAGTTGTGGTGCCGTGTACGAAATAAGTGATTTTGATTGCCATATTATTTATTTTTCACGATTGCCTTTGTTACTGAATCTACAAAAAGTCGGAAAGCCGGTCGGTTTTCCTTTTCATAAATAATCTTGACTCCAAGCAAGTGATCTTTGGGGCAAAAAAATTGTTTCAAAGAAAGAGAAACTGCTGGATCAATTATCCGATCAATATGCATTCGGCGCAGATTACCAGGACCATCTTTTTGATACAGACAGATCAGAGAAGCGCACTTTTCGCAGCTTATTTTTAGCAACCTAGTATATCCACCTCTGTTCTTACGAAATTTGTCGTTCTTGAATTTCATACTAGTAACTTTAGCATAAAACCCTTGTTTTACTTGGATTCGAAGTTGCCAATCTAGCGGAGAGGGAGGGATTCGAACCCTCGAGGGATTTGACTCCCTGCAGCTTTAGCAAAGCTGGACGATAGACCACTCTGACACCTCTCCGTGTCAGCCCAACAAGCCAATGTGGCCAGTTGACTGGCGGAGAGTGAGGGATTCGAACCCTCGATACCTTTCGGTATACACGCTTTCCAAGCGTGCGCACTAGACCAACTATGCGAACTCTCCGTATATTTTTATTTTTCCTGCCCTTTTCCCTGAAGTGGCGGTAGTTTACTAAAAACTTGCCGTGCCGTCAATACAAATACTACCGCTATCATACCCCATTGGGCCGGAGTAAGATACCCATAACGTACATCATTTACCCGCCAAAAATCTAAACCAAACCGAGCGACGGCATAGGCCGCTATCGACCCGGCCGCCAGGCGACCACTGCCTTTTTGGCTGAGCTTAGGGAAAAGGAGTGTGCAGCCTATAAAAAGCCCAAAACCCAGCAGTGACTCGTACAACCCCAAGTCATGACGCGCTCCACCTGGATATTGGACAGCGAGCACAAAATGCGACAGCGTACCCGGGTGATCGTGAATAAGAAAACACCCAATGCGTCCAATCCCCCATCCCAGCCACAAACACCAGACTCCGATATCCGCGTACGGCACAAACATCGACCAAGAAATTTTTTTTAGCCGCAAATAGAGCGCTGCACCCACCCCCGCCCCCACAAAACCGCCAAGCGACGACATGCCACCATGCCACACTTGAAGAATTTCACCCGGAAACTGAGCATAAAAACTCCATTCGTAAAACGCCACATGAAACAGCCGGGCGCCGATAAAGGCGCTCACCAAGGCTACCAGAGCGACATCAAAAAACAGATCTGGGGACAAAGCTTGCTTTTTGATAATTCGAGAGGCAAACGCCAGCGCCGCAAAAATACCAGCTGCCACACAGACTCCCCACACCTGCACCGTAATCGGCCCCAGATCCAGACTCTCCCGAATAAAAAACGGGATCATGCCGATAGGTTGCAAAAGGCCAAAATTTCTTCGTTGGTGTTGGCCACTTTAATAAAGTTTTCATCCATCTGGGTAATCGTACCATAGGTGTGGTACAAATTATGAACTATTTCCATGAGCGGTTGCCAAAATTCAGTATTGTATAAAATAGTTGGCACCAGATGCATTTTGCCTGTTTCTTGTAAAGTCAAAATTTCAAACAGCTGGTGCAGGGTACCAAATCCGCCGGGAAAAAACACAAAGGCTTGGGACGGAGCCGTGGTAATAAGCTTGCGAATAAACGGAAAATAAAAACTTTTGGATTTAGTGACAAATTTATTGGTTAATTCAACCATGTCTAAACTAAGAGAAATCCCCACACTTTCGCCGCCATATTCATAGGCTCCTTTGTTAGCGGCTTCAGCAATTCCAGTACCACCACCGGTAATCACCGCTATTTTTTGCTCTGCCAACCGCTTCCCCAAAGCATACGCTGTCTGGTAATACAACGAATCCGCCGTAATACTTTTACTGCCGATGAGCGTAACATTTTTTTCAATTTTGGTTAAAAACTCAAAACCTTCCACCAATTCCGCCATCATACGAAAAACTTTCCAGTCTGTCCCATCTTGGCAAAACGGATTGCCTTTAACCGTCTGACAAACATTCTCTCTATCCTGGGTATCTTTTACAAAGGCAAAAGCTTCTTCGGCCGTGTCCACCAGATGCCAGCTATCAATAAAATCTTCGGATACCGCGTGAATGAGCCCAACCATTTTGGTTTTTAAAAAATCTATAATCGGCTGCCAAAAGGCTTTGCCAACCAAAATAATGGGCGACATTTCCATTTGACCCATAACCATATAATCCACTACCTCAAAAAATTCGTCGAGTGTCCCAAAACCGCCGGGCAAAAAAACAAAGGCTTGCGCCGGCGATGTAAGCATGAGCTTGCGGCTAAAAAAATAGTGAAAAGCAGTGGATTTTTTGACATACGGATTAATTTTTTGCTCAAATGGCAACTGAATGTTGAGCCCCACACTTTCGCCGCCATTTTCGTAAGCTCCTTTGTTGGCAGCTTCCATAATACCCGGCCCCCCACCAGTAATGGTGGTAAAACCATTTTTACCCAGCAAAGCACCGATTTGCTCAGCAATTTGATAATATACATTGTCTGAAGCCAGGCGCGCTGAACCCAAAACCGTTACCTCCCGCGTTAGGCTCGATAAAAACTGATACCCTTCCACAAACTCCGCAATAACCCGGAAAACACGCCAACTATCCCGATAATTAATGGTAGCGCCAGTAGTGGTGAGACTTGGTAATTTGGTAGGTTGTTCAATCATAAAAATTAGACAATAGCTAAGTCTTGAATAATTTGCCCCAGACGCAACACATTTACTTCACCTAAAGCCGGGCCAATAATCTGTGCGCCAATGGGCAGACCCTGACTGTTTTTGCCAATTGGTACCGATAACCCGGGCACACCAGCTACAGCAGACGGACTCACCATTACATCAGCCAAATACAGACTCATGGGGTCAGCGGCTTTTTCGCCGATTTTAAAAGCCGGGAACGGCGACGTCGGCGTGAGCAACACATCAACCCGTTCAAAAACCTTGGTAAAATCTTGCTTGATGAGCGTGCGAACTTTTTCGGCTTTTTGATAGTAAGCATCGTAGTAACCGGCCGATAAAACATAGGTTCCAATGAGAATACGACGCTTTACTTCTTCGGGAAAACCCTGGGTACGAGACAAACTATACGTATCAAGCAAAGTACTGGCGGCAGCGCGCGTACCATAGCGAATTCCATCCAAGCGCCCCAAATTGGAACTGTCTTCGCTTGGCACCACAATATAATAGACCGCAATAGCATACTTGGTATGCGGCAAGCTTACTTCTTCAATTTGGTAACCAGCTTGTTCTAAACGGTCAATGGTGGTGGTCATTTTTTGCTTTACTTCAGAATCAAGACCAGCAACCGCCAAATACTCACGCGGAATACCGATGCGCAATGATTTATCTCCAGTATTAAATGCCGAAAAATCAGGCACGGCTGCGTTTGCCGTGGTAGCGTCAAGCGGATCAGGGCCGGCTATGGCCTGCATCACCAGAGCCGCATCGGCCACGGTCTTGGTAATCGGTCCAACCGTATCAAAAGAAGACGCCATCGGCATAATACCAAAACGCGAATTACGCCCATAGCTGGGACGCAACCCCACCGCTCCACAAAAACTGGCTGGCTGGCGAATAGAGCCCCCGGTATCTTCGGCAATGGAAAAAATACACATATGGTCAGCTACAGCTGCGGCCGACCCACCCGAAGAACCACCAGCCACATAATCGGTACCATGCGGATTACGTACCGGTCCATACATACTGTTTTCGTTACTCGCCCCATGACCAAAAGCATCGCAGTTATTTTTTCCGAGCAGCACTGCCCCTTGCGACCGCAAACGCGCAATCACCGTAGCGTCAAATGGCGGCGTATAATTATCGAGTATTTTAGCCGAACCGGTAGACCGCACCCCCGCCGTACAAATAGCGTCTTTCACAGCAAACGGAATACCCGTGAGCGCTGTTGCATGTGCGCCCGAGAGCATTGTATCTGCCTCTGCGGCAGCGGCCAGGGCTAGCTCTGGAGTAACGGTAATGAAAGCATTAATTTCACCATCACGCTCTTGAATACGCTTGAGGCAGGCGCGAGTGAGCTCAACAGAGGAAAACTGCTTATTTTTTAGGCCGTCAATAGCCTGTACCAAAGTAAGTTCATTTAGATTCATACACAACAATTAGGAAGGATTCTCAAATACCCCGGGAACCACCAATTTTTTTGCCTTCACCTGTGGCATCTGGGCGAGCAAGGCATCCACCAACGGGCTTTTTTCAGCTACATCGGCTCGGGTAATATTACTGAGTTCAATACCCCGATAGGTTGGCTCCACTCCGGTGGTATCAACTTCATTTAAAATCTCCATATAATCAAGCACCGCCGTAATCGTTTCGGCATAATGCAATTCTTCTTCCGGTGTAAGACGCAAGCGAGCCAACAAAGCAATTTTTCTTATTTCGGCAATAGATATAGCCATACAAAACACAATTAATACCCACAGTATACTGAAAATAAGACCACCTGGCAAATAACCGCCCAGCCTTTTTTATAAAAAATAGACCCGGGTATGGCCATCTCAAAACATCAAACCTCCAAACCTCAAGGCTTGCTCAATTCGCCCTGAACACATATACTTATTTGGTATGATTTATACTACCTCTTCACCTTCCGACACCCAAGCTATCGGGGAAGCCTACGCCCATGAGTTGCAAGGTGGCGACATTATTTTACTCTTTGGCGATCTTGGAGCCGGCAAAACTACCTTGGTAAAAGGCCTGGCACAGGGCCTGGGTGTTACGGAAAATATAACCAGCCCCACTTTTTCTCTCATGAATGTCTATACCATTCCACAGCATCCCAGCGCTACCACCCTGGCTCATTTTGACACCTACCGACTCGACAACCCGGCTGATTTCATTCAGATTGGCGCTTTGGACTATCTGGGCGAAAAAAATACAATCAGCATTATTGAATGGCCGGAAAAAATTTTACCGCTTTTAACTGGAAAAAATAGTAAAAATATAACCTTGCAACACCAGGATGACAACCGCGTTATTACTATCAAAGAATAAGCCTGCTTTCAAACAAATATTCAATCCTACCCAATTACTCTATGCTCACCCGCGACCAAGTTATCGCCACTCTCCAAACCGTAAAAGACCCGGAAGTTCACCTCGATGTCTACACCATGGGCCTTATTTATAATATCGAAATAGAGAATAATGACGTCAAAATCCTCATGACCTACACTACCCCATTTTGCCCATGGGGACCGGATCTTAACGAAGCTGTAAAAAATTCCCTGGAAGGCGTTGGTGCGGATAAAGTTGATATCACCATCACCTTTGACCCGCCGTACAAAATGCCGGAGGATCTGCGAGCAATGTTGGGGGTTTAAACAAAAATAGATACAATATTTATCACCATTCACATTTAAATGAGAAAATCTGCAGACTATGAAAAACCCTAGATCAGAACAAATAAAAGCTGGGTCTGAACCACTGAAAGCTGTTACAGAATCCCCTACGCATAATAAAATTCATTCCAAAATAACTTTAGCAACCGGTCTTTTAGCAGCATCCTTGAGCGTTACTGAAACCGGTTGTTCTGACGCTTTTCAGTACAGCCGTCCTGCTACAATTCAGGAACACACGGTGTTAAAAAAAGAACAAGCAGACAAAGATGTTTTTACCCTACTCAGACTTCCAGCTTGTGATGTGCTACATTTTTCTGAAGAAACTGTTGCAGCCTACATAGAGCAATTACATAACAATTACTCCAACAAACTTTTACCCTTAGCAAAAAAATTTGCCAAAGATAAAGCCAACGGTTTGGGAGGACTTTTTACCAAAGGAACTGAGCCTGTAAAAAAAATAATTTTTTCTAACGTAGGCAGAACTTTCATTGCAGCACATCCGGAGCTAAGTTTTCTCGACGCCTTAACCATAGCCCAAGCCGCCAGTCAATATAATACTCACTATCTTTCCCAAGCTCTTGAAAGCATTTATAGAGAACTGGAAAAATCACGCCATATTGAACTTTTGTCAAAAAATACTTCGGTAATCATAATTGGACGCCCGGACGAACCTGGCGCTTTTGGTATTTCTTTTTCCACTTCCTACAACCAATTGAAAAAAATTGCAGAAAAAATTGATATTAAACGAAAAAATTGGCATCTTTTCGTAGGCGCAGAAAACAAGCAACGAGCCTTACAGGCTATTCGGGCCAGTAAAGGCCCGACCACCATAATTCTACTAGGACACGCCACCGCAAATGATTTTGAAATAGGAGATTATACAAAAACCACCAAACCAACGGAGAATAATATAAATTATAAAGAATTTTCCGATGCTTTGATTGCCTCAGGCAATCTAGAAAATTCCAGCATTATAGATGGCACTTGTTTTGGCGCCGACAGACTCGATTACATAAGATCCGACATACAGCACAAACTACAAGATTCTTTACAAAATAGTGATGCGAAACAGGGGTGGAATGCTGAAACACAAACTTGGAATACTTCAAAAATAAAAACCTTAAAATTCACCTATTCCACTTCTGATTACAGACGCATATCCTTTTCTGGAAACATTATTGGATATAGTACCAGTCGTATTTTCGAACTCTTAGATCAAGGCCAAAAGGATGGCCAACCAATTACTGCTGGCGACTTATTAAATACCCGGTATGATAAAAAACTGCTCAAATTTCAACTACCAACTTTTACGGTTGGCATGCCGGAAACTATGGGTGGTGGTTATATAAGAGTAAGCAAGGTTACTTACCCAAAAGCTGAACCCGGTAGTTCTGAACTTACAATAAAAAATGATTTTTTTAACCAAGACGAACCAAAAAATGACGACGCTTAATCTTATACACCCATGCTTCCCAAATCCATCCAAGTCTGCTGCGGCGATAAATGCTCCCAGCACGGACCCGGACAAATTAAACAGGCCTTAAAGTCGCACTACGCACAAAGCACTCCCAACTCACAGCCACAGATTGATTTTTGCGGCTGTTTGGGGTATTGTGAACAGGCGCCAAATGTCAGCATCAATGAGGAATTTGTTATTACCAATGCCAAAACCTCCACTATTGTACAAAAAATCGACCGTGGCGACATGAAAAAAATAACCGATATAGATTTAGACACGGTAAACAAAACCGATATTCTCGGTGACTTATTTTAACCATATGAACCCTACCAATCTTACGAGTGATATCTCCGAACAAACCCGTACCGTGTCAGGCAGCAAAATTCGCCGCATTGTGGTGGACCGCGCCAAATGTATTGGTGCCCGTTCCTGCGCTGCCGTGGCGCCCGGCGTCTTTGAAATGGACGATGGCAATTTAGCCTACGTTGTACCCGGCAACAGTGATAATTCCGTAGGACCAAATAGTACCGACGAAGATACCATCCTCATGGGCGCCCAATCCTGCCCAGTTCTGGCCATTCTTCTTTACGATGAAAACGGCCGGCAAATTTTCCCAGAGGAATAAAACTTTACTGCGCCCGACTATTTTCCCTGTATGCCCCAACTTACCTCCCCCAACCCACTCGTAGAGCAGCTCAAACAAAGCAAATTTCGCCTTACTCGCGCTCGCCGTGCACTCATTGAAATTCTTAGTGCTGACCGCACACCGCATTCCGTAGCCTACTTGCTACAAGCTCTGCTTGAGCAAGGAATAAAAGTTAACAAAACTACGGTTTATCGTGAGCTGGCTTTCTTGCAATCCGAACACCTGGTACGCTCATTACAACTGCTTGACCGCGGCATTCGCTACGAACTCATGGATAGTCCGCACCACCATCATTTGGTATGCGTTTTTTGCGGCGAAATTGACGATGTTTTTTTTGAGCAGGATATCCACGAACAAGAAAAACGCATCGAAACGGAAAAAAAATTTACCATTTACAATCATTCTCTGGAATTTTATGGATGTTGTGCCAAATGCAACCAAACCAACCCACCAACTCTCATCCCCACACCAAAAAATCCTTCGAAATCAGACTAAACCCAGATCGAAAAACCGAAATCAGAATACGTAACAATAAATTTTACAATTTACTCCCCCCTGCAATCCAAAAATAGCAAAGTTTCACTCAATAAAAAACCCGAATATTCTCAGCTATTCGGGTTTTTTATTACAAAACTCATTTGTTACCGGTCATTTAATTGTTGGCGACGCAGATGAGTGCCGAAGTAATACGCCGCTAGCCAGGTGGTAATGGGAACAGCTAACACCAGGGTAATACTCCCCACCAAGGTGCGCACAATTTCTTCGGCAATACTTTGACTATTAAAAACTACCCACAATGGTGCGGCCACCGCACTGGTTTTAAACAATAAAAAGACCGGTAAAGATACTCCGGCATAAGCGAGGACAAGAGTGTTGACGAGCGAAGCAATATGTTCTTTCCCCACCGCCAACCCCCGAGTATAGAGTTCTGATGTTGACAAACAACTATTCGCTTTTTGCAATTCAGCCACTATAGCCACCTGGGAAATGGTAATATCATCCAGGACGCCGAGCGTACCGATGATGATTCCGCTGAGCAGCAGCCATTGTAAATTAAGATTACCTAAGGCACCAAGCTGTAAATAATTTGCTTCTTCAGTACCCAACCCAAACAAATGGCCGGCTCTCACAAACACATATGAAAGAACAATCGACAAACATAAGGTCAGAAGTGTACTAACGAGGGCAACCGTAGTTTGACGATTAAACCCATGGGCCAAATACAAAGAAATAAAGAGGATGGCGGCCGCACTCACGAGCGTTACGGCTATCGGATTTTTTCCCGCCACAATGGCCGGAATCATAAAAAAACCCAGTATAATGATACTTGAAACAAGCCCGGTTAAAGCGCTAACACCTTTCTTTCTCGCCAACACTACCACCAAAAGCACAAATATCACTGCTACTATCAGAATGGTCGGCAAACGATACACATCAGAAATATAGTATGAATCATTGGGTGGCAATCCGGTTTTTACCACTACCACTTTTTCTCCTACAGCCACATGCAAATTCTTTACTAGAGTAGTATCATTTTGTTCAATTTCCATCACCCGCCCCGCCTGTTCTCCTTGCAAAATCTTGACTTTTACCTTTTGAATTATTTCACTGTTTTCTGCTGCGGATTTTGACAAGGGCGCTTCCACCGCATCAATAAGCTTGGCAAAAGGTTGCGGCAGAATCGGATTGTTTATTTTTTGTTCGGTAATTGCGAGCACCTGAGCCGTAAAATATGTATCTGGCACGACTATTGCCTGAGCGAAAGTTGTAATTGGTATGCCAAAACAGACCAACACCATCACCCAAACAAGACCAAAACCATGCCAAATTTTTTTTCTTATATACCTCATACCTACCTCAATGAACCCGGTGCTTGGCCCGACTCCACTGTCACCAAAAAATCTTTCAGCAAAGAAAAAATATTAACCTTGAGAGGAAATTGAACCGTTCTTCTTTCCTCAGGGGAGCTGGGGACGAGAGCTTCACCTGCTTGTTGAGCAACATTAGGAAAACTAGTCGCTGGTCTTTGGCTAAAAAAACTAAAAACCAGCTCAGTATCTGTTTTAGTTACTTGTGGTAAATTTTTTGATGTAAGACGAGTGGCTGTACGACTACTATCAACCGCGTACCGCACTTGAATTTCTCCCAGGACCTCTCGCAAAGAAACATGCGTTGATCTGCCATCTATAGGAAGATTTATCTCTTGGTCTAAGAGCAGCTGAACCGTGCCATCGGCAGATACCTCTCGGTACGCCAAAGCCGAAACTCCACTGCGTTTTTTTTCAAATAATAGTGGCAAAACCGAACCGGTCATATGTGCCGGATCAACCGGTTCAAACAAAGTAAGCTCTATTGTATTTTTTCCTCGCACGGAAAACCTTATTTTTACATAATCATACTTACCATTTCTCTCTACTGGCGGAGCGTGTCTATACCCTGGTTGATACGACTGATTGCACACCTCCACCACCAGGCTTCCATAAGGAGATTTGATCACAAAACTGATATTTCCATTATCCTTAATTTCAAAGTTCAAAGATTTGTCTTCAAAATAAAACACGCGATTTTTGTCGTCTAGGATACAATTTTTGACGCGTCCATTTAACCCTTCTTTAACGGCCAATAAATCGTTAACATAAGCACCTCGCACCGCATCAATAATGCCCAGAGAACAATCTAGCCGTTTCTGCACCTCTGCCTCTACTTGCCGAAATATCTTTTCTACCTGCGCAGAAAAAACGTCACGCAAAACTTCCCATTCCGCGGCGCTTTCTAAAAATTTTTCTTGCTCGGATGCGGTGGCCGGGATGAATAACTCCGATTCACTTCTTGGCGGAAAAAGAAGTTTCATACCACTTACTTAAGCATCTCTAAAGCTTTGATGAGCACATTGTCTTTATCGGGATTTTTAGCATCAATTTCTTGTTTTATTTCTATATCTGGATGAATCCCATCAGCGTTGATATTTTTGCCGTTGGGAGTATACCATTCAGCGGTGGTCAGTTTGAGGGCTGAGCCGTCCGCAAAATCCTCGACGCCTTGCACCGATCCTTTACCAAAAGTTTTTTCCCCAACAATAGTAGCGAGCTTATAATCTTGCAAAGCGCCAGCGACAATTTCGGAAGCTGAAGCTGAACCACGATTAACGAGCACGATGGTTTTAACGCCATTTAAACGATGCAACCCATCGGCGTATTGTTTTTCCTCATGACCAACCACATCTTTTTCACTCACTATGACGCCTTTGTCTACCCATTCACTCGCAACCGTAATAGCCGCATAGAGTAAACCACCTGGGTTATTACGCAAGTCAAGCACCACACCTTTAAGGGGTTTTTGCTTAATTTCTTTAATAAACGCACTCAGTTCTGGTGTAGTTTTTTCGTTAAATTGATTAATCCGCACATAAGCGATTGTGCCGGGTTTCATTTCAAGAGTTACGGATGGCACATTGATAACGGCGCGTGTAATAGTAATATCTTTGGGTTCTTTTTTGTCGGCGGGGATAATGCTTAAAACTACGGTGGTACCACCGGGACCGCGAATTTTACCCACCGCTGCCTCTACTTCCATCCCAGCGGTTATTTCTTTATTGATAGCCACAATTTTATCCCCGGCTTTTAAACCCGCCTTTTGGGCTGGCGAACCCGGAATCGGAGCCACCACTACCAACTGAGCATCCTTGAGACCAATTTCTGCACCGATACCTTCAAATTTTCCAGATAAATCACTGTTAAAGTCTTTGGCTTCTTGTGGAGTAAAATAAACCGAGTGCGGATCTTTCAGCGCAGCTACCATACCTTTAATAGCCCCATACAACAGATCGCTTTCGGCTACCGGATTTTTCACATACTTTGCTTTAATATCGTCCCAGACTTGCCAAAATTGGTTAAAATCAAGGCTCGAATGATTGAGCGCACGATTCACTACCACCGCCTGCGATGATGAGGCGTTGGTTGACATCGGCGCCATCACGTTATTTTGCTGCCAATTTTTATCTGCCAAAACCCCCAAACCAAAAGTCACAACCAAGCCAATCACAAAAAAATACGTGCGGATATAACCTCTTGCTTGGGCTTGGGTAGGTGAAGCATTATTCATATAAAAAAGCCGGGATTAAGTTAAAAAAATAAATAACCGTCAGCTACGATTTAACCCTGAAAAATTTGTATTTGCGCACCCAGCTGATTAAGATTTTGATACAAATTCTCATAACCGCGTTCGATCATGTACGTACTGCGCAAAATAGATTTACCTGGAGCGGCCAGCATGCAAATAAGCACATTAACCGCTGGACGCAAAGCGGCCGGACACATCAGTTCATTGGGAGTAAAACGAGTCGGACCTTCTACCCACACCCGATGCGGATCGAGCAAGGTAATTTGCGCACCGAGTTTTTGCAGCTCCAGGCTGTAAATGGCACGGTTATCATATGCCCAATCATGGACCAAAGTTCGACCTTTGGCCTGAGTTAAAATAGGCACAAACAACGGCAGGTTGTCGATATTGAGACCCGGAAAAGGACGTCCATAAATTTTATCCGGCAAGGCCGTCAGCGGACTTGGAATAATCGTAATATCCCCCACCTCAAAATGACCATTTTTAGAGCGACCAACATTGTGGAGTTCATATTTTTGACCCATTACCGACAATTTCTCAAGCTCTAATTCTAAAAATTCAAGCGGGCAATTACGGACAACTAAAGACGAATGCGTGGTAATTGCAATCGACAACCAGGTCATAGCCACAATCGGATCAGGCATGATGGCATATTTTTTGACCGGTTTTAATTGCTTCACCCCGGTAATAGTGAGTGTCGTTGAGCCAATACCTGCAATTTTCGCGCCAGCCTGGCACAAAAAAAAGCAGAGGTCTTGCACCATATAGTTGGCCGAAGCCATTTTTATTTGCGTAACCCCAGGAGCCAGCACGGCCGCCATAATGGTATTTTCGGTTGCCACATCCCCTGACTCATACATGACCACTTTACTGGCGGTGAGCGGGCTGTTTTCTACCTGGTAGCCATCTTTTTGTGAAGTAACACGCACCCCCAGTTTTTCCAACCCATACCACAGCGGCCGCACCGTCCGTTCACCCAAATTACAGCCACCGGATTTATAAAGTTTGTATGATTTTTCACGCCCGGCGAGTGCTCCGGTAAGAAGAAGCGAAACACGCAACTTTTCACAGAGCTTACGGTCAATTGTCTCTAAACGCAAGTCTTTTGACGCATCAATTTTTAAGATATGCGGCTGAGTATCGTCGATAACCACACCAATACTGCGCAATAATTCTACCAACCGATGAACTTCTTCGATGTGAGGCACATCGTATAAGGTTGACACCCCACGTATACTAAGAGCTGCAATTATAATAGATAAAGCTGAATTTTTGTTGCTTTGCACAGTAATTTCACCGTGTAATTTTTTCCCCCCTTCTATTACCAAGTAACTCATAGATATCTTGAAATTTTATTGATTTTTCTTTATAGTACCAGAAATAAGTATAGTATACTCTTAAAAGCCTGACAATGGAATATCCGGGCAGCACCCTCCACCAACCTCTTCGCCATCTGATCCTCGGCTTATTTATCGCTGTTTTTTTTATCCTCTCCCCTCTTCTTCTCCTCTATACCATAGGATACCGATATGACTGGAAAAATGGTCTGGTACGATCTATCGGTACGCTTAATATTGCCATAAAACCCAATACTGCTCGCGCTTTTCTTGATAACACAGCCCTCAAAAATAGCATGCCAGTAACACAAAATATTAAACCCGGCACCTACCAATTACGCCTGAGCGCCCCTGGTTACCAAGATTTTCAGAAAGAAATTACGATTACTACCAAACAAATACTCTATCTCGAAAACATTCTTCTTACCAAAAATTCCCTCCCCGTCAGTATTACCCCCACTTCAACCGCGCGAATTGTCTTATCCGATAACGGGCGCCAACTGCTTATCTTTAGTCCTTCCACCACAAATCAAATGTCTCTGAGCGTATTTGACACAACTCGTCAAAAGATTATTTCTTTCCCCAACCCAATTACTGGGAACGATCCCGAAAGCTTGCGCGTAGCCTGGTCCGCCCAAAATAATTTCTTTTCTGTCTATGACCCTCAGACTACTAGGCTCTCAATTTTTACTGTGGAGAATGGTCAACTTATTCCCTTACCAGCCGTAATAACGAGCGGCATCCAAAAAATAGAGTGGAAGAAAAGCGCTGATCCAATTTTTTATTACAGCACCAAAACCGGTATTTTTTCCTATTCCTTACTCACCAACGAATCTACCTTCGTAGCTACCGAACCTATTATTGACTGGCATTTTGCTAATAATCTACTTTGGACCGTTGCTCTCAGCAGCTCCACCCACCAATTTACCCTAGATAATAATGAATTTACTCTCAATAAACATACCTATAACTTTGCTCCAGGCACGGTGATTACCGCCATTTCCCATATTTCCAACAACACCACTGTTCTCAAAACTACTACCGGTTTTAGCGTAGCTGAAGACAAACAAATTACTGACATCCCGGCCGATTATTTCCTACCGGCCACTGACAACGAATGGTATTTTTGGAATGATTACGAAATTTGGAAGTATAGCGAAAAAACCGCCCAACTCGTCTACCGCTCTACCGATAACTTAACCCAAGTGACGGCCCTTGATAACGCAAATTTACTGGCTTTACGCTTGGCTAGCGGTGTGCAATTGTTTTATCCGGAACAATGGCTTTTTTTTCCTTACCCCATTTCTTCCACCAAAAATATCGCCGTTGACACCAAACAACAGCTTATATACTTTATAAACGCAGCGCAAAACAATACGGTATGGAAAATAGCTTACTAAAATTATGAACCTAACTACTTTTACCGATGGCGGATCACGCGGCAATCCCGGCCCTTCTGCGAGCGGCGTGGTTTTGCAAGACGAAAGTGGACACGTGCTGTTTGCGGGTGGCGAATACCTAGGTATCCAAACCAATAATTTCGCCGAATACTCGGCCCTGATTTTTGCCCTCAAAAAAGCTCAAGAATTGGCAGCCAAGACCGTTAATTGTATTCTCGACAGCGAATTGGTCGTCAAACAAATGAATGGCCTTTACAAAGTAAAAGACCCCACCCTTCAACAAC
>CAYOFO010000027.1:0-17250 GCA_964403325.1 uncultured Gammaproteobacteria bacterium | reverse complement strand
GATAATACTCATACAAATCCTTTGAGAACCGTTGAAGAAATGCTAACTAGCAGTAACCCAGATTCTGGAATCTAGGTTACTGTATAGTACAGGTTTTTTAGGATACCCGGTTAGAGTATTGCCTAGTTTAAACACTAAAATAATTATCAGTACGGGCATTATGCGCTGATGGGAGTGGTTTCTCTAGATTCTGTATCGGGTGGATCTTTTTTTATGAGTGAAGGCTCCAGTCCAGAAATTTGGATGTATGATTTTCTGTCTACGCTAGGCACATAAATATTGGGAAAAGTTAATGCGGTTGCCCCGGGAAGTTGTTTGGCGCGGAGTAAATCTTCAAGAGTGATAGTTTTTCTGTCCTGTTCGGTTTGAATTTTTTCTAAATGGGTCATAAAACTGCCGATTATAGTAGCTCGATACCGGTTGGCCGAAGAAAAAGTTATAAGTAATGTTTTGCCGGTTTTTTCCTGGATATAATCAGACAGTTTTTTTAAGGCTTCGCCTCGACAGGCGGTGGAGTATACAGATGTATTGCTAATATTATTTGAGGCAATAATTGCGTCAGCCAATTCTTTTATACTTAGTCCCATGTACTGAAGGGTCCCAAACGAAGATCCTGAGCCGTGTGCAAATAGCGCAATGGTTCGCAGGCCGCGAGAGGGAGTTTTGATTTTTTCTAAAAAACTCTTTTTTATCGATGCGGCTACTTGTGGGTCTGCAGGCAGTTCGTAAGTATCAAGCTTGGTGACACCGGCTGTTTTTAGCACAGTCTGAAAGAGGGCAGCGGGTTTATGAAAGTCCTGCTGAGCGGTAAGCATGGTGACAGACGTGTGAGGCCCTAATATTTCTTGATGTAAACGCAGTTCTTGTGCTTCGAGTAGATTTTTGAGGTGGGTGGAGATGTCGGTAATTTTATCCCGTCCTATAATTTCCGCCCAAGAGATTACATCAATCATGGTTATAGGCAGCTGGTGATTCAGGTGCGTTTGAACAGCATCGGTAAATTGGCGGCTGGTCATTATTTTGACCAATTCGTGGATAGGGGTTACCCAATGGTTTTTTCCGTTGTTTAACGATGTAAATAGTTTTTTTAGACCCTCAGCATTTAAAGGAAATAAGTCTCGGGTGATTATAAGATCGGCGGTATAATCATCTCCTACAGCTTGTTCGTCTTCAAATCTATGTGATGGTCTTCTTGTAGCTGGTTCCCGTGGAGAGGAAAAGTCTTCGTTATCAGCATTGTTTGTGACAGCATGTCTTCTTATACCTTGTTCTCGAACCAACGGTTTATCAGTATCTTCATCGTAGCCCCATTCAGCGGTGTGGGCATTCTGAGGAGTCAAAGATAACAAGGCCGAAAATAAACCAGCAGTTGCCCGGCTAAGTTTTTTACCTTTTGAAGAGGCTCTGTCCCTAGGGATTTCCGTGTTTTTTTGAGCTTCCGGTCGCAAAGGCTGCGTATTTTGTGCTTCATCGTTCTCTGCGCCGATTGATGAATGAGGCCGAGTCATTTTTTCCATACACTAAAGATTTTAGAGAGTATAAGCAAGCTTGCCAAGCATTTTTACCAAATTCCTGACACTACACTGAAAGATGAGTAAACTGGATAACAGAATAATCATTTCGTGTATAGATTATATATGATTGATACGGCGCGGCCAAGTGGGTAAAATATTTTTGTTGGTTATTTTTTTATAGGAGCAATATTGTATATTTTTATTCGTACGCGGTTTTCCATTTGCTGGAAACAAAAAAGCCGAGTTTTCTTCTCGGCTTTTTTTGCTTAAAAAGAGCTATAAATTCCAATTTTAGTACAACTGATCGGTTTCCAGTTCGCCGACACGATGCTCTTGCAAAACTTTGACAGTGCCAGTATCGGGTGAGCTTAAATCATATGTAACTTCCTTTACCCGTACTTCGTGGCAAACAGCGAGCGGGTTGGAAGGAAGAGTATTTTTTGTACCAAGGCTTATGCCGATACGCACTGGTTTATCGGGTGATGGTTTGGGAATTACCAATTCTTGAGAGAAATAACTATTGGCCGGTTTGAAATCAAGCAATGCCTGAGAAGTGGTGAGTCCAACAGCAAAATAAACATAATCTACGCCTTTAATTTTTGTGGCATAGCCGCTGGTTATTTTAACGGGATAGGATACGCCATTAAATGATACGGTCAGCTGTCCGTCTAAACCAGGATCTTGGGGTTTATCGGGCTTCACTTCTGTGGCGCTTAGCTCAATTTGCAGGGTGTGCGTATCGGTTAGCTGCCCTGCTTCAAGCCCGGTAAGGGTAAAAGCTACTCTTTCAGATCCCACAGGTGTTTCGGGTTTAAAACGAAAACCAGCACTTGGTTCAAGTTCGCTATACCCATCACGACCATTATTGGCGAGGCGTATTTCCTTGATATATGCGCGGTAGTCATTAAATTCTGGCGATAAACAACCGGCATAGGAGTATTCTTTCGTGGTTTGTGGGGGTTTGGTAAGGTCGGGGTGAGTTACGCTCGAACCTATGGCTGGTTCGGGCATTTGACCCGGTTCGCACCCGGCCATAGCAGCTAAACCGAGCGCAGCAGCACCTAATCCATCAATTTTTTTCATATGATTTAAATAAAAATTAACTTATAGAGAATTATAACCAAAAAAACACTGTTTTGCAATCAAGGTTGGTAAAAATAACATTAAATAGTGTTAAAACAAAATATTTTATACGAGAGCTTTTTTAGCTTTTTTTATTTACGAATGAGCTAAAATTTGGTAAATTTATAGTCATAAAGTTTGAGACAAAACTATGGCAAAATCACGAACAATACAAATTTTTTTGAAAGATTCAGATATTGATGGTATCAAGATCGCCAATCTTTCTAATGCTGTGGCGAGAGTATATGTGGTAGCGCGAGATAAAATAGATTTTATTCAATCTCGGCCAGATCTTTCCACCCCTGCCTTGTATATGCTTTTTGATGATGAGCGGTCAACGGTATATATCGGCGAAAGTGAAAATTTTAAAAATAGAGTAATCAGTCACTTGATGAATAGAAGT
This sequence comes from uncultured Gammaproteobacteria bacterium, assembly GCA_964403325.1. Classification (GTDB taxonomy): domain Bacteria; phylum Patescibacteriota; class Patescibacteriia; order Magasanikbacterales; family GWA2-37-8; genus CAZQNF01. Next base: position 14,211 of record CAYOFO010000027.1, on the reverse strand, counting down.
TTTTGGAAATGGGCGGTGATTTGTGTAGCTTCTGGCGAAGGAATGGACAAGGCCGATGTAAAATTTTTGGAGTCCCATGCCATTAATAAAGCCATAGAGATTGGACGATTTGAAGTGCAAAATAAGACAAGCCCAAATAAAAATAATTTGGGTGAATTTAAGCAAGCTTCAACCATTGATTTGTTTGATGACTTTGAATTATTAATATCCACGTTAGGATTTAATCTCTTTGAGCCGTTGAGAGAAGATGGTGCAAACGAACTGCAAGAAGGCAAAAAAGACAAGAAGGAAAAGGACGTAAGAGAGTTTGACACCATTATCTGCCCGGCGACTGGTAATGGCCGAGAAATGGCGTTTGAAAAAAAGAATGCTTGGTGGGCGGTGCGCATAAGTCAAGAAAATATTTCTAAGATTAAATATGTTGGTTTATACGAAGGGTCGCCGGTGGGAGCTATTCGTTATTATGCGAAAGTGGTAAAAATAGAGCCCTACCCGGAAAAACCTTCAAAATATATCATTCATCACGATGGAAATGTGGTAGAGTTGGCAAATCATGTTATTTTGGGAGAAAATCCCGAACTTTCTCTTTATGGACCTCGATATTATAAATTGGAAGATATTTTAAAGTCCAAGACAATGGCAGAACTTACTGATCGGGCCTTTGGATCTAACTACCAAAAAAATAATTTATGATTAAAAGTAAAACATATATGAAGAAGGGGTATTTTATTTTAATCGTAATGCTATTTTTTGTCGCTGGTTTTGCCTATGCCAAGTATTGGACCAGCCACTATGCCGCCCATAGGCTGCAACCAGCAATGGAAGAACAGGATGGCGAATTTTATGTTCGTATCACCAAAATGGATCAGCAAAATAGGCTGTTACACTTGCGACACGTAAAGTTTTTTACAGCTGAGGCAGCTCGGGCTTCGGCACAAAATGAAGTGCGTTGTGCTGGCAAAATCCTTACCGATTGTGTGCCGAGTTTAGACCGAGGTTATTATGTAAGAGAAAGTGGAGCAGGCGAATTTATAGCTCCTCTACATTCCACCGCGACCCTCTGGCTCTCATCCAGCAAGCCAAATTCAGTGTCTGTTGAAGATCTGAATCAAGAAATTTCTTGGCCGGGGTATAATCCGGTGTTTAAAGTTACTATTAAAAATAAGGCGGTTGTTTTGCTAGAAGAAATAACTCGTTTTAAGGAAACGGGTTATGTGCTGGATGGGTATAAAGTTGAAAAAATATTAGATGCCAGTTGTAAATTAGATAGCGAATGTCAAACTCCTCCGGAATATTTGGTGCGCAGCAGTTGCCAATATACCGCTATTTGCGAACAAAATAAATGCAGTGTTATTTGTCCTAGCGTTTTTGCTGAACCTAGCCTTTAAACCAAGGGGTAGTAAAAAGAAAGTGACCGGAGGTAGAAGGTAATTTGCTCCAATCTTTATAAAGCATAAATACGCGTATCAGCCCGTATTTTTTGTAAGGGAGGTGTGTTTTATTTTTGTGTCTGTAGCGCGCAGTACGCCATCATCGCATCGTGCATAAACTGGGCCAGACCAGGAGCAAAAGCCTCATAGTAGGCGCTAAATCGTTTATCGGCAATATACAGAGTAGCTAAACCCCGATATATTTCGACGGTTGGCGTATAAAAGGCGTGTAAGGCCTGGTAATGTTCGGCTATAAGTTGTTGCACCGGCTCGCTTTCGGGGTTTAGTTGCGCTTGCATGGCTTGGGCAATGGCAGTGGTTCGTTTGGTGGCAGCGGCCATAGTACTTTTTAAGCCAGCTGGACCCATTTGTTTAACCCGTACCTGAGATTGGCGAAACGCTTCGGTCTGGCCCCATTTTTGTCGGGCTTCGGCCACAAAGTTTTCCATCTCTGCTTTGGAAAAATTGCCGTAGAGTTCAGTGTCTGGTATAGATAGGTGGTTATTGATTTTTTGCATAGTGTGGTCAATAGTTTGAATTAATTTATTGAGACGATTTTTTTTGAGTTCAATCAGTCGTTTTTGGTCGCGCAAGGTGTTGAGCATATCAAAGTGCGGCGCCGACATGATTCGTTTTATTTCTTGGATAGAAAAATCAAGTTCGCGAAAAAAGAGAATTTGTTGCAGTTGTAAAAGTTCCTTTTCTTCATAAGATCTGTAGCCGTTGTTTTTATTCCGATTAGGTTTGAGTAGGCCCGTTTCGTCATAAAAATGGAGGGTTCGGACACTAATTCCCGCTATGTCAGCTAATTGTTTGGTGTTATACGGCATAGATGGTGAGTGCGTGTGAGAATAGTAAAGTGTCGACCTGACCTTACTGGGTTTAATAGAGTAGGTTCACTGGACTTTATTTTAAACTATTACGCAGCGTGAGAGTCAAGAGTTACATAATACTTGTTTTAAACAGTTTTTCCTAGCCGCATAACAAAACAGTCCCGACATGGTCGGGACTGTTTTTGGTAAATTGGGGGAAGGTTTAAAAACCTAGATTCATGCCCATGCGGCGCATGCCACGCCCCATTTTTTTACTTTTTGGGTTGGTGGTAGTTTGATTTTTGAGGAAAGTTAACCGTTGGTCCGCTTGCGCTTGCGTAATAACGCCTTTGTCTACCAGGGTTTTAAGTTCGGTAGTAATTTGCGCGGTGCGGGCGTCGGAAAGCTTTTTTTCTAGATCAGTTTGGCTGATGCCCTTGTCTTGAGCGAGCTGCTGGAAAGATTTTCCGCTAGCCCAGGCATTTTTTACTTCATCCACACTCACGCCAAGCAGAGTGGCTTGGGATTGAAACATGGTATTTTGGCGCGTCGCAAAATCATCGGGGTTAAGACTGGCACTTAAAATTCCGGGACCGCCACCTATGCCTAAACCTTGTGCTGAAGCAGCATTAATACCAAGAATACTTAATCCTAAAGCTGGAACAGCCAAAAGAGCTAATAGTTTTTTGTTCATAGTAAGTAATATTAAAGAGTAAACGTGTCTAACGTACTAATGGCCATTAGTAAAAGCACTGCCCGGGTTTACAGTCGTGTTTAGGAGGAAAAACCAACCAGCTAACTCGGGTGCGCTACTTATAATACATTTATCATTGATTAATATTTCACCCGGATCTTAAAATCATAAGCAACAAAGAGTTAGGGTTTTAAAGAGGGGGAGTTGGGTAGAGGGTGTTGCCTTTACGGTTGAATAGTTTTTCTGATAGGCTATAGAGTCGGATAAGTTTTACTCATTATTGTTTGATATTTTGTATGTCTCCAACGCCCCTTGCGCCAAAAAATCCCTCAGCAAGCTTGTTTTCGCTCCTTAAACCCTATCGCGGATGGATTATCCTGCTCCTCGTACTCACGGTTGGAGCCAACGCGCTCAATTTAGCTGTTCCCAAAATTATGGCCCAAGCTATCGATTCGTTTACCGCGGGTCATTTTGTGCTTATGAGTGTTATAGTGGTTTTTAGTCTGGTGGGGGTGGTTATTTTTATTTTGGCGTATTTGCAGAGCGTTACCCAAACTTACGTGGCGGAGCGAGTGGCGCGTGACCTGCGCACTGCTATTGCCGACAAAATTTCGCGCCAAGAATACGCGTCCATTCAACAAATTACTCCGGCCAAACTTCTCACGAATTTAACGAGCGATGTGGATGCGGTGAAAAATTTTGTGTCGCAGGCCATTGCTTCAATTGTTTCTTCAATTTTTCTGATTTTTGGCACCAGTATTTTGCTTCTCTTGATTGATTGGCAGCTTGGTTTGTTGGTCCTCTTGGTAGTTCCGTTGATTGGCGGAACATTTTACGTAGTATTTTCTAAGGTGCGCGTGCTCTTTCGGCAGGTGCAAGAAACGATCGATTGGCTCAACAAGATTATCAATGAAAGTATCTTGGGAGCAGCACTCATTCGTCTGCTTAATTCCAGTGCCGTGGAGTATGATAAATTTTTGGCCGCCAATACCAAAGCTCGGGATATCGGTCTCAACATCTTACGTCTGTTTGCCAAACTGATTCCGGTTATAACGCTCGCTACCAACTTGGCGACGCTGGTTATCCTCACTTTGGGTGGTCATTTTGTAATTGTGGGCAAGATGAGTTTGGGAAATTTTACGGCGTTTAACAGTTATCTGGCGATTCTTATTTTCCCTATCCTGATTATTGGTTTTATGAGCAATATTATTGCGCAAGCCACCAGTTCTTATCAGCGTATCCGCGTTGTTCTTGATGCCCCCGACAAAAAACCAACCGGTAGTTTGCAGACACCTCTCACCGGCAAAATAGCCATTCAAGATTTGAACCAAGTGTATGCCGAGCATAGTATTCTCAAAAATATTACCTTAACTATTGAACCGGGCACACGTACCGCCATCATTGGGCCAACTGCAGCCGGTAAAACGCAGTTACTCTATTTGCTTACCGGCTTGTTACAACCCACCAGCGGTACCGTTGCCTTTAACGATCACGCTATCGGCGAATATGACCCTATCTGGTTTCATAATCAGGTGGGTTTTGTTTTTCAAGACAGTATTATATTTAATGCTTCGCTCAAAGAAAATATTGCTTTCAACACGGCTGTGACCGAAGAAAATATGTTGAAGGCCATCACCGCTGCTGAACTGGGTGATTTTCTGTCAGGTTTACCGGATAAAATCAACACCATGGTGTCTGAACGGGGCACGAGCTTGTCTGGTGGGCAAAAGCAGCGCATTATGCTGGCCCGGGCTTTAGCTCTCAATCCCAAAATTTTATTCTTGGATGATTTTACGGCCCGAGTTGATGCTCCAACCGAGCAGAAAATTTTAGGGAATATTCAAGAGATGTATCCGGGTTTAACGCTTATTTCCGTGACGCAAAAGATCGCACCGATTGTAGACTACGATCAAATTATTCTCCTTATGGAAGGAGAGATTTTGGCGTGCGGTCGACACCAAGAACTGATGGCTACAGCGCCGGAATATGCACAAATTTTTCATTCACAACGTAGCACCAGCTCATATGAATTACACGCTTAATAAATCATCGGACAAAAATCAAAAACCAAAACTCACCACTGCCATTAAGCGCCTAATGCCGTTCATGAGCGATGAAAAGAAAAATTTGGTCATCGGTTTTGTGGCCATTGTGGTAACTTCAGCTGCCACCCTGATTGCGCCAATGATTATCGGGCGAGTGGTAGACCGTGACATTCGTTCCGGCAATTATAATGGCGTGCTTATGGCAGCTGCCGGGTTATTAGCTTTGTATGGAGTGTGGGTATGTTCGAGCTATATCCAGATGAAAGCCATGGGTGGAGTTGGGCGGCGTGTGCTATTTCATTTGCGTAACGCTCTCTTTAACAAACTGCAGTCTTTGCCGGTAGCGTTTTTTGACCAAAATAAAGCCGGGGATCTGATTTCGCGTATTAATAATGATACCGATCAGCTGAGTCAATTTTTTGCCCAGGCTCTTATTCAGCTTTTGGGCAACACCTTCTTAATAGTGGGGGCGGGTATTTTTTTAGTGGCTTTGAATGTTAAGCTTGGTTTTACCGCTCTTTTGCCGGCTTTGGGCGTGCTTGTCTTAACACAAGCTATTTCTGGCTGGGTTAAACGGCGTAACCTGAAGAATTTGCAGGCGCTGGGTGGACTCAGTGCGGAGATTCAGGAAAGTCTCAATAATTTTAAAGCCATTGTGGCTTTCAACCGCTTTGATTATTTTCGCGATAAATTTGCTGAAGCCAACCAACAAAATTTTACCGCGGCTGTTGGGGCGGGCTTAGCGAACAATATCTTTACTCCCACCTGTGGTCTTGCGTCCAATGCGGCACAGGTAATTGTGCTGAGCTTTGGGATTTCACTCATTGTGCAGGGGCAGCTTACCATCGGCCTATTAATTAGTTTTTTGCTGTATGTAAATAATTTTTACATGCCACTGCGTCAATTGGCGGCGTTTTGGTCTTCTTTGCAGCAGGCGGTAGCTGGACTGGATCGTATTTCTGAAGTTCTGGAGCTCGAGTCTGATATGAGGGTAACTGAGGGGGCGGATGCTTTAGCGGAAGCCAAAAAATCGGTGCTCAGTTTTTCTCAGGTAGCGTTTCACTATGTGCCCGAGCGGCCGGTGTTGCAGGATGTAAATTTTGCGCTTGAAGCTGGTAAAACCTATGCGTTTGTTGGTCCAACCGGTGGCGGAAAAACCACTACGGCTTCGCTCATGGCTCGTTTATATGACCCGACTGCGGGCACTATTTTTTTGCAAGGGCGTGACATTCGTTCATTTACGCCCGAAGAGCGAGCAGAAAAAATCGGTTTTATTTTGCAGGAACCTTTTTTGTTTACCGGCACGGTGCGTGACAATATTGTTTATGGCAATAAACGTTATGCCAATTATTCTCCCGAGCAATTACAGGCTCTCTTTCAAGAAACCGGTTTAGTTACCTTGCTCGAGCGGTTTGATCGTGGCTTTGAGACGCCGGTGTCAGCCAGTGGGGATGCTATAAGTTTGGGGCAAAAACAGTTGGTGGCATTTATGCGCGCTATTTTACGTGCGCCAGACCTGCTCATTTTGGACGAAGCCAGTGCCAATATTGATACCGTGACCGAACAGTTACTCGAAACCATTTTGCAGCTTTTGCCCAAAACCACTACCAAGGTCATCATTGCGCACCGTCTCAATACCATCAGTAATGCGGATGCGATTTTCTTTGTTAATGGCACGGCCGTAACTTTGGCCGGATCAATGGAGCATGCTTTGGAAATGCTGCTCGAGGGAAAAAGGAAAAGTTAAAAAAACCTAGTAAAAAATCGAAGAATTTCTTCCACGCCCGCGATTTTTAGCTCTGGCAAATGGTTAGGTTAAAAAAAAGTGTTTTTGGTGGTTAGGCATCAATGTGTTAATTTTATTTTTTTCCACGTATTTTTGGTGTCTTGGTAACCATAGAGTGAATCTTGTTCAGATCGGTTTGGAGACGGGTGATTTGAGTGGTGAGAGTTTGAAGTTGATTTTGTATTTTGTCAGAAACTTCAATATCGATACGAACTTCACTTTCTGTTTTTTCGGTGGTTTTTTTACTCCCTCGTAAACCGGAAATAATTATTTCGTTTCCGATGAAATTGGATACGAACAAGCCGCTCAGAAGTAAAATAGTCATGCCAAAAGCCAAAGAGAGAAAAGGGTTGAGAAGTGGAAAATCCCGAGTGGGAAGCATTTGTTCTGCGATGGCATCCACCACATGCCAACATCCTCTCCAAAAAGCTATTGTTCCAAACGCGCCAATAAAAGCGTAAATTATAGGGTAATGGCTTAATAAAAAGCGCACCTTATCTTCAACTTTGTCAAAAAAACGATATATTTGCTGTATCATAAAAATAATTTGAACCCATTTTAACATTTTTTGGACAGGGGTTCAACGCCAAGTAATAGGTGAAAGGGGTGTATATATTGATTTGAGGAGCTTTGAAATGTCGATTCTTGAAAGTTTATGTCCCATAAAATCCATTCGCCCAAACGGGAATTTTGTGTTATAACTAGCCCAGTGTTCAAGCAAGCATTAATTTATTTTTTATGTCCGATCAAACCATTTTGTGTCCGCATTGCCAAGGTCAGATTGAACTGACCCAAACTTTAACTTTGCAGATTGAAAATAAACTGCGCGCTGATTTGGCCGGCGAAAGTCGCAAGCAGGCCGAAGAGATTGCTCGCCAAATGCAAGATTTGGCCGCCAAGAAAGAACAGCTTAACAATGAGCAGAAGTTGCTTGCCCAGACCGTGGAAGAAAAACTCAAGATCGAAAAAGAAAAAATGTGGCAAGTGGCTCAAGAAAAAGCCGTAGAAAAATTTGGCCTAGAGATGAAAGATCTTAAAATGCAAAAGGAAGAGCGCGAAAAGCAGCTGCAGGAAGCTCAAAAAAATGAGTTGGCTTTGCGAGTTCAGGCCCGTGATTTTGAAGAAAAAAGTAAAAATTTAGATTTGGAAGTGCAGCGTAAAATTGACGAAGAGCGCAAGCGACTTGAGGCACAGATGGAAAAACGTCAGTCCGAGCAGCTGGATGAACGATTGCGTCTCATTCAAGAAGAGTATCGCAAAAAAGAACTCGAAAAAGATAAGCAAATGGAAATGCTCAAACGTTCGCTCGACGAAGCGCAGCGTAAAAGTGAGCAGGCTTCTATGCAGATCCAGGGTGAAGTGCAGGAAGAAGATCTTAAACATACACTGGAGCATAATTTTCCCATTGATCGGGTGGAGGATGTGCCGACCGGCATCAATGGCGCTGATCTGGTCCAGACCGTGCATTCGCAATTTGGACAAAAATGCGGCGTTATTTTGTGGGAGTCAAAAAATACGAAGCAATGGAGCCAAGATTGGATCAAAAAACTCAAAACCGACCAGGTAAGCGTGGGGGCGGATATTTGTCTGCTCGTGACTCGAGTTTTGCCCGAAAGTATCAAAAAATTTGGCTGTATCGATGGGGTATGGGTGCTGGATAGCGCTTATGTGGTACCACTCACTCTTATGGTGCGCTCGCATTTGTTGCAGCTGCATCAAGCCAAAAATTCCCTGATTGGTCGTGAAGAAAAGAAAGATTATCTCTACCAATATATTTCGAGCCCGCAATTTAAAAATCGTCTGGAGAGTATTGTGATGGGTTTTTCCAGTCTTAAACAAGATCTGGAGAGTGAAAAACGGGCTATGCAACGTATTTGGAGCAAGCGGGAAAAAGAGATTGAACGGGTAATAGCCAGCACAGCCGGTATTTCTGGGGATATGCAGGGGATTATTGGGGCTGGATTTCCGACAGTGGCGGCGCTTGAGCTTGGCTTAGACGCTGAAACCGCCCCGGCTCATCTCCAATTAAATCTCGAATAAACCTGGTTCTGCCGCCGAATTGTAAAACTGTTTGCTTTGGAGTAAGTCCTGTAAAGAAGCTTCGAACCGGAATTGTGAAATGTTTTCTCGCTCGGCGTTGTATTAGAAGTAACTATGAATTTATCTGAACTTTCAGACGAATCTATTGCCGTCATGGTGCGAGAAGAAAATAAAGAGTTGTTTGGTGAGCTAATCCAGCGTTATCAGCTGAAATTAACCCACTATTTACGAAAATTTATTTATTCTCCCGATGAACTTGAAGATGTTCTTCAGGTTGTGTTTATTAAAACTTTTCAAAATTTATACGGCTTCAATAAAGATCAAAAATTTTCTTCTTGGATTTACCGTATTGCTCACAACGAAGCAGTCAATTCCCTCAAGAAAAATTCTCGCCACATGCTGTCTTTGGATGATGAAGAGTACCGACTTATCGATGAAAAAATTAATTTACCCAAACTTATTGACGGAAAAATATTGCAAACTAAAATGGAAAAAGCTTTGGTGCAATTGAAAGATAAGTATCGCGAAGTGCTGGTTTTGTATTTTTTTGAGCAAAAAACCTACGAAGAAATCAGTGATATTTTACGCGTCCCGATGAACACAGTTGGAACATTATTATCTCGGGGTAAAAGTCAGCTTAAAAGCTATTTAGAAAACTAAATATGGAAAATTCTAACGAAACAACACAAAATAAAGTCATGGAGCAGATTAATACGGGACAGGTAAAATTGCGCTCCAAGTATCTTTTTTTGGCTGAAAAGTTCAGTATTGGCAGTGGTATAATTTTAAGCGTGCTGCTGGCAATTTTTTTTCTTTCCTTGCTGTTCTATTATTTGCGGGCTACCGATAATATTATATATCTGAGTTTTGGAGAAAGCGGCCTATTGGCTTTTTTAGAGTCATTTCCGTATTTATTAGTAACGGCTTTCATTGCTTGTGTGTTGTTGGCGGGGGCTTTGCTTAAAATGTCGGGCAGTGTTTATCGCCAACCGTTTAAGTATATTGCCCTTATTTTGGTGGGTGGAATTTTGGTGGTAGGTATTGGGTTAACTTTGGCTCGAGTCGATCGTATTTTTGAAAAAAACATGTATTTGCGCAGTCGCACCGGTATCATTGTTCAGCCGTTGTTACAACCGGGGTTAAACGAACGTAATCGTGGTATCGCCGGGCGGGTTGTTGAAATCATGTCTCCTTTTATGACCTTGCAAACCCCGCGTGGTTTGCAGAAAGTCGATATTTCGCAGGTACCATCCGTAGATACTGCCAATTTGGCAACGGGGATGTTTGTGGTTGGTATAGGGCAAAAACAAGAAGGGTTATTTTTGGCGCGCCATGTTCGTCAGGTAGCTCCTGGGAAAACTCGTATCATTGAAGGTGGTGTCAACCGTCGTTTTGGTCCGTTGCCTCCTCTTGTTCCCATGCAAGCATTACCCTAATCATCTTGGGGTGACAGTGTTTTAGGCAATGCTGAGCATGGAAGATAGGGAGTCAAAATTTCATTGAGTACTTATTCATTACTGTGGTTATATGTTCAAAAAGGCTATTTTTTTTATAAAAAAACATATTTTTTATACGATAGGAGTACTTTTTCTTATCGGTATCGGTTTTTTTTATGGCTATAAAAAATATTTTACCCCATCAGTGCCGGTACGGTACGTAACGGCGCCAGCCCAAATGGGAACGCTGGTGGTTTCGGTGGCGGGCAGCGGGCAAGTAGCAGCCTCAAGTCAGCTTGATGTTAAATCTGCGGCCGGGGGTAAAATTTTGTCTCTTCTCGTCAACAATGGTCAGGCGGTGCAAGCCGGGCAAGTGCTCGCTCAGCTCGATGCAACCGATGCCTACAAAGCCGTGCGTGATGCTCGTTTAAATGTAGAATCTGCTCAGTTATCTTTGGGTAAATTGGTGCAAAAAGCTGATGCCTTGAGTCTTTTACAAGCTCAAAACGCCGTGGTTAGCGCTCAAAACGATCTGGAAAAACTCAAACTCACCCAAACAGCCAATTTTCAATCTGATACCGATGCCAAGCAAAAAGCCGAAGATACTATTATTGCAGCGTATCAGGATGTTGCGAGTGCCATGGACAAAGTTTTTTTGGACCTTCCGGGTACCATGACTAATTTGAATGACGTGTTGTTCAGTACTGCTATTGCAGATAATCAAGCGAGCGCCGGTGGTCGAGGACAAACGAACAGTAGTGTACTCGGTAATTCAGCGGGTGCAATGAATAGCGCTCAGATGCAAATTTTACAGTTTGACGCAGAGAGTGCTTATCAGAGCGCTCGCACAGGTTATGATACGAATTTTGCTCATTATAAAAATATTGATACTCATTCAGCTTTAGATCAAGTTGTTTTGGATAATTTGATGAAGGAAACCATAACTACACTTAAGATTATTACCGAAGCAATCAAAAAAGAAAATAATTTTTTAAATGCTTGGGTTGATTTTCGTAACCAACAAAAAGCATTGGTGTATCCGGAAGTAAAACAGTATCAAACCAGTCTGGCAGGGTATCTAACCCAAACCAGCAGCCATTTGTCGACACTTGCAAATCTACAGTCAACACTTTTAGATAATAAAAATGCTGTTAGCAGTATGAGTCGAGAGTTAATTCGTCTGGCGCAAAATAACCCGCGTGATCTTGCTGCGGCCGAAGCCTCTGTTGCTGAAAAACAAGCCACCCTTGTTAAATTACAAGCCGGTCCCAATGTCTACGACAAGCAAGCGGCTGAGTTATCTTTACGCCAGCGTCAAGCGGCTCTTGCCGATGCTGAAGCAGCTCTCGCAAATTATACCGTTAAAGCGAATATTCCGGGTATGGTAACAAATATAACGTTGCATGTGGGCGATGTAGTGGGTAATCAAACAGCAATTGCTACTATTATTACCACTCAAAAAATCGCCACCATTTCTCTCAACGAGGTCGATGTGGCAAAAGTAAAAGTGGGGCAAAAAGTCACGCTCACCTTTGATGCCGTCGAAGACCTATCGTTAACCGGTGCAGTAGCGGAAATTGATTCTTTGGGTACCGTAGCTCAAGGTGTAGTATCTTATGCGGTAAAAATACGTTTTGATAGCCAAGACGAGCGTATCAAACCGGGTATGAGTGTTTCGGCTGGGATTATAAGTAATGTGGAGCAGGATGTTTTATTGGTGCCGAACGCGGCCGTTAAATCTAACGCCGCCGGCAATTATGTTCAAGTTTTGGTGAATAATGTGCCGCAAAATAGAGTGGTTGAGGTTGGTTTAAGCAATGAATCTGATACTCAAATTATCAGCGGTGACTTGAAGCCCGGGGACAATGTGGTTACTCAAACCATTGCTCCTACCGCAAGCACTGCGTCAGCCAATAGCGCAAGTGGGCTTAATTTGGGTGCGCTGACCGGAGGTGGAGGTAATCGAGCGGGTGGTTTTGGTGGCGCTTCAGGTCGTCCAGCCGTCGGCCGGTAACACTAAACGTATGATCGAATGCCAAAATATTGTTAAAATTTATAAAAACGGCGATCAGGAAACCAGTGTTTTAAAAGGTGTAACTTTTACCATAAAAGATGGTGAATTTGTGGCCATTATGGGGCCATCTGGCTCCGGAAAATCCACGCTTATGCATATTTTGGGTGCGCTCGATACGCCGACCAGCGGCCAATACTTGCTTGATGGCAAAGATGTATCCCAGTTTAGTGACGATGAGCTTGCCGACATTCGTAAAGATAAAATTGGTTTTGTGTTTCAAGCTTTTAACCTGTTGCCGCGAGCTACCGTACTACGTAATGTCGCCTTGCCTCTCGTTTATGCGGAAGTTGATAAAGAAAAAAGAGAAGAAGCTGCGCGCAGTGCGTTGTTGGCTGCGGGTCTTGAAGAATCACGCCATCATCATTTATCCAATCAGCTCTCAGGCGGACAAATGCAGCGGGTGGCGATTGCGCGGGCCTTAGTAAATAACCCCACACTGCTTTTGGCTGATGAGCCGACTGGAAATTTGGATACTAAAACGGGTGAAATTGTTCTTGAGACCTTCCGATCCCTTAACAAACAAGGGCATACCATTGTGCTTATTACGCACGAGCGTGATGTGGCCGAGCATGCCAATCGCATTTTAACTTTGCGTGATGGAGTGTTAATGAATGATGAAATAGTAAAACATATATGAAGATAAGAGATTTGCTTGAAGAAACGTATTCGGCTGTTACCGTCAACAAAGTCCGTTCCGGACTGACGGTTTTAGGTATTGTTATTGGTATAAGTTCGGTGATTGCGATGGTAGCCATTGGGCAAGGAGCCAAAGGGTCAATTGAATCAAGTATTCAGTCAATTGGTTCCAATTTGATTATGGTGAGTCCGGGTATCCAGCGTGGTGTTGGGGCTCAGATCAACAGCGGTCGCGGTAGTGCGCAAACTCTCACCCGAGCTGACGCCGATGCCATTAAAGCACAGGTTACGGCCGCTAAGGCCGTTGCCGCAGAAGTATCGCGTCGTTATCAGGTAACGGCTAAAGGTAAAAATACCAATACCAACGTGGACGGAACAGTCCCAGATTACATGACCGTACGGGCCGTAGAAATTGATACCGGCTCGTTTATTTCCGAGCAAGCAGTGCAAAGCTTGGCCAAAGTGGCTGTGCTTGGACCGACTACCCGCACTGATTTGTTTGGAGCGGACGTCGATCCGATTGGTCAGACAATTCGTATTAATAAAATAAATTTTAAAGTTATCGGTGTCACCAAAGCCAAGGGTGGGAGTGGTTTTACCAATCAAGATGATATGATTTTTATTCCCATCACTACAGCCCAGCGTTTTTTAGCCGGCAATGAGTATGTCAGCACTATCAGCGTCGAGGCTCCTGATCAGCCGTCTATGCCCGCCATACAAGAATCTATTACTTCTTTGCTGCTGACTCGACATAAGATTGCTGATGCCAGTTTGGCGGATTTTACAGTTTTGAATCAGCAAGATATTATCGCTACCGCTTCGAGTGTAACCAATGTCTTTACTGTCCTGCTTGCTTCCATTGCCGGTATTTCACTCCTCGTGGGCGGTATTGGCATCATGAATATGATGCTTACGACTGTGACCGAGCGCACGAGAGAAATTGGTTTGCGTAAGGCTATCGGCGGCAAAAGCCGTGACATCAGTCTGCAGTTTTTAGCTGAGTCAGTGCTCCTTACTTTTATCGGTGGTTTGGTGGGTATAGTGCTTGGTTGGCTCATTGCTCAAGCTGTTACTCAATTTGCCCATATTTCCACTCAAGTTTCGCTATCATCAGTGGTGTTGGCGTTTGGGGTTTCGGCTGTCATTGGTGTGGTATTTGGGTATTATCCGGCTCGACGTGCCGCCAAACTCCATCCAATTCAAGCACTGCGGTACGAATAAAATTTTTATTTATATTTAATCATTTTTATATTTTATG
>CAYOFO010000026.1:0-17523 GCA_964403325.1 uncultured Gammaproteobacteria bacterium | reverse complement strand
TTTTTCCGACTGATAATATTGCCTGGAAAAATAAAATAGCCTACCTTGATTTGGTAGGCTATCCGTCAGGGATCATTATTGAAAACGAAGCTATGGCCAAGTCTTTTATGCTCTGGTTTAACGGACTTTGGAAAGGCTTGGTGTAGTGGAAAGCTATCAAAATCAGGCTGATTCACTCTGCTCTATATAGCGGAAAAAAGGTTGACAAGTTGTATACAAGTTTAAAATTTAAGTATACAAGTTAGTTGACAAGTATGCATTTTTTTGCTATATTTAAAGCATAAAATTGATAAATATTTTATGTCTAAAAAAATTGAAGAAGTTATTTTGGCAGTAATTGAAAAAAAAGGCAGGGCTACTGTGAAAGATTTGCTGCTGGCAACGCAGGTAAGTCGCGCTTATATTAGTCGGTGCATCCGACCGCTTCTGGCTGTTGGAAAAATTTTGCGTTTTGGTCACACGAACAATGTTCAATATGTTCTCAATACACCAGATTTACTTCGAGCGATGAAAAATACCTGGTCTCGAAATATAAAAAATATTGGTTTAGAAGAAGACGTGATTTGGCGACAGGCTGTACGTTATGCCGGAGCTTTTGAAGACGTTCCAGAGAATGTGCTCAGGATAGTAGAGTATGCTTTTTCAGAAATACTTAATAACGCGATTGAGCATTCTCAATCAAATTCAATTAAACTTTTAGTGACACGCCAATCGGAAAAAATAGTTTGTGTTATCGAAGATAGTGGGGTGGGTATATTTAATAACGTGATGCAAAAACGAAGTCTCAAAAATGAGTTAGAAGCAGTGCAGGATATTTTTAAAGGTAAACAGACGACTATGCCAGCTACGCACTCGGGACAAGGAATATTTTTTACTTCTAAAGTCGTAGATCATTTTTGGGTAATAAGCGGTCGATTAAAAATTCATGTAGATAATATATTGCCTGATTTTTTTGTTGAACCCGCGCGGCACAAAAAAGGTACTCGAGTCGAATTTTCTATCACGACTACTTCGTCTAGACATTTGCGAGACATCTTTAATCAATTTTCAGATGAGGAATATCGTTTTGATAAGACGCGGATCAGGGTAAAGCTCTATGTCTTGAATGAGAGTTTTGTTTCGCGTTCACAAGCCCGTCGTTTACTCGCAGGATTAGAAGAATTTAGGGTTATTATTTTAGATTTTGATCAAGTTAAAAATATTGGACAGGGTTTTGCGGATGAAATTTTTCGAGTGTATCAACAAGCTCATCCGCAAGTAAGAATAGAAGCCGTTAATATGACTTCGGAAGTAGAGTTTATGGTAAGAAGAGTATAAGGTCTTGGTTTGGCTATGAAGCCAAATATTCTCCGATAGCCGTTTTTAAACGCGCATACGTATCCTGTCTTCGCTCAGCATTTCGATCGAGTGTGGTAATACGAAAACCAGGAAACGGGCTGTAAAATCCGCTTGCCGGCACCACACAAATTCCGGTAGCGGCCAAGAGGTAATAACAGAAACGCTGGTCAAGCGGAAAGTCTGGTTTATTGACGGTATTTTCAATATATTCGCGCGTGCCAGAATGAGCGATGGGTAAGGTTTGTTTATTTGTAAGTGTATTTTCTTTAAACTGGGGCAGCATATAAAACGCGCCGTGCGTGGGGTTGGTGTGAAGACTGGGAATGGAGTGCAAAGCAGTACCAATTTCGGCGGCAATACTTTCCAGTTCGCTGATGTAGTGCTGCAGCCACGGCAGAAAATCCGGATGCGAGTAAATTTTTGGCAACATTATTTGCGGCAAGGCAGTGGAGCAAACTTCAAGAAGCGCACGCTGTTTAATACTATTAGTAAATTTTTGAAAATCTTGGTCAAGGTGTGTGTTGTGAAATTCCAGCCAGCCGCAGCGGCTGCCGGGCCAAGGCACATCTTTAGAAATGCCGCGCATTACGATGAGCGGAACGCGGTTGTCGGCGAGCTCCACCATATCAACAAAATTTTGTTCGTGAAAAACGAGGCGAGCATAGATCTGGTCGGCAATGATGACGACTTGATATTTTTTGGCCAAAGCCACGATGCTGGTAAGGATCGTGTGCCTTAAGACAGCGCCGGTGGGGTTGTTGGGGTTAATTACAAGAATAGCACCGATCTCGGGGTGGGTTTGGAGCATTTTTTCCATTTTGGAAAGGTCTGGTTCCCAATTTTTTTCCGGTTGCAAGGGGTAAAAAAGCGGTTCTTGGCCGGCGTAAAAGGATTCAAGAGAAATGTGTGGTGGGTATCCGGGAGCGGGCTGCAAGACGCGCGTTCCGGTGGGAACCATTTGATAAATGAGTCCAATGGCAGCGCCGAGTCCGTTGGTAAAGAGAATGTCATCGGGGCTAAGACGTGAAAATGGGCAGAGTCTTTGTAAATGGGTCGTCAGCCATTCTCGGGTTGCCAGTTGACCGCGCGAATGGACATAACCAAAAGAGGTGTCTTGAGGCCGAGCGAGTTCTTCGCGGAGCAATTCTTTTAAAAAATCTGGTACATTCCAACCCTGAGCAATCGGGTCGCCGATATTTTCCCACACTACATTGAGAGAAGGGTCAATTTTTTGCAAATGCTTCCCTACTTCAACGATTTCTCGAATCTGGTATTTGAGAAAATGAGTGTTTGCCGAAAAAAGCGGCGCGCGCATATATAGAATGTGGTGTGATGCAAAGCGCGGTAGACAAAACCGGATTTATTGAGCGTCGCAGGAGCATTGTCCGCAGCAAGTGGAAGGTGGTTCTTCGTTCACGGTCAGAGCGGTGGCGGTAGTATCAGCAGGTGTTGGGTGACTAACGGCAGCACTGTCGCAAGCGCAGCGAGAACCGCAGGTTTGTTTGTTGATATTGTCTTTACACATAGGAAAGTTATTTTTAAAAATAAATGTAAATAAATCTTTTTCCGCCATTTCTGCCACAGGGTCGGGTTTATTTTTCTATATTTATAGTATAGCGAAAACCCAAGCTGTGCAAGACCCAATCAATGAGGATTTTGCATTTGCGTAAAATACCCGGCATAAATAAGAGGTAAACCATACGTCGTATACACCAGGCGATTTTACCAAAAAAAACACAGGGGCCAAGAATGATAATGCCATACCAATCTCCAATAGGAATGAGCATACCTTTAGAAACAAAGCGGAATGGCATAATTTTGGTTTGCGTAATCTGGGCCACAATGTGACGGGCCACATACTCGCCTTGTTTGTGAGCCACTTCACCCAGCGGCGGCAAAGGAGTGCTCACACCAGTTGGGCAAAAACGAGCCACATCCCCCACAGCGTATAATCCAGCGCTCAGCGGATGTTGCAAAAAATTGTTCACTTCGATTTGTCCTTGATGTTGAAAAGGTGGTGCTAAAAAACGTTCAGCCGCATGCTTTACCCCGGCACACCAGATGGTAAAATCACTGACCAGTTCTCGGTTCCCGATTACTAGACGGTTGCGTTTTACTTCGCTTACTTTAGAGTTGGTTAAAAATTCTACTCCCTGATGCGCCAGTGTGGCGCTCACACGCTGTTGGGCGCTGGCAGGTAAATTCGGAAGAATAGTACTATTGTTTTCAATGACGCGCAGGGAGATTTTTTTGTCGGGATAAAGTTCGGCCACGTCATGTTTAAAAAAATACATAAGCTGGGCCGCCACTTCAATGCCAGTATAACCACCGCCAACCACCGAAACCGCTAATTCATTGTTATCTCCCTCAAGAGCAGAAATGAGTTCGCTGCGGAATCGAATGGCGTTTTCTAAGGTCCGCACCGTGTAGCAGAATTCGGTTGCTCCCGGGGTATCAAAAAAATTAATACCACTTCCTATGGCCACCACGCAAAAACGGTAAGCAATATTACCGGCGCTGGTAATAACGCGCTGTTCAGCCGGCAAAATGTTTTCAACACGGGCTTTGAGGAAGCGATGGGGTGTGCCATACACTACTTCGCGCAGCGGAAAAGCCGCGTGGCTGGGTTCAATTGCGCCGGCCGCCACTTCGTGCAGCATGGGGGTAAAAGTAAAGTAGTTGTTTTGATCGACCAGGGTGATGGTTTGGGGTAAACCGGCGCGTTTTAAGAGTCGATTGAGGGTGCGAAAAGTTTCGTAACCGCCAATGCCGGCGCCCAAAATAACAATGTCGGTGTTAAGGGTGGAGGTATTCATAAAATTATACAGTGCTATTATAGCATGGGCAGTCTGTTTTGTAGCATATAAACAGCTTTTGTTCAGCAGTATTGTCGGTTGCAGTTGGGGCCACTATTTGTTAATATTGGAGCATACATTCGTTAAAGTATACATATATGTCAAACACCTCTCCCTCCGGCAGTGAAATTTTAAGAACAATACTGCAACCCGCCGCAGAGTCAGTCCGGTCTGAGAACGCTCCCAGAGAAGCCCCTCTTAGCGAGCTTGTAACGCGTACTCAGGCCGATATAAAGGAACTTCAGGATGCACTTTCCGACCAAACAATAGGTGAAAGAGCAAAGGCTGTTGCTGCAGCAGAGCTGCAAACTTTGCAACTAAGATTAGAAGCACTGCAACAGCAAGCGCGGGAAGAAGCGTTGCATCAGGCAGAAATACAAGCCCAACTTGCTTTAGAGCGTGCACAACGGCTGGCGGCAGAAGAAGCTGAAGCCGCTCAAAGACAAACAGCCGAACAAGAGCGGTGGCTGACAGAAGAAGCTGGCCGAGAGAGAAAAAAAGGAGAGGCTATGCTTGCTACCGTTGATTATTTGCCCAACTCAGCTTTAAATGGGCTGGCTCGTTTTGCTGTTGAAACAATGGGTGGAGATGTCGCGGTACAAAATACTTTTGTGGACGATTGGTTAGCTTCCCGGCCCGAGGTTCCGTCTGCAATAGAGCGGACCGTACAAATGGCCACCACACAAATTCGTCAAAGCAGAGAAGAGCGCTTCGCAAAGATACGGGATGTGGAAGTGCGTGCGAAAATGCTCGGCGCCGCAAAAGATGATCCAGTTACCGCAGAAGACTTGAAAAAAACGATCAGACCGCTCCTTTTAACCTTAAGCCCGGCTGAAGCCAGAGATTATCAGGTGGCTGTAACAAAAAAGGCTCTCGCTGAGGGTTTGGTAACCACCGAACAAGCCCAGGTGGCCATAGCGGTCGCTCAAATAGATGGAAATTCCTATAAGTTCGTAGTACATTGGTTGGCAGTTAAACAGCCTCGTTTGGAATATTTAGAACACAAGGCAAAAGGAGTGCTAAATTCAGAAAATCTAAGCCCGGATGAGCGCAGTGAGTTGGTAGATTTAAAGGAAGAAAAACAAAGAGTCGAAAGAAGCGCTGCGGGTTCGGGTTATCAAACGTTGTTGGCCAAACTGCCAACAGCAAGGCAAGAGTTGAATAAGCTCATGGAAATCGCGCCCGGTTTTGCCAAAACTGAAGCCAGAGTACGGGCAGAATTACAAGGGTGGAAGGAAGGGGTAAACAGACAATTTAAGGAAGTTTTTGACAGAGAATACCTGCGTGAAGAAGTAGTGGTAGAGAAATTCCGCGGTAGAATTGAAAAAGCTCGCGGACGTTTAGTTGATATTAATGATGAAGTTGATGTCGCTGCCGCGAAGTTTCAAGAGGAAGCAAATTTTGAGCGGCTGCCATTGCCTCAGATAGAAACGCTTGCTATGAGTTTAAAGATGCTGCAAAGAGAAAACGATAGCATTAATTCTGGTTTACAAGAGGCGGGGCTCTACCTAAAACAAGCCTTTTTGTATGAAAAAAAAGATACGGTGACAAAGCCGGCAAAATCAGATTTACGTCGTACTGAAGATTTGATAGATTTGATTGAAGCGGTTGGCAAAAGTGTTGCCGCACAAACAAAGACCAGGTTTGGGCAAATTCAAAAAGAATTAAGTGAATTTATACCTTGGTCGAACGATCTTTTTCGGTATATTACCGATAGGAACCACTCATTAATGGACGAAATTAGATTATTGTTTGCTACACAACACTCCGGTGACCCAAATGAAATAGACAAGCAGGTTTCGCACGCAGCGACAAATGAGCAGCGAAGTATCGTTAAACAAGCTATTTTAGATGCAGGTAATTTAAAGCGCTCCGCGATGATTTTGTTTGGACTACAACCACCTTCTTTTACCACGTTTGACCCAGGAGGATATACAACTGAAGCGCAAAAAGCACTGGATATACTATATTCGCGCGTGCAGCAGAAAATAGCAGATCTTAAACAAACAA
The DNA here is from genome assembly GCA_964403325.1 of uncultured Gammaproteobacteria bacterium. Taxonomy (GTDB): domain Bacteria; phylum Patescibacteriota; class Patescibacteriia; order Magasanikbacterales; family GWA2-37-8; genus CAZQNF01. The sequence continues at coordinate 11,320 of CAYOFO010000026.1, read as the reverse complement.
ACGTGGATTTGGAGCAGAAATTGATGAGTATCGCAGCAGATGTGAAAAGTTTGGAACGGGATAAGCAGCGTTTGGAAGCAAGGTTGTTGGTGTTTGGCAAACAAGAAAAGTTGAACAAAATAGACCAAGCTTTAGCGCAAAAAGAAACTGAGCAAAAAGGTTTTTTAGTACAACGAGAAGCTAACCAGGCGTTTATCCAAGAGTTGAATGTTGAAGCTCGAAAAATATATTAAACCTAGTACCAAAATTTGGTACATCGTAGTTAAGAATACCGCCTGCGCAGGCGGTATTCTGTTAAGCGCCGGCGGAGTAAATCTTGTAAGACGCGTGAATCCGGCGCGCATGGTTTGCAATCCTTGCGGCGCGCACGCATTTACGCTACTCTGTAGGTATAATGAATCCGAGTATGCTCATTTTTATAACTGGCGAAGATACTTTTCGCAGCCGCGAGTTTTTGCGCGAACAAGTAGAAAAATTTAAAAAAACGCGCGATCCGCAGAGTTTGAATATTGCGTTTGTTGATGCGCAAAAAATAGAAACAGAGGTTTTGTTTGCCCAGTTGTTTGCGCCGCCGTTTTTGGGACAAAAACGATTGGTGGTAGTGGAAAACATGTTGGCGAGCGGCCATTCAGAGATGCTTGTACGTTTTCGTGAAACACTGCAAGCCAAACGTTTTCCGGAAAGTTCAGTTATTATCGTATGGCACGATGGCGGCAAAAGTAAGCTTAAAGAAGTAAACGAAACCCTTAAGCTGCTCGAGGCTGAGCCATATGTTTATCGTTTTGATGCTTTAGGCACGGTGGAATTGGCTAAATGGGTGTATGAGCGAGCGCAAAAAGCCGGTGGTCATATCGACGAGGCAGCTCGGCGGTATTTAGCCGACAATGCCGAGGATACGTGGCAGCTGGCAAATATTCTGGATCAGCTGGTTGTGTACAGTAATGGCGCTCCTATTACAGTAGCCGACGCTGAATTATTTTTAGGACAGCGCCAACAAACCACGGTTTTTGCCTTTGCCGAAGCAGTGGCCGCCGGTCAGAAAAAAACGGCTTTTTCGCTGCTTGGTCAATTGCGGGCGGCTGGCGAAGAGGATGGGTATTTGTTTTCTATGGTGGTGCGGGAGTACCGGATTTGGTTGCAAATCAGCAGCTGTATACAAGAAAATGCTGCCGTAGGCGCCGAAGACGTGGCGCGAGCATTAAAAATCCATCCTTTTGTAGCTAAAAAGACTTTGCCGAAAGTAAAAACCGTATCATACGATTTTTTGCTTGGGCAATATCAAAAATTACTCCAAACGGATATAGGCATAAAAACCGGTTTTTTGCCCATTGCCTGGTTGCTCGAACTCTTGGTTGCTCATTCTTAAAAAACAAAAAACCGACAGGATTGTCGGTTTTTTGGTAGAAAAATTTATTTGGCAACGTTTACTTTTTTCATGAGGCGGGAGATTTTTCGAGCAGCAGTATTTTTTTTGATAACACCTTTTTTAGCTGCTTTGTCGAGTGCTTTTTGCGCATCACGAGCGAGTTTTTTGGCTTCATCTCCGGTAGCTTTGAGGGTTTTTTTGATAGCAGATTTAAAAGCATCTTTGCGTACTTTATTGAGTACGGCGCGCTTTTTGCTTTGGCGCAAGGCTTTTTTGGCGTTAGCTTTATTAGGCATAGTAAAATTACGTGTAAATAAAAATTGAGAGCGTTGTTTCTACAAGTATATTAGAAAAGAAACGTACCGTCAAGAAAAAAGGTTTTTACCATTGTCCATGTCTGTCGTCAGAGGAGTAGAAACATCCAAGTGCTTGATCTGTTATTTTATTTTGTTATACTGAGGAATGTTCAATATATTTTTTATTTTATAATCAGTGTGTATGTCGGAACAAAATCTAGAATTTGTTAAAAGAGAGGTTTTTGAGAACTAATTGTCTTTCAAGATTAAAAAGATCAGTCGTTAAATGTAGCGGTTTTGTCGATGAACGTGGGCTCGATTTGTCGTTCATGGCCGGTAATTTTGACCACGTCTTTGTCGATCTTGCCCAGTTCCTTATAAGCTAGATTGTAACTGTTAACGGTAGTATTGAGGTTGTTGCCCAATTTTTTAACGTATTCGTCATAAGCCAGCAAGTGCCGGCCAAGCTCCTCAACGCGTGCGCGGATGTCTTTGGCCGATTCTTCAATTTTGAGGGCGCGTAAACCCTGCATGACCGTTTGTAGATAGGCGAGAAAACTGGTAGGTGAAACGATAATCACCCGTTTTTCTTTGAAAGCATACTCAATGAGGGCTTGGGTGTTGGTTTTAAGGCTCCCAACTTTGTTGATGAGCAGGTCATAGTAAATACCCTCGGCCGGGATAAACATAAAGGCAAAGTCCATAGTCCCCTCTTCGGGTTTAATGTATTTACTGGTTTCATCAATACGTTTTTTAAGATCACTGCGAAATACGGTTTCTAACTCGGTTTTTTTGTCAGTATCTTTTTCTGCGATCGCTCGATTATAATTTTCAAGGCTGAATTTAGAATCTACCGGGATAATGCGCTCCCCTACAAAGACAACGGCGTCTACAATGGTGCCATCTTTAAATTTGTGTTGCATTTGATAATTATTGGGTGGCAAAACATTTTTTAAGACATTTTCCAAGTAGTATTCGCCCAAAATACCGCGTTGTTTGGGGTTTTGTAAAATATTTTCCAGATTTTGGAGTTGCTCGGCAAACCCCACCACTTGTCGGTTGGTTTCATCAAGTTTGGTCAGTCGTTCCGTTACCTCGGTAATAATTTTGGCACTTTGTCCAAATTGCGTTTGGATGGTAGAATGAATATGATTTTTGGTGTCATCAATGTTTTTGTTGGCGGTGGCCAGTTTTTGCTCGATATTTCGACCCAGTTCATTGATTTGGTTTTGTAAGAGCAAAAAAAGTTGTTGGTCCGGTTCATTTTTATTTTGGGGCCGGCCTTTAAAATAAAAAACAAGCATAATAACTATGCTTAGGGTAGTACCGAGTAAACAAGCAAAAAGCCAAAATTTTTCCATAAAAATTGATTAAGTGAGATTGATTATACCTTTTTTCCGGAAATCTCGGAAGAAAAAACCAGAATAAGCGGCTTTCTTCCTTTACTTTAAAAAGTTTTTCGTATAAGATGACGTTATGTTAGATAAAAATAGTTTTTTATCCGGTTTATTGTAAATGGAGTACATGTTATGATTCAAGCAGAGCGGCCTGAAAGCGGGCGAGAACAATTTCCTTTATGTCAGATAAGGATGTTGGAACCAAATTATTTGTATGGTACGCCAGAAGTATTACAGGGGTGGTTAAATAGCAGTGAGGCGGCTGGGTATCAGCAGCTCAAAGCTGAGTACCCAATGGATAAAGTAGCGGATCATGTTAGGCAGGTTTTGGAATGCAAACATTCCCCCAGTGTTGAGCTTTTTTGTTTGGGAGTTGGCAACGCAACATTAGAACATCGTTTGGCAGTGGAGCTCGCAAAGCAGCTGCCACAAGCATTATCTCAACTGACAGTCCATGATTTGTATCCAGCTCATGTTGAAAAAATACGGGGAATTTTGCAGAACGATACATTTCCGGTTTTGGGACAAAGTGGTGAGTTTGGGAGTTTTCCGGTAGATCGTACCAATTCTGAATCTGTGCTTATTACTGCGGTTGCCGGGTGGACTATGGGAAATTTCATTCCCCCTAAATTGCTGGAAATAGTTTCTTGGATAAAAACACACCAGCGGCCTGGGGATATGTTGTTGTTAGATACCGGAATTAAAATGGGTGCACAAGGAGAAAATGATTCCAGGGTAAAAAAAGGTGATCGGGGTTATGATGACCTGGATTTATCTTGGTATACAAGCATCGTTCATAGTTATTGTGCAGAAAAAGACATATCCTTAAAAGGATATGATTTAGATTTTAAAACAGTTGTGCAAGATTTACATGGAAAAACTCTTGTTGTAAGTGATGGTAAAATACAGGAGTCATGTCCAGATGGTTATAAAATAATAGCGGTAGTTCGTTTACCAAACCATGAATTGTTAGGAATACAGCAATACACTCGTTATAGCCCACAATTTTTTGTTAAGCAGATCGAAAGTATGGGTTTTGTTAAGCAAGCGCATGAAGAAGTGGGCGGGATATATGCCACATTTGTTTTTAAAGTAGAATAGAATAACAAATTATTAATTATTTTTAAAGTATGGAGAAAATTTTTCAAGATGTGGGACTCGATGAGACTGAAGCAAAAATTTATAACGCTCTCATGGAGCTGGGCCCTTCCACGGTAACCGAAATTACCAAACGGGCGAGGATTACTCGTACCCTGGGTTACCACGTGCTTGAAAAATTGGAATGGTACGGGTTGGTTGGGCGAGCTGGCGGAGAAGGTAAGAAAATGAAATACGCTATTGAGCATCCGGAAAATCTTCTTCAATTTGTAAAAAATAAAAAACAAGCTTGGGAAGAGCGGATTGTTAAAGCGGAAAATATTTTGCCGGATTTGCTTTCACTTTATAAAATTAACGATAAACCCACTATTCGTTATCAACAGGGCGTTCAAGGTATTATTACTGCCCACGAAGACATGCTTGAGACACGTTCTGAGGTGTTAACACTCACGGATCTTGAGGTGTGGAAAGATACGGAATACTGGGAATGGGTGCAAGAATGGCATAACCGCAGAGACGGAAAGAATTTTAAAGAAAGAGCCCTGGTAATAGATGGTCCGGTAGGGCGAGAAGTGATTAAAAATCAAAAATTTGCTCAGGGTATTGAATGTCGTCTGATAGATAAAAGTAAGGCGAAGGAATTGACGAGTTTAGGGGGTGAAATTCACGTTTATGATAACAAGCTTATGATAGCTGTGATGAAAAAGCCGAATCGGATGGGGGTAATAATAGAAAGTGAAGTTTTGGTAAATATGATACGTCTTATTTTTGATTTGGCCTGGGAAAACGTTGATCCTAAAAATACGAAAAAAAGTTAACTTTAATGCTTAAATGTTGCTATTTTTGTTAATTTTCGCTACAATTTTGGTCGGAGTAAAAAACGCCGCCCCCATAGTTCAATGGATAGAACAGTCCCGTCCTAAGGGAGAGATGTGCGTTCGATTCGTGCTGGGGGCACGACAAAGTTCATAAGGTTAAAAAGTTGAAAAAGTTATAAAATAGTGGAATGGTTTTTCTTTAGTCAATTTTACAAGTTTTCAACTTGACGCGGGCCTATGGTCTAGTGGTATGACACAGCATTCGCATTGCTGGAGCGGCAGTCCGATTCTGCCTAGGTCCACAAAATTTTAAAAAACAGAAAGCGCACTCCACGCTTTCTGTTTTTTTATCTCTGCAAGTTTTATGTCCCACAGCCCTGTTGCGGGGTAGTTTACGAGAGTTAACTATTAGGTTTTTTGCTAATGCTAGCCACTTCCCGCTTTAAGGGAAGTATTATTCGGCACAGATCCATAGAGGCAAGTTGTTTTTATTGCAAATATTATGCATTTAGCCTTAGATATTAAGGCATTATGTTTGATTTATACGATGATTGTAGAGGTGTAAAGAATTTTTTCTTTAGGAATATGAAAAAACTGTAAAAGTTCTGTTTTTAAAGCTTGCTGCTTTAGTAAGCAGTGGCTTGGGTTCGGGATTATTGTGGGTGAAGCTGGTATTTTTGTTTCACGTGAAACAAAAACGTACTCACGGGTGTAAAATTATACAATAATTTACATTTATCCCCTTTCAAGTTTATTGATCTTACAGCATGTCGTATTTTGATGATAGACGGAAAGATTTTGGCGTGTATTTTGTAAATTATACAACACCTGCGCTTAGTTAAGAATTAAAGAATATTTTGATGTGCTGTGGACAAGTATGTGGAAAACTCAGTTGAAAAGTGCAAAAAATCACATATTTTTTGTGTTTTGTTTCACGTGAAACAAATTTGAGTAAGTTTTTTTAGTTTTAAAATTAAGTTCTTGATGTTGATGTGTTGATCGGCCTGTTTTAAGTATCCGAATTTGTGAAGTAAAAGTTTTAAGGAGTATGCTGATTTTTAGTAGTGAAAATCCATTATTCACGTTCAGTATTCTTCGTATGGACAAGGAAAGTCAATTTGACGGTTATCTTTGGAAAGATGGACGGTTTTGTTTCACGTGAAACAAAACCTCGGTTGTTTAGATCTAAGCAAAGCTTTTTATGGAGGTAGTTTTAGATTTAAAAATGGTTTTTAAAGTTATTTAAATTAAAAATTTAACTCTTTGAAACGGTAGAAAGAGAAAAAATAAGCAGGGTTTGGGGCGGTTGGGCAAGTATTATGGTAATTTTATAAAAAATTTCTTTAAAAGCGCATTTATTTTAAATGCAATAGAATAAATTTATTATACTCAATTATTTTAAAGCCGTAGCCTGGTTAGAACAATAGCTTAAGTTTATAAATGAAACTGACCTTGTGGCAGAGGTCGCGGGCTATGTGGGCAGGTTTTTACGAGTAGAGTCGCTCTGCCATTGTCATTAGCTTGTCGTCCGTTCGGCACCGAACTACTATATTCAAACAACAGGGCAGATTCTCTACGGACCACTTCTCCTGGCTGTGACTATTGGCATCGCTACACATATGTTCGGGGCAACGGTTGATGGTGTTGGAAGGTAAGAAGGAATGGTGGAAGTGAGATGGTGGTAGGGGTACAAGAGGGTGTTAGTTGTAAATTTTTTAAAGAAAAAAATTATGGAGCAATAAAATTGAGTAGAGCACACTTTTTTATTGTCGATTAATTTTGGTTGATGGAATAAAATTTTGCTCAAGAAAAAGTGTTGAGTCTCTGAAGGAGAATGATTTTATTTTCAATAGAGGTTTTATCAGGTATAATAGACTTGTTTTGCTGGTAAAGATTTTTCTTATGCATAAAAAATTTTTCTTTTTTTTCTTGATGGCCTTGCTTCTTTATGCGCCGGGAGTGTGGGGGGCGATGAACTCGGCGAGTTTTTCCATTGATTCGGATTTTGTGGGAGTGGGTGGAGCAAGTGGTGCCTCGGCATCGTTTTCGCTCGAAGATACCATTGCCCAGCCTGCGCCAGGGCAAGCAAACAGTGCGAGTTTTGTTATTAATGGTGGTTTCCAGCAGGTAGATCAAAATACCATCAGTGTTGCGTTGAGTAGTAATAGTCTTAATTTGGGGGAGTTGGCAGTAAATCAGGTAAAAACAGTCAGTACGGTCGCGTCAGTTACCACTGGGGCACAAAATGGGTATACTTTATCGATTGGAGAAGTGTCGGGGAGTAGTTTGCGACCAGTCAGTGGTGGCGTTGTTGTGGCTGGCACTGAAGCCTATGGTATAGCCACAACCGGTGCTGATGCTCTGGTAATGGGGGATGTGCCGGTTGTAGTCGGTACCAATCTGGCGACCCATAATGCCGCTGTGGCGGGGAGCGACACAACGCTCGTGTTTAAGGCTGCAATTTCTAACAACACTTCTTCGGGAGTGTATAGTCAAAATATCGTACTTACCGCTTCAGCTAATCCTTAGTGTATGCACTCATTTTTACTTGCTGCAATACTAGGTGTGGCCATGAGTGTGGGAACGGTTTTTCCAGCTCAAGCGGTCAGTTTAAAACCGGTTCGGGTTTTTTTGACAATTGACAGCGGTAAAGAACATGCGATACCGATTACCATAAAAAATGATGAACAAAACGCTGTGACGGTGCAGCCGGTAGTCTACGGCATGCGTACCGATGATCGAGATTTACCGGTTTTTTCTCAAGGAGTAGATGAGGGTGAGAAGTGGATTAAAAAAAGTATCGATACTTTTAGCTTGGCACCGGGAGAACAAAAAGATGTCGTTTTTACAGTGGTTGTGCCAACTCGTTTACCCGCCAGTACCCATTATTTGGGGCTCGGAGTTCAAACTGTAGGGAGTGCCGCATCAAGCGCGACAACGGTCGCGGCGCGCCTTTTGAGTTTGGTTACAGTGCAGGTGGCCGGACAAGCCGGTGAAAAAATAAATATTCTTGATTGGCGGAGTGCACGACCTGTTTTTTGGGGAAAGACCTGGAATTTTTTGTTGCAGCTCAAAAACACCGGGAACATTGACGCGCCGGTAATGGGTGAAACGGTAGTTGAAAATATGTTTCACCAACAAGTATCAAAAAATACTTTGCGTTCCACAGTGGTTTTGTCGCAAGCGCAAAAACAGATACGGGTGACACTGCCCACCTCGCTACGCTGGCCCGGTAGGTATAAAGTAATGGTTCGCCTCAGTTATGGGTTAACACACCAGTTGGTCGAAAAAAGTGTCTATGTTTTGTATGTACCAATCTGGTTGGGAGTCACGTTGAGCGTGTTGCTTCTGACTATGGCAGTATCCGGGGTTTATTTGAAAATAAAAAATCGGTATGAATAGAGTTTTTATATATGTGCGGCGATTAGCATTTCTTGGAGTCCTTAGTTTAGGTTTGCTGCAGGGGGGCGGGGCGTTGCAGGCCGCTAACCAGGGGTTAACGGTAGGCGCTACGGTGCCACGCCAGGGAGGTGGTGGGGCAGCGGTAGTGCCGCCACCGGTCGTAGTCGTGGATGTTTTTCCCACTATCGGCAATGCCGTGGTGGTGACAACGCCCACGACAGCTACGGTCAGCTGGTCGGCGAACGATGATAAGAGTGTTGCTAAAGTGACATTTGAATATGGTACGGATAAAAATTATGGGAAATTGGGAGTAATAACAAAAAATTATGAAACTGCGCTGAATGATTTGCTGGCGCGGACCATGTATTATTTTAGAATTCGCGTGTGGGACAGTGCAAATCAGATGAGCGAACAAATTGGTTCGTTTGAGACGCAATCACTGCCAAAAAACGTGCTCGAAATAAGTAATGTACGTTTCAATACCACGGCCACTGAAGTCACGGTCTTATGGGACACCAATCAGCCCTCTGACGCACAGATAAATTATGGGATTACATCTGATTACGGTCAAACAGTTTTTGACAAAACACTCAAAATCGCGGATCATTTTTTGTTGGTAGGAAGTTTGTTGCCAAACACCACCTATAATTATCGACTTATCTCAAGTGATGAAAGTGGAGAAAGTACGAGTACTCTGAATGCTGTTTTTACGACTCAAAAAGATAAAATCGCCCCGCCCAATCCGGCTGGTTTGCAAATTGACCCGACGGTAAAAAGTATTGCGTTACAGTGGCAAAATCCGAATCTTAATGTTGTGCCGGATTTTACAGTAGTGCAGGTAGTACGAAAAATAAATGCTCGATCGCAAAACCCCAATGATGGTGAAGTCATCTATGTGGGAAAGGTGGAGACATTTGAGGATAAAAATGTAGTCAAAGATGTGGTGTATTTTTATACCATTTTTGCTTTTGATACATCGGGAAATGTGAGCTCCGGGATTTTTGGGAGCGCACAACTGAAACAGTTGGTAATACCTCCAGACGTGTGTGTGAGTAAACAAAAAGGTAAACTCGATTGCGCTGATCCTAAATGTGCGGCTGAGGCAGAGTGTAAAGCGCTGATGCCCCAACCAGACCAAAACGGGAGTGGCAACCCAATACCAGCAGATGTAATTCAGCCGGGCAAAATACAGGATGGATCAGCGGCAGTTTCTTCTTCTGTGCCACAGGCCGCCAAAATAAAGCCGGAAGACCTGGGTTTTTTGAGTGATGGTAAAAAAATACATTTGCCGGCCGCTCCAGAATTGAGCGGTCTTTCGGGGAGTGATTTGACTATTTCTGTGCCCAGGAAAATTTTGACAGCTGATCCTAAATCAGTGGTGGCGCAAGTGGAAAATGATAATTATCAACTCTTGTTTAATCCAGAAAATGCCGCCTTTGAGACAACGATTATTTTTGCGGCTCCAGGCAAGCGTGTTGGAAAAATAATTGTTGATTATGGCGATTCGGTAGATATTTTAGATTTGACTCTCACGTCGGTGCGTCCGGGTTTGGTTACGAGCGATAATGGACCTGTGGCTGGAGTCCAAGTACAACTTTTTAATGAGCGGGGTGAAGCAGTGTATTTTGCCAATCAGCACAACCCTTATACCACCAACCAGGACGGTACATATGGGTGGACCGTGCCCAATGGTCGGTATTATTTACAGCTCGAAAAAGTTGGTTTTTATACGCAAAAAACACCAGCATTTACCATAAAAAATAATATTATCAATTCGGTTTGGACGCTGGTGCCTGAGCCAGTGCCATTTGCTGCGGTGGTGGATGGTTCGGCGAGCGTGAGTCGAAATTTGCGCGAGATTCTTTTTAATCTGGGCGGCCGATTTAAAATTTTAGGCGCTTTGGCCAGGCAAAATCTTACCAAAGCCATGCAAGCATTTCAAGATTTTCGCAATGATCCGGAGGTACAACAGGCGGTGGAACAAGTAGCTGCGCCCAGTACGGTAGCGGTAACAGCTGCAGCCTTGGTACCAACTATTCCTTGGGCAGAAGCTATTCCACTGGTTAAACTAACCTTTTTGCAACCGATTATTTTGATTGGTCGGCGCAAGCGAGAACGTTGGGGTCAAGTGTATAATTCTCTCAGTAAGATGCCGGTTGATTTGGCCATCGTTCGTTTGGTAGACGCCAAAACCGGCCGCATCGTGCAGTCGCGGGTAACCGACAAAAAAGGTCGTTATTTTTTTACGGCACCCCAGGGGGAGTATACACTTCAGGTGCTCAAAAATGATATGGCCTTTCCATCGCAAGTTTTAAAAAATGTGGTGAGTGATGGTAAAAAAACCGATATTTATTCAGGGCAAAAAATTCGCGTGAGTGAAAATTATCCGGTTATTAGTTCCAATGTGCCACTTGATCCAAGCGGCATGGTAAAACCACCAAGGAAAATTCAATTAGAAAATCTGGGACGCAAGTTTCAATCTTTATTTTCTGGAGCCAGTATTGTAGTAAGTGCGGCTTCATTATTTATCTCACCAAAATGGTATGTGGCAGCAACTGCCGCAGCGAATGTGGCGTTATGGGCGGTGTTTAGGCGACTCGCAGTACCGCCTAAAGCTAAAAGTTGGGGTGTGGTATATAACAAAACAACCAAGAAGCCGCTCAATAAAGCAGTGGTGCGATTATTCAGCGCGGAGTACAACAAACTTATTTCTACGCAAATTACTGACAGTAAAGGCCGATACTCATTCCTCGCGGGCGACAGTAAGTTTTATGTTACCTACGACGCACCAGGTTTTGCAAGCGTTAAAAGTTCGCCAGTTGACCTAAGCGGTAAAGAGGCTGATATTATTGGTATTAACACAGGGCTTGAAAAATCTTAGATCATATCAGTGCCAATTGAATAGAGCTAAATATTAAAAAATAAATATATTCTTATGAAAGA
>CAYOFO010000025.1:0-17879 GCA_964403325.1 uncultured Gammaproteobacteria bacterium | reverse complement strand
GTTGATAAACGATGGGCAATTACCACCACTGTTTTATTTTTCATCAAGGTAGTGAGCGCATCCTGAATAAGACTCTCCGATTCAGAATCTAAACTCGAAGTAGCTTCATCGAGCACCAAAATAGGGGCATCCTTAAGAATAGCGCGAGCAATCGCCACGCGCTGGCGTTCGCCACCGGAAAGCTTGACTCCGCGTTCGCCCACAAAAGTATTGTATTTTTCCGGAAAACCATCAATAAACTCATGACAATGCGCCAATTTTGCCGCTTCATATACTTCTTCGTCTGTTGCTTCGGGCCGGGCATAACGAATATTTTCGAGGATGCTGCGATGAAATAAAATTGGATCTTGTGGCACAAAACTGATATTTTTCCACAAACTTTCTTGGGTAATTTTGTTAATCTCCTGATCGTCAACCAGAATTTTGCCACTGGAAATTTCGTGCAAGCGCAAAAGCAATTTGATAGTGGTGGATTTTCCGGAACCACTCGGCCCAACGAGAGCGAGCTTTTGTTTGGGATGAACCGTAAAACTCAAGTGATCAAAAATTTTCCTGGTTTCATGGTAGTAAAAACCAACATCTCTAAATTCGATTTTTCCTTCTATATACTGTAGATTTTGGGCCTGGGGAATATCCTGTATTTCGTGCGGCGTAGTAAGCGTAACGGTCATTTCTTCAGCATTGGCAATGGTCGTAAAGATACTGCGGATATTACGTGCCAATCCCCACACAATGTTAAAAATATTTAAAACATACGCCTGAATTAAGACCAAATCCCCCACTGACAATACTCCTTGCTGCCACAATCGGATGGCAATATAAAAAATTCCGATTTCGAGCACAATCATCAAAAAAGACTGGAAGGATTCAAAAGCTGCATCCAAATTCCAAACAAATAGCAATAAATCAAAGTTTTTCTTGGCTAGATTATAAAAATTCTGAACTTCGGTTTTGTAGCCATTAAACAATTTCACATTACCATGGTTACTCATCGTGTCGGACAAAAGAGCATTATAAGCACTCTCAACCTCACTGTGCTGAGCGTCATATTTCACTTTATACGCTGTCAAAAACCAATTGACCACCAAAAAGAGACCTATCCAACCAATCAGCGCCAAACCAAGCCAGAGGCTGCGACTGCTCAAAATACACAAAATAAATAAAGTTTCAACAATGGCCGGGAAAAGGTTCCAAACAATACGATCATTAATATCTTCGTAACCACGCACAAACCAATTGACTCTTTTTACCAGCGAACCAACAAAATTATTACTAAAATAAGCAAAAGAGTGCTGATGTAAATAGTTAAAACACCGAGTCGCGATCTTGGTATTGATAGACATAACCAAGCGATTGTTGCCAAAATTCGCGATGCGCCACGATACCCAGCGCCCCACTTCTACAGCGGCTACTAAACCTAAAATTTTTACCATTTCCGCAGCTGCACCGTCTCTCATACCCGGCGCCGCCATAACATCAAAAATTCTTTTAAAATAAAACGGTACTAACGTAGTAAAAAGCGCCCCACCCACGATGGCCAGAAGTACCAAAAACAGGAGCCAGCCATGTTCTTTGGTATGCTCGAGGTACATTTTCCAGGTAAGTTTGTGAGTAGCTTTCATAATATTTTGGCTTAAGAAAGCCCATTATAACATAAAAAGCCCTTCTTTTCAAGGGAAGGGCTTTTGCTATTCAATTTAAACCGGTAAATTACGATACTTTTTGCTGATTTTTTCACGATTTAAAGCTCGCTCCAAGGCAGCCGCTACCAGCGCATATTCTTGGTCATTTTGCACTTGGGCTGTCTGCATGGTCTTGGCAGCCAACTCTTTGGCGCGCGCTACTCGATCAAGATCAATCTCTTCCGGCCTTTCAGCCGCATCCGCCAAAACAGTCAGCGAATTATCCGACTTAACTTCCGCAAACCCGCCCGCTAAAGCTAAATAAAATTCTGGGCCATCTTTTTCTTTTTTATACTTTAACTCGCCGGCTTTAAGATTGGTAATGAGCGGAATATGATGCTGGAGAATGCTAATTTGCCCCTCCTCAGTCATCAACGTCACCTCATACACCTCTTCAGAAACAACAATCCGTTCAGGGGTAATAATTTTTAACAACATACAATATACAGGTATAAAAATACAACTATTCTTGTATTTTTGTTTCTAAAATTTCTATGGTTGAATAAGTCATTTTGGCTATCTCTTCAACTAACTCCGTCGCTTTATTATATTCCTCTTTGCTTATCCAGCTTTGAGTGTATGTAAAATAAATAAGATACTTACATTCTTGCGTTGAACCATGGGTTATTTCGTAAAAATTCAGTTTAACTTTATCACGTCTTCTTCCATACCCTTCAATATAATTGAGCATGACGGAAATAGCCGCACGACGTAGTTGAGAACTTACGCCATATAATTCTGATACAGGAAACTTTTTTGTTAACTCATAACAAATGGTAATAAACTCATGAATTTTTAGTTTTAACTTTTCATGAAATCTCCCTTCCATATTTTATTATAAATTTGTATTTTTTTACCTGTATCCTGAATCTTGTTATTTTACTTCATCAATTCCACCTTTCATATAGAAAGCGGATTCTGGCTTGTCATCATGTTTACCATCGAGAATTTCGCGGAAGCCACGAATAGTCTCGGCAATAGTCACATATTTACCTTCAGCGCCGGTAAAGACTTGGGCCACGAAGAATGGCTGGGACAAGAATTTTTGAATGCGGCGAGCACGAGCCACCGTTACTTTATCTTCGTCACTCAACTCTTCCATACCCAAAATGGCGATAATATCCTGCAAATCTTTGTAGCGTTGCAAAACTTTCTGCACATCAAGCGCGGTGCGGTAGTGCTCGGCACCAACCACATTCGGATCAAGAATAGTCGAATTAGAATCAAGCGGATCAACGGCCGGGTAAATACCGAGTTCGGAGAGTGAACGATTCAATACAACCGTAGAATCAAGGTGAGCAAAGGTAGTAGCTGGAGCCGGGTCAGTGAGGTCATCGGCTGGCACGTACACGGCTTGTACCGAAGTAATAGAACCTTTGTCGGTAGAAGTAATACGTTCTTGTAACGCACCCATTTCGCTTGCCAGCGTTGGCTGGTAACCTACCGCTGATGGCATACGACCAAGAAGTGCGGACATTTCTGAACCAGCCTGGGTAAAACGGAAAATGTTGTCGATAAATAAAAGCAGGTCTCTTCCCTCTTCATCACGGAAATACTCAGCCATAGCCAGAGCTGTTAAAGCCACGCGAGCACGCGCACCGGGTGGTTCGTTCATCTGGCCGAACACGAGTGCGGTTTTACTTAAAACACCGGATTCTTCCATTTCACGATACAGATCATTCCCTTCGCGCGTTCGCTCCCCGACACCGGCAAACATAGAATAGCCGCCGTGTTCTTGGGCGATATTGCGGATAAGCTCCTGGATAATAACGGTTTTGCCAACACCCGCACCACCAAACAGACCAACTTTACCACCTTTTAAGAAAGGACAAATGAGGTCGATAACTTTAATACCGGTTTCAAGAATTTCAGATTTGGTGGATTGTTTGACGAAGCTTGGAGCTTTGCGATGAATGGGGTATTTTTTCTTCGCTGAAACTTTACCTTTATTATCAATTTCATTACCGACTACATCGAACATACGGCCGAGCGTTTCGGTTCCGACCGGTACTTGAATTGGCGCGCCCGTGTCGACAACTTCTTGACCACGCTCAAGGCCATCGGTAGTGCTCATACTCATGGCACGCACGACATTGCCGCCCATGTGTTTTTGTACTTCAAGCACCAACATTCCTTTTTCTGTTTTTACTTCAAGCGCATTGTAGAGATCCGGCAATTGATCGGCAAAATGCACATCAACCACGACACCGATAATTTGTTTTATAGTACCTTTATTCATACAGGAAATTATAAGTTAAAATTTTAATTTATGAAAATAATTTTATTCAAGCGCGGCCGCACCACCTACGATTTCGGAAATTTCCTTGGTGATATTGGCTTGCCGAGCGTTGTTAAAGGTGGTGTTCAGATCTTTCATCATATCTTTGGCCGCATCGGTGGCATTGCGCATGGCTAGCATACGAGCGCTATGCTCGGCCGCATCGGATTCGAGGATAGCCTGGTAGAGCTGCACTTCGATAATACGCGGCAAAAGCATTTCTAATACTTTTTGTGGACTTGGTTCAAACAAAAATCTGTCATGGACAGCTGAAGTTTTTTTTCTTTCAGCTGGCGGTTCGCCGATTATAGGCGAACCTTCGGCTACATTGAGGGGTAAAATTTGCTTAATGGTCGGAGATTGCTTAATAGCCGAAAAATAATGGGTATAGGCTACGGCGACGGCATCGTATTTTCCATTCACAAACTCTTGCGCCAACATTTTAGCAATTGGTAAAATTTTTTCCACTCGCGGCGTTACATCGGTTTTTTCAAACTCAAGGGAGATAGTATGGCCAAAATTTTGATAGATTTTTCGGCCACGTTTGCCCATGATCATTAAATCAATAGTAGCCTGACCGGCATTTTCCATTTTTAAAACTTCACGATGGGTTTCTGCTAAGAGCTTGGAGCTAAACCCTCCGGCCAGACCACGATTACTGGTTATGAGTAAAAGTGCGATTTTTTTAATAGGCCGCTTAGTAAGAAGCGGATGATTTTTCACGGCGGTTTTTTTCACTATATCCAAAACCATCTGCCAGGCAGAGTGAGAATAATGGCGGCTTTGGGTAGCGCTTGCCACTGCGCGACGCATTTTGACAGCGCTAATCATTTCCATGGCTTTGGTGATTTTTTTGGTATTACCAATGGATTTGATACGGCGTTTGATGGTTTTGGTAGAAATGGCCATATAAACTAAGAGTTAAGATTTCTTGCTTGTTGAACCAATCCTTGAAGATCGAACAAAGTACAGTCATGATTTCCTGTCACATAATACTTACCACCATATACCTCAGCGTCAAAACCACCATTCGTTTCAGAAGGCATGGTTGCCAGTATCGTTATACGATCAGTCGGAAGTGTTATTTTTAATATTTTTCGGCCAGGAGGTATTTTTTTAATTTGGGCACTATGACTAGGAGCTAATTCATCGGGAAATACTGATATTTCTTCAATCTGACCCCCCTGAGAACGGACAAAATCTTCTATTCTTGTTCGCATGTCTTGTTGCCGCGATAACTCTTTTGTGTTTTTCTCTGCCATACAATAAAAATTAATCGTTTATTTTAAACTCTTCCAGGCAAACTATGCACAGATGCTTGCATCGCTTTAGCACCTTCTCTTTCAGCTCGACACTGCTCTTTCCAAATTGCCCCCAATCTGGCTTAGTCTACCTCGCAACAAACCAAAATAATAGTCTCTACCTTGCTCAAATGTTTTTTGCATCTCACCCATACAAATAAAATTAAGAGTTTAAATTTAAAGATTATTTCTATGCCATTCGGCCTTTTGTTAATATTTTTGGAGGTAAATTTTTTATACTCGGCTGTTCTATATGAATAGCCTCACCTCTTTGCAATCTAGCTTCATCATCTCTTTCATCTTTCCATTCTTTTCTCCACTCTTCACCGCTTGCATTATCTATATCTTTAAATCTCGTACTTAAACCATCCAGTTGTTTCAATAATTTTCTTATATTATCAACTTGAGATCCGATTATTTCATTTCGTAAACGAGCGAAACTTCTCGCATACAAACTATGCTCAGTAATATGAAACTCATGACCAATCGGAAGTTGGCTAAGACACTGTTCTAAAAAATTAATTTCTAATTCAATATCCTCTTGGGATCGTTCCATATTTTAACTTTTTATAAATTCTACCCTAGTTCCCTCTAAATCTCTTCTAATTTCAGACAATGTACCTGGAGAAACTTCTTGGATACCATGTGGAAATTTTTCACCCGGGTACATCTTTTGCCACAAAGCCTTTGCCCGTCTTTCTTGTCTAATACTTACTCCTAAATTAAAAATTTCTTTTTCCTCAGGAAATAACTGATGAAACCGAGCTAATATTGTATCATATTCATCCTGCAAAGCGTGGTAGCTCTCAGAATCACAGTCTTCAGGGTTATCACACCATAAATTAAAAATTTTGTTTTTTATAACTGCAAATTTTTCCACCATCTCGTCTCCCGCTTCTAGGGTTATCAACGAAGGACTGCTTTGAAACTCATCAATTTTTAGCTTCACTTCTACTAATTTTTTATTAATCTCAGATAAGTCATCCATAAACATTCCTTTTGTACCTGGATTTTCCTTTTTTGGAAAAAATGTTCTTGTTAAACCTTCTTCCAACTCACTTTCTTCAAACTCAACAAACGAGTCAAAAAGTTCTTTTTCTGCAGGAAACAATTGGTGAAATCTGCTTATTATTCTGTCAAATTCAGCTTTTAAAGGTTTGTGTAGATCAATTTCCTTACCTGCTTCAAAAGCTAAACGAAACAATTCTTCGTCTATAAGTGAAAATTCTAATGCTAAATCTTCTCCTGTTTCCGAAGTTATTAACGCAGGAGAAGCTTCAAACTTATCAATCTTTGTTTTGAGTTCCAACAATCTTCCTTTAATTAACCCAACATCATTCATAACGTAAAACTTCTTAATTTATTTCTATTTTTTATACTCCATAATCGCTTCTTTCAACTCTTTTTCAATACTCTCATCCCAACCCCCAGCACTGATTTTTTGCAAAAGAGCTTGTTTGTTTTGAGTGAAGAATTGGTGGAATTTTTCTTCCCAGGCACGAACTTCTTTTACGGCCACATCCTGCAAAAATCCATTATTTGCCGCATAGAAAATCGCTACCTGGTTGGCGAGAGGCAAAGGTTGAAATTGCGGCTGTTTCATAATTTCGGTGAGGCGCTGACCCAGATCAATCTGTTTTTTAGTATCAGCATCAAGATCGCTGGCAAATTGAGCAAAAGCTTCCATTTCGCGAAATTGGGCCATGCTCAGCTTCATTTTTCCGGCCACTTTTTTCATAGGTTTGGTTTGTGCAGCCGAACCAACACGGGACACTGAAATACCAATGTTGAGTGCCGGACGAATACCGCGGAAGAAAAGATCGCTCTCCAGGAAAATTTGCCCGTCGGTAATGGAGATGACATTGGTCGGAATATAGGCCGAAACATCGCCGGCTTGAGTTTCGATAATCGGCAAAGCCGTAATCGAGCCGCCACCAGCTTCTTTGTTACGTCGACAAGCGCGCTCAAGTAAGCGAGAATGCAGGTAAAAGACATCCCCCGGATACGCTTCACGACCAGGTGGACGACGTAAAAGAAGAGAAATTTCGCGATACGCCCAGGCTTGTTTGGAAAGATCGTCGTACACAACCAGCACGTCCTTGCCCTGATCCATAAAATATTCCGCCATAGCCACACCGGCGTATGGAGCAATGTAAAGGAGTGAAGCCGAATCTGAAGCACTCGCATTCACCACTACGGTATAATCCATCGCACCGGTTTCTTTGAGTTTGGCCACGATGCGAGCAACCTTAGACTCCTTCTGACCAACGGCCACATAAATACAAATCATGTCCTGACCTTTTTGGTTAATGATGGTATCGATAGCGACAGCGGTTTTACCGGTCTGGCGATCCCCGATAATGAGCTGACGCTGACCGCGACCAATTGGAATAAGCGCGTCAATGGCTTTAATACCGGTTTGAACGCTTTGGGTTACCGGTTCACGCGTCATAACGCCCGGCGCAATACGCTCGATGGGGTAGAAAATTTTTGACTTTAACGGCGCACCACCATCTACCGGCTGACCGAGCGGATTTACCACTCGTCCAATCACATCATCACCAACCGGGATTGATAAAATACGACCGGTGCGCTTGACAACATCGCCTTCTTTAAGGTGGCGATATTCGCCCAAAATAATAGCACCCACCGTTTCTTCTTCTAAGTTTAGCGCCACTCCATAAGTGCCACCGGGAAATTCCAACATTTCACTCGCCTGGCAATGTACCAATCCACTCATTTTGGCAATTCCATCACCAACCTCAAGCACAGTTCCCACCTCTTCTACTTCAACATGCTTTTCAAATTCCGCAATATTTTTTTTGAGTTCTTCGACAATAGAGTTGATTTGCATAATATTGTAAGATTTTAGGTTTTAGGGTTAAGAGTTTAGACGCGTATTTGATAACAAATTACTATACCGACAAACTCGCTTTTAATCTTTTTAATTGGGTTTTTATACTGCCGTCGAGAATGGTGTCACCGGTCTTTGCAACCAAACCACCAATCAAGCTTTTATCGATCTGTTCATGAATTTCCACTTTACTGCCAAATGTCTTCATGAGCTGCTCTTTGGTTTCTGAGGTTAAAGCACTCGCTGTCGTAACATTAAGCTCGACAATCCCCTGTTTTTTCTTGGCAATACTTACAAATTGGGCCATAATTTTATCTGCACTACCAAGTTTGTTATCACGAGCGAGCAATCGAGTAAACTCATGCGTAATTTTTTGGACCATTTCCGGTGTCGCGTTTTGCGTGAGCTCAAACAGAGCTTGTGCGTAAGCTTTAATTGTTCTTTTCATACGGCATCTTTTTTAACATATCTTCAATAATCTTTTTGTCGGTGGGAGCATCAATTTTCTGGCTCAAGATTTTTTCAAGAGCCGACACCACCATGTTAGCGGTTTCGGATTTGAGCGCTTGAACCATTTCTTCTTTTTCAGCCTGGATGCGAACTTTGGCTTGTTCAACCAGTGATTGTATTTCTTGCTTGCTTTTATCTTTAAGAGCCTGTGCTTCAATCTCGGCATCCTGAGTAGCTTTTTCCATCACTTTTCGGCCAGCTTGTTTCGCTTCTTCGAGGCGTGCATTATAGTCAGCTTCGCTTTGCACCAATTGATTTTTAATTTTTTCAGCGTTATTTAAACTTTCATCAATGAGGTTTTGACGTTCGGTCATTTTCTTAGTAATCGGTTTTAAAATAAGAAACCAAATGACCGCAACCACAAGCAAAAAGTTTATCAGTTGGGCAGCAAATATGGAACCATTAATTCCAAGATTTGCCAAAACCCCGCCATGCTCGCTGGTTTGTGTTTCCATGGCTACAACTTCGCCACGCTCTTCGGCCGCCAAAGCCTGATCGATAAAATGAAAATTAGTCATACGTCTATTAAATAGTGCAAATCTATTGGGTTTATTACTAAACCCAATGATCTAAACTTTTTAGTTTAAAGTGAAAACGACTACGAGTGCGTAGATAGCGATCGCTTCAGCAAAAGCTGCGCCAAGAAGCATCGGTACGAAGATGCCAGATCCTGCTTCCGGGTTGCGACCGATCGCTTCCATAGCTTTGGAAACGATTTTACCAATCGCGAAAGCTGGGAACATACCACCGATACACATGGTAAGACCCTTAATAATAGCGAGCACATTTTCATGTGACATACATTTTTGACTTGCTTGATATATTTTTCGTCTTCGAAGCGCTTAAACGCAGGACGTTGCCTGCTTCGCAAACTTCTCGTAAAAATACACCAAATGAATAAAATGTTTACCGGTTTATTCGTTAAAAGTTTATTTGTACGAACGGACCAATAAACTACTTAACGAACAAATATTGTTATTTTAATGCGCTTCAGCTCCATGAGGCTTGGAAGATGCGACGGTTAAGTAAACTAAGGTTAAAATACTAAATACTGCCGCCTGAATCAAACCGACCATTACCTCAAGGAGCATGAACGGCGTGGGCAGAAGAACGGATACAATACTGATAATAACGCTCATCAGAACTTCTCCGGCGAAAATATTACCAAATAAACGCAATGACAGAGACAACACTTTAGACATTTCACTTACAATTTCAATAAGACCAACCGCCAACTCAACGATTGCGGTAAAAATCGCGATCGGCCCTTTCCTCAGGCTTTTCCAAAGCGTTCCAAGCTGAACAAATTTATTGGCGTGTGTGAAAAATCCAAGCGCCATGAAACCAAACACATGCGAAGAAACTACAGCAACAACGGCCATAGCAATAGTAAGATTCAGATCTGTATTCGCCGGGCGCAAAAGAAAAGTGTGGCCCACAGAAATACTACCGGTGCCAGGTAAGAGTCCGAGCCAATTGGACAGTAAAATAAAAAAGAAGATCGATCCGACTATGGGCAAAAACCTGATAGTCTTTTTTCGATCTCCGGTAACTTGGTCAAAATAACCCAGCAAAATTTCTAAAAAGTATTCAATGGTATTTTGTAACTTTTTGGGGCGAAGCAAAACACTTCTGCGAGCAACTAAACCCAGCACGAAAAAAATAATGAGGGCAATCCAAGCATTTACCATGGTATTAGTGACGGGGAGCGGTCCAATGTGACCTAAAATTTCTGGGGCAAGGGTCGGAATGTGAATTTGCGACATAGAAATTATTTGATCTTAGTAGTAAGTTTTTGGTACTCGATTCCGTATTGCTTGGATTTACGATAGATGATAATACCGGAAATAATTGCCGCAACCGCGAAAGCGCTGATGGTAAACCATGGTTGAACGTTAAATTTTTTATCCAAATATTGACCTAAAATTACTAATATAACAACCGGCACAGCAATACTTGCGCCAAAGTCACCCACAATTTTCATGGCAAATATATAAAGCTCTCGATTGTTATTTTGCAGGTTTTTATCCATCATAAAAGAATTGGCTTATTATACTGAATTTTTTATTTACCGTCAAGAGAAAATACTTTACAACCCGCTTATCAATACTTTCCTTTTTCCTGTAAAAATCTCCACAATACCCCGATACTGCGGTCTTCACTCATTTTTCCCTCCATTATCAAATCTTGCACCTGAGCAAACGTCAACCATTCACACGTAATATTTTCTCCGGTTTCGAGCTGCTGCCCATCAGTATTCACAGTATAATTTTCTACTACAAAATAGTATAAATCCCACACCACCGTGGCTCCACAGGCAGACACATGGTACAATCTTGGATTCTCAACGAGCAATCCGGTCTCTTCTTTAGCTTCCTTAATGGCAGCAACACGCGCCTCGGCCACCATATCCTTCTTTTCTAAGAGAGAATTATTGTATTCTTTGAGGGAATCGAATACTTTGCCGCCAGGCAAACGATAATCCCAACCATTTAGCTCGCTACGAAACTCTTTGGTAAGCAGTAAGGTTTGGCTTGCAGACACGATAATTAACCGCACACCCGGTGCACGACGGGCAAATTCAAAAATTTTAACGCGTCCGTTTATTTCCATAGCCTGCTCCACCACCTCAATCATTCGGCCTTGGTAGGCTTTTTTCTCTTCACCAGATTTGATGGGTATGTTGGATGCGGTCATATTAAAAATTTTAATATGGTTATGAAAAAATAAAAGCCTCTATGCCAAACAAGTGAGAACGCGAGCTAAAATTGTAAACAACTAGCTTAAAAACTTCCTAACTCTGTACCTCATACCGATCTCGAAAAATCTTACGTGCTTGCACCTTTGCCGCCAAAACAAGATCTTTTTTCAAAAAAATTAACATGCTCGGCATTTCTTTTCTCGCGTCCTTGTAATGTGGCTTTGTTTTCAAATCAAACTCAATAGCCGCAACAGCTAAAACAATCTCCTGCACCAAACCTGCAAAATTTATTTCTTGAAGAGTTGTCTCGGGAGCAAGAGCCATAATTTTATCTAAAGTATAAAGAGCCTGACCAAACTGACCAATACTGCCCCATTGTTGATATTTGTAGATAGCATTTGCCACCATAATTTTGGCAGCTTCAATGATATCAGCTACTTCGCCTTCTTCTAAACTACTTTTTGTTTTTAAAAATTCATCAATTTCCTTAGAACGATCGGCATCAACGGCATCTATATTTTTAAACCCTGGAACAAAATGAAAAATATCACCATAAGCCGCAATTGCCACTCTTGTGGCGAGACTATTATCCTGACTTCTTACTTGACGGAAGGTATCGCTATTAACATGGTTTGACACCAAAGAAGATAAAGCCGTACTCGCTTTTTCAACTCGCTGATCACGAAGTATACTGCTAACCGTAACTGAATCCGCTTTTTCACCCATTTTGTCTTTAAAAAACTTTTTTGCTGATTCGATATCTGCTAAACAAACCCCATAAAGTTCTTTGGCAACGATGTTTATTGCAGTTTCAGCTTCGGGTGCAACTTGTAAATCAGGCAAGCTGTCTTCAGCGTCTTCAAATTTTACTTCTGCCGAGTTAGCAGCCTTTCGTTTTTCGGCACGCACTCGATTTAATTCAGCAAACCCAGCTGTCTTAGCGACACTCAACTTTTCATAATGCTTCTGAAAAATTTCAAAATTGAGGAGTCCTACAATCCTCCTTTCATCCCCATGGGCTTTTGTAAAATTATTAATATAATAGGCTACAGTGAGTAAATCGCCTCGCGTAACATCATTTTTCAAAAAATATTCAAGCTTCCCAAAAATAGCATCATGTAAATTTTTATCACCGGTAGAATTTTCTGAAGCCGCCGAAGCTTCATTTAACAAATCCATTAATTCTGGAAATATATCAAATAATTGAAACCTCGTTGGGGTCTCCTCTTGCCCCTCCGGATCAGGTGTGCAAAATTGACGTTCTAGATCAGTAAGATTAAATTCTTCTAACGGATCCTGATAACCTTCACGTCTTTCATCCATACAATTGAGTTTTAAATTAAAAAATCATTTTTAAACTACCATAATACGCTAGAAATTACAACGTACCTTAACTATTATTTTTCCTTCTTACTAAAAATATTTACTGGATTTTAAATAACAACTTGGCATTTTTTGTCGTCATTTCCTTTACTTCCTGAAAACTTATATTTTTTATGTGTGCGATCTTTTTGGTCACTTCCTCGACCATCCAAGGCTCGGCGCGTTGGCCTCGGTACGCAAGCGGTGCCAAATACGGCGAATCCGTCTCAAGCACCATGCGCTCAAGTGGACAATTTTTTACAGCTTCAAGCAAATCAGCTTGGGCCTGTGGATCACTTTTTCGGGGTGGGAAGGTTATAATGCCGGTAAACCCGAGATACAATCCTAATTGTAAAAATTCTTGCGCATTGGCCCAGTTGCTAATGTAGCAGTGAATCACTCCCCGCACCTGAGACAAGTTATACTTGGGCATTTCTTGTCGCAAAGTTGTGAGCATTTCTTGGTAGGCATCACGAACATGAATAGCGAGCGGCAAACTGCAATCCTGAGCCAAACGAAAATGCTCAATAAAAACTTCTCGTTGCTTGGCGAGAACTACACCCTTATCTAACCCTTCCGGAATCCGGTATAAATCCAACCCACACTCTCCAATGGCAATAGTTTTAGGATGCTTGGCCAAAGCTTTGTAATATTCATAATCAAAATCTTCTTCCCGCGTTTGGAAAGAAGATTCTTCTTCATCAAGATGCTGGGAGTGTAAATGGACCGGATGCAGCCCTACGCTCACATACACACCCTCATACTTTTCGGCCATGGCTACACCATTTTTACTGGTATCACGCTGGGTTCCGACCAAATTTATTATCAC
This sequence comes from uncultured Gammaproteobacteria bacterium, assembly GCA_964403325.1. Taxonomy (GTDB): domain Bacteria; phylum Patescibacteriota; class Patescibacteriia; order Magasanikbacterales; family GWA2-37-8; genus CAZQNF01. Next base: position 4,362 of record CAYOFO010000025.1, on the reverse strand, counting down.
CCCTTTTGCCAAAGTTCTTTTTACTACTTCGTCAGCATCGGTTTTAAAGGCATTGAAATGAACGTGGGCATGGGTATCAATAAATCGGGGTATGAAAGAACTGTCTGGCATAACGTTAATTATCTAACATAAATTTTGATGGATACGACAGATACCCCGGATCTTCCTTGGGCATACTTCTCACCAGAATTACTTTGAGAGCTATAAGCGTTACACAAATTCCTACCGCCACCCACATCATAATTTTCTGTCGACTCTGAAACTGGGCAAAATTGTCCCATCCCCCTTTTTCCCAAGCCATCTTACGACCATCCGCGGATAATTTGATCCAAGCATAAAACCCCGCTAGTGGCACAAAACAAAGCAAGGTCCATCCATAGAGCTTATTCCCCACTGCCCAGACAGGTGCGGCAAAAAAAGCCGTCCAGGACCATTTATCTATATAGTTAACTTGCTCAGATAAAAGCCCGGCGTATGCGGGGTGTTGCAGTAGAGTAAGATCGTGGCCAGGATCTTTTCTGGTAAAAAAATAAATGGCAAAACCCAAACAAACAGGAGTAGATAAAACCGCCAGCATACCCAACAAACCTAACAGCACATTAACTATTTGACCCAACACAATAATCGGTGAAGTTGGCATCAAACCTCCCGTAGACGGATCCAGAGGAGTAGACAACAACAAATAACTCAAGACTGAAGAGGTAAATATCCTCACTATAAATATGGCAATTAAGGCAACCAATGGCAGCAAAAGAGCTAATAGTCCTTTTTTAGAATTGGTCATAAATTATTGTACTAAAAATGAAGTTTTGACCACAGCCATGACGCGTTTATCGATCGAGCTGGTGTCGTAGGATCCATAATCGGACAGATCGGTCGAATTGACCGAGGTAATTTGAAAAACGCCCATGCTGGCGGAATTTACCTTACCAACAACCGCACCAGTACTTTCGGCAATTCTCTTTGCACGAATTTTGGCGTTTTGGGTAGCTTTGGCTAAAAGATCAAGTTTAATGTCGTTAAGTTTACTATAGTAGTATTCAGGCGGATTACTGGTAAAGAAAATTCCCTGGCTAATCAGATTACCGGAATTTTGCGCAACTTTGGTTACTTTATCAACATCGCTCGACTGAACGGTAATTTGCTGATTTAATGTATAACCAATAATTGAACTCTGGCCATAGTTATTTGCAGAGTAATTAGGCGAAATGCTCACGGCATTCATGGTAATATCTTTTTCATTAACTCCATTTTGCTTCAAATACTTCATTACTGCTTCCAAATCTTGTTTCATGGCCGGATAACCTTCTTTGACATTGTCTAAACCCGTTGAGCGGGAAAAATTACTCTGCCATTTTACCGTGTCGGAAGTAATAATTTGGTCGGCCGAGCCGGTAACACTGATGATATTTTCACTGGCTTTAACCTGAATAAACGTGTGCGCTACGATAAAAGCAACTACAATGAGGCCTAACGAAAGGATGGCGGCCAAACCAAACAGCCCTTTATTATTCATACAATACTATTTAATACTAAAAGTGGAAGAACTGAAGTTGGGCAATGTAAAATTGCCGGGCAAAGTAAATTGAGAAAACGTATTAACAATAGTCAGCAATTCTTTGGGCATAAGTGGCCACAAAAAGGCGGAAAAATGAACACAATACAAGGCCACGCTCGATTCGGCCAGACTTTTAATAAAATCCGGTTTGATAGGAAATTTATTGATAAAATAGACCGAAATACCCACCACGATCATGCCTTCGATAAGACCAAAGATTAAGCCTAAAAAACTATCGAGGCCATGAATAAACGGCAAACGCGTAATAAGCCCAAAGGTTCGATCGAGAAGCCAAAAACCCAGCCCAATCAAACGATTGATAACGACAAAAGCAATAATAAAAGTGAGTACCTTAGAAAAATTATCCTGCCACCCGGTCCATTTCATAATCAGCGCCGCAAAATTTTCATAATACCGACTGGCAAAATAGACCCCCAGCACTGTCCCGAGAAGCGCGCCCAGCGTATGAACAAGCCCGGCTCGCCAACCCGTAAACGCAAAACCGCCGATTACTACGATAAGTATTACATCTACTAAAGACATAACGAATAATTAAAAATAAAACACTATATTAAACGTGGAAACAGCTGCCCGCTTTTCTGAATTTTCGCTCCAACCGTGAGGCCAACCCAGGCCTGTAAATCTTGTAATGGTTTTTTGGTTTCATTTGCAAAATCAAGTCCCAGCTGATTCAGAATATTTTCGGCGGTTTGTGGTATGACCGGATAAATCATAAGAGCGATATGGCGCAGCGCTTCGGCTAAATGATACAGCAGATTATGAACTTTCTGCACATCACCAAGTTTATACATTTCCCACGGTTTGCTATCGGAAATTATCTGGTCACAGTAGGTAATAAATTTGCCGGCAGTTTCGAGCGCCAGATCAAACCGCCAGCGATCCATGGCTTCGGCGTACGCTGGCCAGATCTTTTCTTGTAAACAGTCAACTATGTCACGATTAACTTCGCTGACCGGTGGCACCAGGCTGTCGCTATATTTTTCGATCATGGTCAAAATTCGGTTGGTAAGATTGCCGAGGCCATTGGCAAGATCAGCCGTGTAGCGGTCGTTAAATTTGGCATGAGAAAAATCACCGTCATTATCAAATGGAATTTCTCGCATCAAGAAATACCGAACAGCTTCGAGAGGATATTGCCCCACCAGATCAACCGGGTTAATGACGTTACCAATAGTTTTACTCATTTTTTGTCCATCAACGGTAATCCAACCGTGCACAGCAATTTGCGCAGGAATTTCTACCCCCGCGGCCATAAGCATAGCTGGCCAAAGAAGCGAATGAAAACGATTAATTTCTTTGCCTACCATATTGACGCCAGGCCAATATTTCTTGAATTTACTTTCGTCTTCGGCACCAAATCCAAGGGCGGTAATATAGTTGGTTAAAGCATCAAACCAGACATACATAACCTGGCTCTCATCACCTGGCACAGGAATCCCCCACGGCAATTTTTCTTTGACGCGCGAAATACTAATATCCTCAAGGCCGCTTTTGAGAATATTTTTCATTTCATTAAACTTGTGCAGAGGTAAGACAAAATCTGGTCGGGACGCAAACAAAAGTTCAAGGGGTTCTTGGTAGCGAGATAGCTTAAAAAAATAATTTTCTTCGGTAAGTTCTTCGGGAGCTTTATTATGATCAACACACAACCCATTTACCAAATCCTTCTCAGTTTTAAAAGCTTCACAGCCAACGCAATAGAGGCCGGTATAGCTTTTTTTGTAAATATCACCATTTTCGCTTACTTTTTTCCAAAAGGCTTGAGCACCCTTAATATGACGCTCCTCAGTGGTGCGAATAAAATCGTTATTGGAAATATTCCATCGGTCAGCGAGATTTTGGAACTGTGCAGACATTTCATCAGCAAAAGCTTCAACACTTTTACCTTTTTCTTTAGCGGTTTTGAGCATTTTTTGGCCATGCTCGTCGGTGCCGGTAAGAAAATATACGTCTTTGCCCAGAAGGCGCTGGTAGCGAGCCATTACGTCGCCATACAAGATTTCTAAAGCAAAACCAATATGTGGCTCAGCATTGGGATAAGCGATAGCAGTGGTAAGATAAAAGGTATTTTTATTCATAAATTAGAGAGATTTTTTATGGAAAAAATCTTGCAGAGCATGCAAACAGACATCGTATATTTTTTGATTTTTTATTTCATCGGCATTTATCCATTTTATTTCAGCTATTTCCTTGTCACTAAAAACAAAAGCAGTATTTTTATCTAACTGCACTTCATACGCTATAAGCAAAGTTGACTCACCAGTACTTGTCTGTTTAAAAGGTTCTGTAAAAATTATTTTTTGCGGCACAATTTCTACACCCAGTTCTTCTTTTATTTCTCGCTTTAAACCCTGTTCCAGAGTTTCACCTACATTCATGCGGCCGCCCGGCAATTCCCAAATGTCTGGGTCACGGGCATCACGAGTAATAAGCACTTTGCCGTTTTGGGTAATAAGAGCTTTTAAAGTAACTTTTCCGACAAAATGTTCTTCCTGGTTCATAAAATACTACTCAAACTTAAAACCCGCATCAGTTTCTATTCTTTTTGCTTCTAATCGCTTTTCTTCAGAAATTAAATCTTTTGAAACATCTATCACAAAAATTTCTCCGGTTTCTGGTAGGTAAAGTAAATTTAAAGAAGCATCCAGGCCTCCATCAACCGCACCGGCCTCAAAAAGTATTTTTCTAATATCTCTTGCTTTTTCCGCTAGTTTTGGATCATACTTTGCACCCCACTCTTCTGTATACTCTGATAAATCCTCAACCCCTTCAATAAAAGGTGT
>CAYOFO010000024.1:0-18128 GCA_964403325.1 uncultured Gammaproteobacteria bacterium | reverse complement strand
AGCCAGCTCTATTCTGGAAACTTTACACACTGTTTACACAGGCAAAATTATTGCTATTTTCGAACCCAACACCGGCAATCGTTATCCCGAAGCAGTCCCTCAATATAATAATGCATTTAAAGATGCTAGCAAAGTAATAATCCCGCGCCTTACCGCTGTAAAAAAATCTCTTGATCAAAATATAATGGAAGGCCAAGATCTGGCTCGCATTATCCAAAAAACCCATCCCCACACCCAATATATTGAAGACGACGAAAAACTTATTGAGCATATTACAAAAAATACCCAGTCTGGCGACATTGTTGTCTTTATGGGCAGCCACGGCTTTCGTGGCATGATTGAAAAACTTATCCAAGATCTTACATAATTAAATGCAGAAATTTTTGTTCACAATGATCCTAGTCCGAATGATTGAAATATTTGCATCGAAAACCTATTTTATACTATGATTAATAATAACTTATTCAATTTTAATATTTAAATATGAACTATACTCGGTATTACACCCTCCTTTTTGCTACCCTAATCACTCTCAGCGGCTGTGGCACCCAAAACCAAATTTCCATGTCCACAACCACTATAAATATTCCTACTTCCACCACCTCTACTCCTGCTGCTGCAAATACCCAAGATTTACTCCCCATTTCCAATTTTGAAGCCAAAAATTTACCCGCAGAAATTCAACCCGGTCAAATTGGTCCAGCATTTTCTGATGGAAAAAATACATATCTTTTTATTGAACAGCCTAATCTCAATTACCCGCTTAATAATATTGTAAAAGATACTATTTCTTTTGCCGGTATACTCCACAGCCAAGATAACGGCAAATCATGGCGTATCTTTTTTTCTATCCCAGAAGTGATCAAAGTTTCTAAACGCCCTTTTAACCCCATTAGCATATTTATAAAAGATAACAGACTCTGGGTTGACCTGGTTGACGACAATGGGGCTGGCAGTGGCGAAGGAGTTATGGCCAGATTTTCTTACAACGAACAAAAATGGGTAAAACAAAACTGTTATTATTTTATCCCGGAAAATTACTATACAAATGGCATGCCAGATAACCAAAAAGAAACACTAAATTTAAAAATCACGAAATGTGATTTTTAAAACGTGTATGAAAATTCCAAATAGCGCAAAAAAAGTTTTTTCGGGCGTCATTTTTGATATTTACCAATGGCAGCAAGAGATGTTTGATGGCTCAAAGGCGACCTATGAAACAGCTAAACGCAAACCCTCTCTTAGTATTATTGCCCTTACTCCCGATAAACAAATTCTACTACTCGACCAAGAACAACCCGCTCGGCCACCTTTTCCATCTTTGCCTGGCGGAAAAATTGAAGACAACGAAGAACCAAGCATGGCTGCGGCCCGTGAACTCCTCGAAGAAACCGGTTACCGGGCTAAAGAAATAATTCTGTTAAATGAATACAACGACGACTCCAAAATTGATTTTACCGATTACCTCTATCTCGCCAAAGATTGTTTACCGGTAAGCGATCAAAATCTTGATCCGGGTGAAAAAATTACCGTAAAACTCGTAGATTTTCAAACGCTTCTAGAAACGGTAAAAAATCCGCTCTTTGCTATTCCGCGCGGATTCCAATATGAACTTTGGGAAGCACTTCTTGATCCGCAAAAGAAAGAAATGCTTCGAAAAAAACTTAGTTTGTAGGTTATTTTCCCTCTTCTACAATCTCAACTTCGCAATTAGCACCAACTGTCTTTAACATCAAGTTAATACCACAAAATGGGCATTCTAGAGTTTCACCCGGAACAATTTCAGCCTCATTACTCTGATCAATCTCATTTTTACATTCTGGGCAAATAATTTTCATACAAAATAATTAAAAGTAACTCTTCTTAAGATTATAGTAAAAAAGCCTATTTTTATCAAATTATATGCTGACACCGCAAATCGCCTACCCGAAATTATCTGAGTTTCTCCATCTGGACGAGCCCGTTTATTTAAAACGTGAAGATCTTCATCTTTACCGCTCCCACAAAGGCCGGTCCATTCCAAACATGTTGGAAAACCACCTTAAAAACGGACAGATCAATTTTGTCATCTCTTCCTCTGGAAATGCTGCTATCGCGGCCGCTTTACACACCATACAACTACAAAAAACCCATCCTGCTATCAATTTGCAGATTCTCGTTGGACAAAATATCAACACGCACAAATTACAAATTTTAAAACAAATTATAGCCAACCATCCTTTCATATCCCTCCAACAAGTCCCCAACCCCAAACAAACTGCTTTTCAAATCGACAAAACTGGAGCAGCGAAAAACCTTCGCCAGTCTACCGATGACACAGCTTTACCCGGCTACGCATCTTTAGCCGAAGAACTCGCCACCATCCCTAACCTATCCGCCATTTTTATTCCCACTTCAAGCGGCACCACTGCCCTTGGTTTATTTCAAGCTTTTGAGCAGCTCAATATTCACCCCCAAATCCATATTGTCCAAACCACTAGTTGCCACCCCATCGCCCAATATTTTGACCATTCCTCATACCCCACCGAGATCAGCCTCGCGACAGCCATCAGCGATCCGATCGCGCATCGCAAACCAAGTGTTATAAACGCCATTCAAGCGTCCCAAGGATCAGGCTGGATAATAATTAACGCAGAAATTATTGAGGCGCAAAAAATAACAAAAGAGAAATGCGGTTTAGACATTTCTCCTAGCAGCGCTTTGTCGATTGCGGCAGTTATTAAAGCTCAAAAAAATAACTGGCCATTTCAAGGGGTCATCGTCTGTCTAGTCACTGGAGCTTAACTATTTTACTTCAAAAACGAGCGGCGTTTTCGTATTACCAAAACAAACTGGGTATTAGGCTGTATTTCATTATCATTTTCCAAAGCTCGCACCGAACTCATTTCGCCCCATTCTACAGGAAAATTAAGATCTGGATTGGTTACCAGTCCATGGCTAAATGAAGCACCCCTCTTACGTTGCAAAAAACCATCTACATGCAGAGGGGTCTGAAAATCTGTATTCCTACCCCCACTAAAATAGCGCAAAGCTTCGTCATAGGCCATGCAGCCAATTTCATATAATGGCCATTTATCTTTAAAAATATTTTGTAAAATACCTTGATGAATAGCGGTTGGCACTAAGGATTGATGATTTTTTTGCCATAATGCATTTTCAAGTTGTTGACGCGAAAAGTCAGTCGGCAAACCGAGCCGCTCGCGAAAAATGGCCGCTTCTTTGTCTGATTTTTCTACGTACACCATTTGAGCAGAAAAATCATAAACTAAGAGAGAATCTACTTTACCACTACGCTGAATAAGTTTTTGCTGTTGTAAATTTTGCAAAAACCAAAAATCATTTAACTCCGGTACACATGGCAAAGGCAACTCCGGCACATCTCGTTCCCAACAAGTCACAAAAGCACTTCTATCCACAGATGTATCCAGTAAAAAAGATCCATTCTGCACCAGACGAAATAATTGTTGCGCTTTAGGAAAAGCAAAAAATTCTCTCAATTCAAGCCCATAACGCTCTGCGCTCTCCGCATAAAAACGCGCAGTTTCTCTTTCAACAGCCAACAAGAGAGCTGGCAGCGCTACCGTTTCACACAAGCTCCATCCTACCTCTACCAATGTCTCCTCTTTTCCTGTCAAACGATGGCTGATTTTTTTAAACCAAAGATTGTTTTGCTTTCCTACAACCTCAATCAAGGTCTTAAGTTTAAAACAAGCGGCCTTGAGCTCGACATTTTCTATCACGTCGACCCCCCGTTGTTGTTCCAACCGCCCCAATAAATAGTTCAACCATGCCTTATACTGTGGCGAACCAAGCTCCACTACTTCATGACGTAAATTTTCCGGCCCATTACTCCTGCCCGGGGTGGTAGCAAATGTTTCCATACCAATTTTTTATTTATTCATCACCATCAACTCAAGCACGCCATCTTTATTGGCGTCCGCAATACTTAGTACCATCGGCCCTTGCACAAAACTGGTAGAAACTTTAAATTGACCAGCAGCTTTGCCGTTCGTGTCAAATAATTTAACGATTGGTAATTTTGTCGTTAGTGGCAGAGCCGCTATTTCTACTTTACCATCATTATTAATATCCCCTACCGCGATAATAAGTACGGTTTTAACGCTTTTATCAAAAGTGGTAAACCGTTTCATAATCTTGCTCAGGCGACTGTCGTATACCAATATCTCATTAGGTTTACCCGGTTGAGTAGCCCCAAGCACGATCGCCCCTTCGGCACGGCCGCCAACAGTCGGGACAATCCCGACACTAAATCCGCCCACATATTTTTCACCAAAAGGATATATCCCCGGGTTGAGTATTTTGCCGTTAGGGCTATACACAACAATTTTTCCTCCTGTTGCCGGAGCAACCACGATCTGAAGATTATCACCGGAAAATAGCTTACCGACCGCAATGTTCATATCTCCCGAATAATTATTTCCAAATGGACGTTCACTTAAAACAACACCGCCATTACTGTCAAAAATTTCGAGCTTCGGGCCGGTCACGATAATTTTTTCCTCATTACCATCCCCATTTAAATCGCCCTGATACATTTTTGCGCCACCTGCATACCCTTCTTCAAAGACAAAAAAACCATTTCTCGCCCGTTTTCCAGTAATGTCAAAAAAACGTAAAAATGATCCATTATTAAATACGGCATTATGCACGGTTTGAAAAGTTTTAAGCATCATCAAACCGTCTTTGGGAGCGACATTCACGACATCAACAATCGAACCGTCATTCGTAATTTTATCCTGCTTGCCAATAATTTTTTCATATTCACCGCCCAAATCTACCATTTGTGCCTGACTAGTTGCGTTTACCACAGCCACACCATTCGTATAATCACGGCGCCACACATCTTCCACAAAATTTTGCTGACCTTTTTGACTTAAAGCCGGCGCAACCGGAGTACCGATATTAACATCATACTCATCATACCACCACAGCTCACCATGTCTCTGATCACCAAAATCAAAAGAATAGTAAGCATTATCTTCAAGCATCGAACTCATGAGACCAAAACGCATGGTTTTATAATCATCTTTTTTACCAGTATTGCGAGTATTTGCATTAATAACAATGAGATGCGGCTTGGTACTTTTGCTTTGATATTGAAACAGGTCCATCGTATAATTCCAGCCAAATTGAGGAAAATTTTCAAACATCACACCGTTCACATCATCACGGTAATACTTATGACCAGGGCCCTGATTGGCAACAATTAAATAATTTTTATTAACCAAAAGTTGACGCGTGCTTTCAAACACCGTCCGCACACCATCACGCCACAGCGCATCAGCTTCAGGTTTCACTTCAGCTATCCCATCACGATTAAAATCACCTCTGTCCCCACTAAACCAGGTCACATCACCCCAACCATTATCATAAAAAACTCCATCCCATAAACCAGTTCCTAAAATCTGATCGCTGACAAAGCGGGCAAGATAGGTATTAAAGCGCTGTCCATTTACTATCGGGCAACTATTGGTAATATTCAGCATCGAAGTTTCGGGCCAAAACGACATCTTTTGCCCATTTTTATCATAAAAATACCAATCACTCGTAATTCCACTCACCAATCGTCGGCGCATTTCACCCGGGCCAGTGGCTGCATCATCACGTACTTCCTGCATGGTAATATACGCTAAAATAACGATTTTTGGGTTGTATTCACGCAGTTTCTTTATCTTCTCCGGGTTTCTAAGCTGGTTTTCCATATCAATAATAACCACATCCCACTTAGAGAGCTCTTTTACCTCACTATCGGTCAAATCCCATTTTAAAAAATAATTGGCTCGTTTTGGGTATTCGGCAGCTCGCGCTGGTTGTAAAAATGCAAAAATACTCCCCGATAAGAGTAAAAAGGCTAGAAAAGTAGTTTTTAAAGTCGTAAAGAGTGTACACATAGGCTTTATTATTAACAGCTTATTATACTACAAAAAGCCATTTTTGTCTAGCTTGATTGACGCAAAAATTTTTACAAACATCTTTCCATCATTTTACCAAACTCGTGATAGCAACTTCCTGGTGAATTGGTTTTTTAATTCCCAATTTAAGATTACAAGCAAATGTCCAATAAAGAAAACTATTTTTTATTAAAGATTAAAATAAAGTTTAGGGTAAAACCGACTAAATTATTTTCTTGTAACTCGTAGGTGTGGATGCCGGCCTTACGTAAAAGCCGGACTAAATCCGATCGGGAAAGAAGATTCATATAACTGCCGGTGGCCCATTTCTTGCCCAAGACACATAACACAGCATCAAACCATCGTTTTGGCAATAAAAAATGCAGCAACGGAACTCGGGTATGCACTTCAATCGGAAAATATTTATTAGGAGTAGTGATAAACGCTTTTCCCCGACATACCCGATAAAGTTCTTTTAAAAACAGCACCTGAGCCTCCTCATCTCCCACATGCTCAATGACAGCATTCGACCAGACAATATCGAATATTTTATCCGCAAAGGGAAATATTTTTCCATCATAGGTAACTGAGCGCACACTCGGATAACGACTTGCAAAAAGATCCGACCCTTCAATACCAAGAGCAGTAATTTTTTCCAGGTAAGGGTAATGTTTTTCTAAAAAATTATCGCTAGCACTGTATTCTTGGTTGTTAAAACCCACGTCAAGCACAGTATCTGTGGGAGCAGGATTTATATTTTCTAAAAATAATTTCCATTTTCGACGACGATTCCATCCAGAAACAGTATAGGCTATTGACATATTTATTGTAAAAAACAAAAATACTCCCCGATAAGAGTAGAAAGGTTAAAAAAAATTTTCACAGTCCCAAAGAATGTATGCATGAACTTTATTATTAACTGAAACAATACCCCAAAAAGCCATTTTTGGCTGTCAAAATTTACACAAAAAGACCCCGGTAGATTTGTTCGTACTTTTTTACCATACTTCCAACCCCAAATTCTTGATCTGCCTGTTTTTTAGCCTGGAAACCAAAATTACGCACTATTGAAAAATTATTAAAACAAAATAATATATTTTTTTGAAGATCCTGTATATTATTTTTCTCAAATTTAAGACCTGTTTTCTTATCTTCTACCAGCTCATCAAGACCATCAACAGCAGAAGCAATTACGATACGTCCAGCTGCCATTGCTTCCACAGCCACAATACCAAGCCCTTCCCACACCGATGGCATAAGAAAAATATGGCTTTGCTGTAATGCCTGAGGTATATTGTGTGTAGCTGGTAAAAAATGGACTCGATTTTCTATTTGTAATTTTTTGGTTTCGACTTTTAAATCTTCGAGCAACGAACCATCACCTATAATCGTGTACTCCCACGCATATTCGGTTAAACCAGCCAGAGCTCTTAAAGCAAGCGTGTGTCCTTTTTGTTCCACCAATCGCCCGATCGTAACCAATTGAAAAATCTCCGGCTTCCCTTCAAGGGGAGAAACATTCCTAAAACGATCAAGATCAATGCCATAACGTATCCTTTCAATCGGACGATGCGTTTTATAATGATCTAATAAATATTGACCAACCGATCGAGATGGAACCGCATAGACATTCGTATAATCAGCTGTAAGTCTTTTTAACCAGTGTTTCAAACAGCTCTCTGAAATATTAAGATTATGTTCGGTAGTAATAACAGGGACGCCTAAACCGTGTGCCACTATACGGCCCCAAACATCTGGACTAAACAAATGAGTATGGACAACATCGGGTTTAATATCTCTGAGCGCCTTTTTAAGAGCGCTGAATAACCCCAAACTGAATTTACCATGTTTGGGAACTATTTTAATAGAAGTTTTTTGCAAATTTAATTCTTTCGCCAGCGGCAATTCATTAAAAAAAGTAATAATGGTCGAATTAAATTCTTTTTCATCTAAATTATTAACTAAGTCCACCACCATGCGCTCGGCACCACCAAAATTCAAGGTAGGGATAATATGAACTATATGTTTCTTTGGCATATCTCCAATAAAACTTTATTTTAATTTTTTACCTGCAGCCAAAATCGCCAGACCCAAAGGCATCCACATTATACTATTAAAATATGAAGTATTAAATAGCTCAAAGAATACGATACCCACACTCATAATACACAACGATTGGAGCAGATGTTTTTGCGATACCCGGCTATGTTCCGAGCTAAATAAAAAGTAAAAGATACTTCCCAAAAAAATACTAAACGTAACAAGGCCCAATACCCCTTCCTCAAGCGCAATCTTTTGCACCAGGCCATGGGAATCAAGTGCTGCCCCATGCTCCACAATAAAATCTTCGGTATCAGAGAGCAAATTAACATACATACCTGGCCCATAACCAATCCAAGGTGAACGCTTAAAATAAAACCAAGTAATTTCCGTCATCTGCAAGCGTGTGTTATTAGAACTGGAAACTCGGTAGGTAAACAAAAACATCGTCATGTATACCCCAATTAAGAGGAGCAAAGCAACTATCGGAGCAACCAAAATTGCTTTGCGCATTTGCCACCAGCGAGAGAGCTGGGTACGCAAAAAATACACCGCCACCATTCCTTCAAAAGCCATAGCGAGCCAAGCGGCGCGCGATAGGGTAAGAAAATTTATTACCAAAATAATAAGGCTACCCAAACCATAGACATACCATATTTTTTTATGCGGAGTTTTTATCTTGGCTTCATAGGTAAGATAGAGGGCTATCGGCAAAGTAACCGTTAAAACCTCCGCCAAGAGATTGTGATTATTTCCCAGCGGAGCAAAACCAAACAGAGTATAGGGAGTAGCTTCTAAAAAAGACGAAGACGAAACAATAAATAATGACGAAAGACCAAATAATGCCGACAGTACTCCTACCACAAACCAAATCTGCAGCATCCGCAAAAATACGATCCGATTTTTAACCAAAATATTCGGGAGAATAATAAAAAACGCAGGACAAAACACTATGGGTCGCAGCAAATATTTTAACGAAGCTAGCACTCGATGATCATAGGCATGAACAGCTGAAAAAACACTCACTGCCAAAAACAAGACCCCAAAAGGAATAATTTTCCACAAATACCCCAGACTTGCCCAGCGTACCGGGAAAAATTTAAATATCACTGCCAAAAAAGCACATCCGCCCAGTGCTATCGCAATAAAATCAACGAGCGGCGCATTGATTGCCGATAAATAAGCGACATTACGGGTAAACGCGTAGTTCCCAAACACTATCTCCAAGCCATGAAACAAACCAAAAGCCGACAACGCATATAGCCCATAATTCAGATTAACAAAAAATAAGGCCCCCAACAGCAAAGACAAAATTACCAGGCCAACCAGATTAAACCAGGCAACCGGAACAAACAACAAAATTCCCAAAATAAAAAATAAAAGCACCCCTGCGTACCACAGAGCATGCCTTTTAAATTTTTTATCCTCTTCTAAAGTAATCATTGGCTGAGATAAAGCCAAATTATTATACCGCAAATCAACTTTTCCCACAATTTTTTCCAAAAATGACCTGGGCCCGCTTGAGCACTACCCAAACGAAGTTAATAATCAAATTCTAACAGCTCACAGCACCCCTTTTTCTTCTTAATCTTCCACACCAGCTACAACATGACTCCACCAGTTCCGAACGTATGCACAGCGATGCCAACTGGCCACAACGAGGAGGAGCGGCACTGCTGTTTGAGCGCAGAGAGTTCAGTGCCGGAGCGACGACGAGCTGTTGGCAGTGGCGGAGCGAAGCATTTTGTTCGGTGGTTTTTTTGACTACTTTTTTGTCCACACAAAAAAGTAAGCGAAGAAATAGTTAATGTAAAATGGGAGCTACGCTATTTAAGCCGCTTCTGGCCGCAACACCTCTTCTAGCGCCCGCTCTATATTTTGCACAGCTCGTTGAACCGGGATTGTCTTTCCTTGAAAAAGAATACTGGTAATCTTAGGGTTATTTTGCAAAACTCGCTTCATTTCTTCGAGTAAGGCCATGGCCTCCTGCTCTCGATTGGCCGGAATGAATATTTCCTCACCATTCAAACCATCAGCCGAACCAGGATCGACTCTCTCACCACCAAACGCAGCTATTCGTGCATAAAGGTCGACACAATACTTACCGGTCACTTGCTGCAAAATCTCTTGAGCTGCTTTTTCCTGTTCACGCGGCAATGCCCACAACTGACTTTTGTCATCTACCGCACTTTTAATAAGCTCACGTATTTTTTCAAACGGTGATAATTTTAACATTTTATAATTTTTGCTCAGCCAAACTTCCGTACGATCCAACACTTTCTCCAAACGCCCCAATAAAGCTTGCTGATAATTTCTTTGCATTCTTGCCAATTCACCAGTACCAGATACCTGCTCGCGAAGATACGATGTTTCATCAACTATCTTGCCGAGATGCTTCTTAAATTCATTTCGCACCGCTGTTTGCACCACTTTATCATATCTAGCTCCCAACTGAATGGCTTTTTGCTGCAAAGCATCATACTTAGCTGCTAAGGTCACAGTCTGTGCTTCCTCAGCCGCCAAACGTTTTCGATCTTCCTCTTGCTGAGATATAAAGCTTTCCAAATAATCCAACCCTCTGTCAAAATTATCCAAAAAATTTGTCGGCGTTAGTCCTGCTTGCTCCGCCCATGTCTTAAGGTCGTCAAGAAACGGAATTACTTTCTTATCAAAATTGAGAGACTTAAATTGCTCCTCATCTAAACCCAAGCCACTCAAACGAGCTGACAATGTTTTATACCGATCTATCCGCTCGTTACCTGCTTGTGCAGCGCGCAGATCTGCTTCAAACAAATCTAAAAAAGTTGTGTATTCTTCAACCAAACTCGGTAAATCACGATGCTGCTGACCGTTGGTCAACATAGTTTCCAATGCCCTAGCGAGTTTCTCAGTTTCCTCCCACTGATTAAGATCAAAGTAACGCCGCTTACACAAAGAATCATACATGGTCTGAGGCAAACTCTGAGCCTGAGCTAACAAAATTTTCCCTTTGTTCAAAAGTTGATTAATGGCAAATTTTTCCGCTTCCGGTAAACGCAGCCGCTCCTTTTGTTCTGCTCTTGCCATTGCCTCGCGCAAGGCTTTACCCTCTGGCGACCCAGAATCTTTGAGCGCTTTTGCTTTTGCGAGCAGAGCCTCCAAATTATGGGTGTAATTTTTAACTTTTTTGGAAAAATCAGACAAATAGACGGCGGCCTTGGCTGCATCTTTAGCTGTTTCAGCCAGCAGGGCCCGAATTTTACCAGCCATTTCACTTATTTCTTGATTAAGCGCTTGCAATTCACCATACTCTGCACCTAAAATATTCATTATTTCTGTTTCCTTCATCAAATCTCGCAATTGAGACTCAGCTGCACTAAAATCACCCAAACGATTGAGCCAACCTTCAAAACGTGTACTGGTCTTCTGTTTCGCTACTTCAGGCCCTACTTCTAGGGCTGACCCAATTGCTCCCAATTCGTCATTAAAACTCTTTATCATTCTCTCAATCGCAGTACTTTTTCTAGCATAATCCGCAATTGCCGTATCCAGCTTTTTTTTGTCACCTGTAGCGACAGCAAGCTGAACTTCACCTTTAATTCCTGCAAACCAACCATTGCTAATTCCAATTGCGGGTACAAAACCTCGTACCAATAATCTACTCCCAGTGTTTTTTCTTCAGCGAAAGCTCGTTCACCACCACGCCCATAGAGCTGAAATTTTATTCTGTCAACCTCTTGCCTTAACCCTTTTTCTTTTTTAAATGTATCTTGCAAGCTCGCAAACTCTCTTTGCGCTTGGGCAAATTTATCAGGCTCAACTGGTGAAACTCGCTCAGTAGAACTAAGGCCAATAGCATCAACACCAATAGCGTTGGCCACGAAATCTGGACTTGGTCGTTTTATTCCCTCGAATTCGATAGTGGCCAACAACGCATCATAGCGCTGGTTAAGCTCCTCCATTTTATCCGAAAAGGTTCGTATCAAAGCTTCTGCCTGTGCCGGGTCATTGGCCTTAAGAGCCGCCTCCAAACTCGCAAACACTTGCGATAGGTCATCTTTAATAAAAGCATCTATTTCCGCATTAAGCGTATACAGCGCCTCGCTCGACCATCTTTTTGTAGCCCCATCCGGCTTATAAAGCCGGCGTTTAATTTCAAGCGCTTTTTCTCCCAACCTGTCATTATAAAGTGCTTTTATTTCTTCCAAGCGCGCCTTTATTACCCCAGTTTCCGCTCGCAATAATTTTTCTTCAACCGATTGCCACGCTTGTGACAATGCGTCTAAAGACATTTGCAGATATTCAGCCGCCTCGGTTTTAGAAATTGGCTCCGAAGACCCTGGTTGGAATGTGTCATAAACACCGCGCGCAAATGGGCCGGCATTACTTATTAAAGCTTGCAATTTTTTTTCATGGTCAGTTAACACACTCACCATAGCTGAAATTCGAGCTGGAACTTCCTGGTCGATATCATGAACTTTTTTAGCCCGCTTTTGCGCCTGGTTTATTTTTGTTTTTAAATCACGTGTCATGTTTTGAAGTTCAGCCACTTGCTGTTCGAGCGGATGGCCGGCTTCGGCTTTTTGAGCCAGTTTTGTATCATAGACCGCTCTCAGCGCCGGATCACTCAAAATATCATACATATCTTGCAACATGCGCTTGCTTCTTTGAGCCTGCTCAGCTGGTAGACCTTTACGCAACTGTTCGGCTATCACAGCTACAGCCCCTTTGTAAGCAGCTTCTATTGTGGCTTGGTCAGCATTCTGAGGGATACCAAAAATTTTGTAATACCCTGGACCTACTGAGTAGATTTCGGCGGTAGCGTGGATTCTATCCCCACCTGGCGGTGGAACTGAATCATCAGAAGTTCTTTCCGGTGAAACCCGCACGAGCGCATCTAAACGGTTAAAATTAGCATCAGAGGTCTGTGTTGGCTGGGGCATTGCCTCGGCCGCTGGAGTTGAAGTAGCTGCAGCCGGGAAATTTTGAGCATACTCCACCAGACGCGGATTAATCGTACCAGCCAAAAAATCTCTCACTCGCATTATCTCCCCCATTAAACTTTCTAAACCGCCTATCATATCTTGCAAAACTACAGAATCACGCGGAACTATAGTTATATTTTCACATGTATCTTTTAAAGCTGCTAGCCCTACTGCTAACCCCTCGTATTCCTCAATTCTGTTTTCTAGATAACCAATCTCACCCACTCCCACTGTCTGTTCTGCAAAATTTGCGCGCAATAACCTATCAGTATTATGCGCCGCCGTTTCCATGTCTTTAGAAATTTCTAATAAAGCCCTCTGTATCTCCCCGATACTTCCGTCATCAATTCTCAAAATATCCTGAAAAATGTGAACTACTCTACCAAAAGTTTCGTCCACAGATTCTTTTACACGACCAAGTCTATCCACGCCTTCCTCAAATTCACTAGCCCACTCTTGCATATCTGCACCAAGTTGTTCTTGCGCCATTTTCTGAAGATCGAGCACCTCAAGAGGTTCTGTGTCCTGCCCAGTTTCACCAACCTGACTTACACCACTTGAAAAGTCTGTCGGTCCCACCTGATCAACAGAAGCCGGAGTTGCATCTCCAGGTCCACCTTCGTCCAAATCTTCCAACTCAACCAACGGCACTGCTTCATCCAACAGTGTTTGTATCTGCTTTAATTTAGCTTCGTAGAATTGAAACCCATCATTTATTTGCCCCACTATTTTAGCTTTACCCCGTTCGCTTTCTGCTACAGCAACCTGCCCCAAGAGTGCTCTTACTTTCTTGTCTAATTTACTTAATTCTCCTTCCAATACATATAGCTGTTCGTTATCCAAGAGACGTAATCCACCCGTTTCACTTTCTTGATCGTACAAGAGCGGCAAAATCTCATCAGCATACCTGGCAGAGAGTTTGTTATAAACACCTCTTAATTCAAGAGCCGACGGCACTTCATTTCCTGTTTCAACCTTACCCGAGCTATCACCAACTTCTGCACCACGTTCACTATCCTCAGTCAACAAAACAGCTTCTTCCTCCGCCAAGTGATTAATTTCATTTCGTAAGTTTTCTAACTCTACATTAAAACCAGTAATTTGTTCAGCCAACCCTTCGTTCTCAAGCGACCATTCCGGCAATTTGAGTCGCAAGGCGTCAATAGAGCTTTTTAGTTGCACCAAAGCATTGGATTCTTGAGTTAAAAGTTGAATTTTTGCTTCTAACTGGGCAAAATTATCATAACTCTCGCTAATCTGTTCATGTGTAGCCACAAACTGTTCCCCCATTGCCAAGGCTTTTTCTAAACTTGTTTTTTTCTTACTAAGAAACTTGGCCTCCACAGGTTTTCCCATCCCGCCAAGAATAAGGTCTAAAGATTGAAAAAAATCATGTTTAGCTTTTTTGCTTATTTTTGTTTTTTCTAAACGTGTTTTTAATCTCTCTATTTGAGAAGTTTTTTCAGCAATAAAACTGGCTTGTTCGTCACCCAAACCTTCTCCACCTTCTCCCGAGGTAACATGCTGTTGTGCCATATGCGCTAATTGTTAAAATTATGGATATTAGCGACAATTTGCTGCAATTTTTGTTTATCAATTGCCTCATGCAAATGTTTTACGATTTCATGACCTTCGCTATCGAGACGTTCTATTTCCTGCTGCAAAGATTTAATAAGCGTGGCGAGCTGCACATATTGTGCCGGTACCACTGGCATGTGAGAAGAAGTAGGAGTACTCATATTTTAGAAGTAAAATAAATTACATTTTTTCAAAAAACGGTTGACGTTTATACCGAGCTACCCAAAAACTGCCAAGAATTATCCCCAACACAAAACCTCCACTCAGCACGAGTAAAATATTGGGACGAGCCGGCCACAGGAGTGCCAAAGGCGTATCTACCTGCTTTAACGCCACATCCCCACCCACATATTCACTCCCCAAAGCCACTACTGTTTGGGTTACAGCCGTAGCCAGCAATTTCGCTTCCACGCTAGTAGAGCTGTACACAGCAATTTTTAAAATACTCGAACCGTAAATCATTTCCGCTATTACATCTTTTTTCCATTTTTTACGCTGACTACGCTCACTTGTGAGCGCGAGCTGCTGCCACATTTTTTTATCAAAATTCGCGTCACTTTCTAATACTTTGTTATAAAAATCACTGGTTTGCATTAATTGCGCCAAATTTTCTCCAATTCTTTCAGCGGATTTGGCTTGAGTATACGGGTCAACCCCGGTGCGATCACGCGAAATAATTACCACCTGACTTTCGGCCACATATTGCTTGGGTAAAAATATCCATACTGCCGCCGCGAGTAATGTGCACCCCATACCGGCTAAAATAATTCCGTTAAGATGCCGCACAAAAGGATTCACCATACGTTTTTTTAAAAAAAATTAATTATTCTGAAATATCGCTTTGAGGTCAAGCGTCCTAGCGCCTCTACGCACCTGCAAACGAACCGTTGTGGTAGCGTCATAGTACCATAATTTTTTATCGTTCACAAACTGGCCATTGATCTCCTGAATAATATCCCCCACTTTCAAAACACTACCCTTAGCATACACCTTAGTCACCAAAAAACCAGGCACTACAGTTCCGTTTAAACTATTTACAACTTCACCCGGCAGATACCCTTCCACCCCCAAAGAAAAACGAACCATCGCCTGACCGGCAAAAATATGTGGCAAGACTGCGGTAATTGCTGTTTGATCGAGCAAAAAAGAACCTTGGCGCATAATACCTACCAACCGCCCTTGTTTATCAAACACCATATTTCCACTTGGAAAATTTTGCCCCAAATCATACCCCCATACGGCAGCACTATCCAAATGCGAACTCAACGCCGTCAGTGTCAAAGCGTTTTTTACTATTGCCTTTTCCACAAATTGTCCATCGTATACGCCCACCTCAGCTTTTACATCCACAGAGGGAGCAAAGCTTACTGCCGGAAACTGTTCTTGAGCGCCACCGTTTTCAATTGGTGCTATTTTACAATAGATCAAATGCGAAGATGGATCGGTCAGTATTTTTTCAACACCGTAGACATGATTATTGTATACCACTTTCCATTTTTTTACTTCAACCGCCGCATCACCAAAATAGCCGACTATCCACCCATCGGAAGACACAAATACCCCTACCCCCAAACGATTTTTCTGCGTCAAAACCACGGCCGATTCTACACTTTCTGCCGCACTGTAAACTGTGACCAATCGATTCTCTTCAGAAATTTTTTCCATCCAAGCATCACTCACCGGAGTATGAATAAAAGTAGCGGGAAAATACCATTGCGATATTGGTGTAAAATTTTCTCTTGGCAAAAACCAACCCACTACTATAGCTGCGCCAGCAAAACCCGCCACAATACTCACCACCATTGAAACAAACAACCATTTAAAACGCTCAAAACGATGATGGCGCGCAATATTACAGGTCGGCGCCGGCAAATGGGGAGGAATCATAGATAATTATTTCCAACTGGCAAATATGCCTAAAAACAATGCTATTCCCAACATATTACTCATGAGAACCGGAAAAAATTTTTTCCAATTCACCCCCTCCGATAATAAAGAAAACCGGGCCAAGAGCCACAACACGCACCATACCCACACCAGCACAATACCCCGGATAAAATAAGCGAGTGGCGTATGGAATAATACCCAGGATAATTCAAAAAATAAGACCAAAAATACTAGCAACCAGGTTCGTATCAACTTAGTATTTTCCACCTTATACTCTTTCCACCACCAACAGCTGACTGCCAGCGTGACGCCCACACCACCTAGATTCAACACCCAAAAAGAAACTGGATAAATGCGAAAAATAACAACTGCCCAAATGGCTGACCAAAATCCCGCCAACCCCAACAGCACAAGCGCAAAACTTATCCGGCGATAGGGTTTTAAAGCAAAAGGTAGTTCGGTCTTGGTGCTGGGAAAAAACCAAAAAGTCAGCGCTGGACCAAGCGCCAACACCATTCCCATAACATACTTGGCACTTGACCATTCGCTAAACACCTGTATACCCAGTATACCTACATTAAAAAAAATAATCGTCAACCAATGCGTCAACCGACGTGCGGCTAATGGGTTATATACTCGTTGCACCAAGACAGCCGAAAAAATCATTTTACCCACGAGCGTGAGCAATACCTGCCACCAAGTAAACGCGGCACCGACACCGAGCGCGAATCCAAGGCCGGCCACCACCTCGAGCACAGCTGCCAATTTGGGATGAAAAGAAACGTTCTTTAATATTTTCATAGAGTTTTTAGTATTATAAAAGCATTTTATAGAGAAAGCAAGTCAGCAGAAAATTTTGATTTTTACAAAAAAGTGTGGTAAAAAAGATTCACAAACCTGCTTATGCCCACTCTCGCAACAAATAAAACCGCTCATTTCAACTATTTTTTACTCGAAAATTTTGAAGCCGGCATCGTACTTACCGGCAGCGAAGTAAAATCAGTGCGCAATGGTGGAATGAACCTAAAAGACGCCTTTATTACTTTTCATGGTGCCCACGTCCTACTCACCAACGCTTATATTAGCCCATACGCCTTTGCGCCACTCAACCCAAACACCGATCCTAAACGCAGCTGTATTCTTTTGCTCAAACGCAAAGAAATGAAGTACCTAAAAGAAAAAGCCCATGAACAGGGCTTGACAATTGTGCCCACAAAAGTATATACTAAACGTCAACTTATCAAAGTTGAAATTGCCGTAGCGCGTGGAAAACACACCTACGACAAGCGCGAAGATCTTAAAAAGAAGGACCTCAAGCGCGAACTCAGACGTGAATTGCCCTAAAAATTTAGGGAGTGCTGGGTTTCGACAGGGACTATCCTTTTTATTTGCATATCGAGCTGGCTACAGCGCTCGTAAATCCACTGTGGCAAGATATAAATGCTAATACCTTTGTATCAAAATTGCGAACTATTGTAGCTAACGCTTTCACTAGCCACGCATTAGCTTTGGCCTAACGGTCAAACTCGTCGACTAAGCCATTACCCAAGTAACTTAGTTTGGCGTAACTCACTCGGGCGTAGGTATATAAGATGTTGCTAAAATGTTATATACCGAAAATCAATTTGGCTTACTCACCTTTTTTCGTCTGATTTTTAAGAGGTGAGGAAAAATACCAAGCAGACTATATATGTAGACGGTAAAAAGTACGTTTTCTGGACGCGAGTTCAACTCTCGCCACTTCCAC
>CAYOFO010000023.1:0-19057 GCA_964403325.1 uncultured Gammaproteobacteria bacterium | reverse complement strand
TCTTGGTAAATGAGTTCTCGTGGTTTTTCTTTGCTTTCAGTAGAAAAGAAGAGGAGCTTGTGGTCAACGATCATGTATTGATCTTTGCGATCGATGGCGCCGCTAATTTTACTTCCGTCGGTTCGTGCGTATGAAGCTTCGCCAGGATTTTCGAAGCGGAGTGTCGCGACCGGCGTAATCCAGGAATAGATCCCTTCTTCACTAAAAGAAAATTTACCAAAGTACATTTTTTTCTTTTCGCCGTTTATGGTGAAGTCGCAGCGCGTAAAATAGGGAGAAGGGGAGAGTTGTCTGAGATTTTCAATTTTTATTTGGTTGTATGCCATGAGTTGGCGTTCGGTAATTGCGTCGCCTACAGATACGCGCCGGGCATTCTGCGCCATGGTTTCACTGCGCGCTTCGCGCTCGTGTACGGCCAAGTCTATTTTTTGCTTTATGGTATGTATGTGTTCTCTGGCTTCGTTTAGAAGAGTATTTTTATGAGCATCGTCAGACATAATAGAATAGTATTAAAAAACCGCCTTTTTGGGCGGTTTAAGGGCGATTAAAATTTTGTACAAAATAAATGATTCTATACTTTTTCATAAGATTTTTTGAGTATAGAGACTTTGGGGGTTTTTGTCAATGATTGTTAGAAAAAAAGTATCGGCAAAAATCTTATTTTAGGCGGCCGAACGATTGCGTTTGGCCGAGAGAGAGTTTACTGTCCGCTCCAGGCTTTGATCAGCTTACTGAGACTGCCGTGACCATCGGTGCTAAAGGTCTCGTAGAGGGCCTCAGCGAGGAGTTTGTCGAGGGGAAGCAGATGTAACCACTCTTGGTGTTGCGCTAAGTAGCTATTGTCCCGGGGAATAGACTCTGTGATAAACACTTGTGTATCCAGGTTTTGCAGCCGTTCCTCGGCGCTCACCGTACGCTTGGTGCCGTTGTTTTGCTCCTCTTTGGGTGAGAAAATACCATGCGTCGCCGCGATGTAAATCGTCCCAACGTTTTCTTCGCGCAGTGCGGTGACACTCGATTTCAGTGAACCGGCAGTATCAATCATGTCGTCGAGAAAAATTGCATCCCGGCCGTTTATTTCGCCTTTCCCATTAAAGTAGGTGATGGCCGCTTCGTTGGCTCGGGGCCGACGTTTGCCGAAGTTGAAGACCTGGACCTGGGGACTGATCATGTCCGCAAATCGCCGGACTCGTACCACGCCGCCTTCGTCTGTGGAAATAACCGCCAGCTGGTCATATTTGCCTTGGTAGAGTTCACGAAAGTGCTGAGCAAAAACGAGTGCACCCGGCAGGTTGTCGAGCGGATTTTTGAAAAATCCTTGTACCTGGTCGGCATGCAGATCGAGAGTCAAAATATTCGTCACTTTGGGGCAAAGTTCCAAAAGATCAGCGATGTGGCGCGCTGAAATCGGCTCACGTCCTTCGGCTTTTCGGTCCTGGCGCATGTAGGGCAGATAGGGGAGAATAAGCGAAATGCTGGCTACCGACGATAGGTGCAGTGCCATGCAGGTGAGATAGAGACGGATGATCTGCTCGTTGGGGTTGGGATGAAAATCCCAGAGTAAATACACTTCGTGGCGCCGCACGCTAAACGGGATGATGGGTTTGCCCTCGCCGTTGGCGAAAGTTGTGTAGCCGATCACGGCCATTTCTATCTTGATGCCCTGTTGTACCAGGCGTTCATGAATCCGCTTGGTGAGCGGCTCCATGGCTGGTGAGCAGAGGAGAAGTTTGTATGTATGGTTCATAGCAGTGGCCTTTTTTGGTTTAAGTACTAAAGATAAAGTTTTTGTGTTCGCTGGAAAGGCTATCAAGATAAGGAAGGTGAACTCATTTGATTTTCTTTATGATATTTTGTCTCCACTGTAGAGGACTCTAACAGTAAAGTCAACCCAATTTGTTTGTGTTTTTGGTGCCTCCTTTTTTATTGCTATACATAGATTGGAGTGTGGATGTAGGGGGTTAATTTTGGTTGTTAATAATGAACTGGCTTGCGGTACATTTTCCGCTATCGCAGCCTAGGTTGCAATTTGGAAATTACTGGAGTTAAGAAGAAAATAGTTTAAAGAGTGGTTTTTCCGGCAGAGGAAAATAGACACTGTGAAAAAGCAGTTATTATTTTTTGATAGAAAAAACCCAGAGCGAGCAACAGCAGGCAAGAGGCGATCGTGGCCATTCCTGCCGGAATTTTTCCGTATAAAAAATTGTATCGGTATAATAATGGCCAATGGAGCAGGTAAATTTCAAATGAGTAGAGGCCAAACCAGGTTAAGAACGTAAACTCAAACTTTTTGCTGTGAAACAAAAAAATAATGGCTAGACTGGTAAGCAAGCTCATAGCCGCTTCTTTTGTCCAACTGGTACCGACAGAAGAAGAGTAGTACGTATAAAAAAGTACGCTTATGCTAGATAAGTAAAGGGTATAACGAGCTACAATTAAAGTATACTGATGATGTAAAATTTTGCTCAAAGATGAAGGTAATTCACTAACGTAGGTGGAGAATTGGTGTGCGCAACTGCCGAGCAATACTCCGACTGGAAACGAAATAAAGTGTAATTTATAAAGGTTAATCACTCCGGGAGAAAAAAAATGGGTTTGTGTGGAAATAAACCAAATTATTAGTTGTCCAAGCGCTGCCATCGCTCCAGCTGAAATGATTGCTAAACGCGGCTTAAAAATTATCGGAAAGAGAATATAGTAGCCTAAAAGAAGTGTGATATACCACAGCGGTGAATTAATGTCGGTATATAAATCAGCGTGAGGAAAAATCCCCAACATATTGATTAGGGTGGTTTTTAGTGGGTAGGTTTGGTGAAGCCAGAGAATATCAAGTGTAAGAAAGAAGAGGAGAGTTGTGATAACCGGAAAATACAGACGTCGTAAACGTTTGCGGTAGAATAGGTTGACGCTGAGCGGACGCTCTCGTGTGGTGGTCGCGAGTCCGTAGCCGGATAAAATAAGAAAGATGTCCACGCCAACCCCGGCGTAGTTAGATAAAGGGGTTAAAAATCGATGATCGTTAACTAAAAAATAGCCAATATGAGACAGGATAATGAGTAAAATGGCCAGACCTTTAAGCTCAGTAGTTTTGGTGAGAGAAAAATTCGGATCAGTGGTTTTGTGTATCGAGAGTCCCAGGGCTAAGGCGAAGGCGCTAATAACAATGGTGGTTTCTGGTAGAGCGTTGAGGATGGCAAAAGGCATAAGGAGTGATTTGTGATCATGAATGTTTTATAGTCATAGTTTGTCTTTTAAGGAGTTTATTTGTTGTGATTATGAATGTGGGTGTTGGGGGCTGTGCAGTATATTTTATTCATGCAAAGGTACAAATTTACTCATAAAAATTTGTTTGGGTATTTTGTGCTAGAACGGCAGTATTGAGTTTGTTATTTCCCACTGTATCTGAGCACTCCGGCAAAGTCAAACGTTTAGACTGTTTTGGCTGAGAGTGGTTTTCAAGCTTTAGGCCTATTATCGTAAAAAATAAATATTTTTTATCCACAGCATTTGCTTGGTGGGTATTTTTTGCTTATGAAAAGCGAAAAACAATGGTTGTAAATGGTGGTGAAAAGGAGTTGTTAAAAGTAGTAAAGTGGAGTAGAATGGTTTTAAGTGGGATAAAGTGGTGAAAAAATAGATAAAAAGCTTGTTGTTTATGTATTTTTTCCCACCAAACATTATCTATGTTTATCGGTGAATACGCACATACGCTGGATCCGAAAGGTCGCTTGGCTGTTCCGGCGAAATTTCGTATTGCCCTAAAAGGCGGTGCGGTTATTACGCGAGGATTGGATAATTGTTTGTTTTTGTACACTCTTGAAGAATGGCAAAAATTGGCGGAAAAACTCGCAGCTTTACCTTTGAGCCAAAGTAACGCGCGGGCGTTTGCTCGCCTGATGTTGGCTGGAGCTATGGACGCTGACGTTGATGCGCAAGGACGAGTCATTGTACCGGAGTATTTACGTCGGTTTGCTGGTTTGCAAAAAGACGTGGTTGTAGCCGGACTCTATAATCGCCTGGAAATTTGGGATAAAGCCCAATGGACCGCATACCAAACTAAAGCTGAAGCCGGTAGTGAAGAAATTGCCGAACGTATGATGGAGCTCGGTATTTAGTATGAGTACTCGACATACGCCTGTTTTACTCCATGAAGTCTTGCATTCGCTCGATTTAAAGCCGGGGATGAAAGTGATTGACGCAACACTTGGCGACGCTGGTCATAGCGAGGCAATGCTTCAAAAAATTATTCCTCAAGGTCATTTGCTTGGACTCGATGCGGATACAGAAGCAATCCTTCGGGCCAAACGATTTTTGTATCGGTTTGAAAAAAATACATTTTTAGTACACGAAAATTTTGTTCATTTACAATCATTGGCCGAAAAGAATGGTTTTTTTCCGGCCGATGCTATTTTGTTGGATTTAGGTTGGTCTACACCACAATTTGCGGAACGCGGACGAGGTTTTAGCTTCGAAAAAGATGAGCCGCTTGATATGCGTTATGGGGCAGAGAGTCAATTTTTGCCCATAAGCGCAAAACAAAAAAATCTTACGGCAGCCAATGTGGTCAATATGTATTCTGCAGATGAATTGATAAAAATTTTTCATAGTTTTGGTGAAGAGAAATGGAGCGCGGCAATCGCCGAACAAGTGGTTGCGACGAGAAAAAAAACTCCGATTGTTTCTACTCAACAGTTGGTGGAAATTATCTTGGCTGTTTATCGCACTAAGCTAAGGAGTCAAAAAGAAATTCCGTGGGTTGGTGGTTTGCATCCAGCCACTAAAGTTTTTCAGGCTCTGCGTATTGAAGTTAATCAGGAATTGGAAGTTTTGAAAAAAGTGTTACCGCAAGCAATCGATATTTTAAAACCCGGTGGGCGCCTCGCGGTAATTACTTTCCACTCACTTGAAGAT
Organism: uncultured Gammaproteobacteria bacterium; assembly: GCA_964403325.1. GTDB lineage: Bacteria > Patescibacteriota > Patescibacteriia > Magasanikbacterales > GWA2-37-8 > CAZQNF01. The sequence goes on along the minus strand of CAYOFO010000023.1, from coordinate 14,146 downwards.
CGTATAGTAAAACACTTTTTTCAAAGTTTTCACAATAAAACATTAAGTATTATTACTAAAAAACCATTGGTTGCTTCATTAGACGAATTGGCAAGTAATGCTCGTTCGCGCAGCGCTAAGCTGCGGGTGGCAGCTAAATTATAATTAAAGATATGAATATTAAACGTCGATTTCAATATAAATATCGATCAGTCTGGCAATTTTTTAACTCCATTGCTTTGCCGACCTGGTGTGGGTCAGTGTTGGTGCGCTGTGGTTTGCTGGGCATTCTCGTTTTTGTCAGCGTGGCTTATATTATAAAAATTAATACTTTTGCCACCTCTGGTTATGAGCTCGCGCATCTGGAAAATCAAAGAAATAGTTTGGGTTTGGAAGTAAAAAATTTGGAAATTGAAAAAATGAGTTATGAATCAATGAACAGTATTCAAAGCCGTTTAAACGGTACAAAAATGACAACGCCGCAAAAAATAGAGTATATTTCTTCATTTCAACCATTGGTTGCTCGCCGATAAAGCAGGTAGTTTGCCAAAAAACCATTGTTAAAATGGTTTTTTTGTTTTTTTGAAGTATGGTATTATAGGTTTTGCTTTTCTATGTATATTCTCTTTTTTATTGGGAGTGCGGTACTGTGCTCGGCTTTAGTTTTTTTGGTGCGCTCTATAGCTCTCTCGTACGGATTTATTGACCGACCAGATAAAGTAAGAAAGCGTCATGATAAACCAGTTCCCTTGCTCGGGGGAGTCGCGCTCGCGCTCGCGTTTTGGTTGGTAGTTTTATGTTTAGTTTTTTTCTTTCCACAGAGCTTGTTTGTTCATATCAAACCCCAGCAATTAGTTGGTTTGTTTATAGGAAGTTGTTTGGTGGTGGGTATGGGCGCGTTTGATGATAAGTATAGTATTTCGCCACAACTACGTTTGGGTGTTATTATTTTGGCCGCATTAATCGTGGTGGGGAGTGGTATTTCCATCCAAGAAATAACCCATCCTTTGGGTGGAGTTATTAAGCTCGATTTTTGGACTTTGCCCGGACTGGGTAAAAAAATTGGAGCCCTTCCTTTTGTAATTATTACGCTCTGGCTTGTGGGCATGATGCATACCACAAAAATATTGGATGGTTTGGACGGACTGGCCACCGGAATTGTTTTTATTGGGGCCATGATGATTTTTGTGTTGAGCTCATTGACCCGTTTTTATCAGCCGGATGTGGCGGTATTATCGATGGTATTTGCGGGAGTGTTAAGTGGTTTTTTGATATGGAATTTTTATCCCGCTAAGATTTTTTTGGGGGAAGGGGGAAGTATATTTATTGGCCTTATTTTGGGAGCTTTGGCTGTCATTGCCGGAGGGAAGATTGCCACGGCTCTTTTGGTGATGGGAGTGCCTATTTTAGATTTAGGTCGAGTTATTATTATCCGCCTGCGTCGCGGGCGTTCTCTCTTTGTCGGCGATCGTGAACATTTACATTTTTTACTTCTCGATCGTGGCTTTAGCCAACGGGCGGTAGTATTATTTTTGTACGGAACTTCTTTAGTGTTTGGGGTTACGACTTTTTTCTTGCAGAGTGTGGGAAAATTGATTATGCTTTTGTTGCTGGCGGTACTGATGTTTGGTGGATCGTTTTTTATTCATAAACCAAGATAAAATTATGTTGTTTAAACTCAAAAATCGTTTGCGATCATGGCGGGGGTGGTTGCTCGCCATAGTTATAATTTTAAGTGTCAATCTTTATTTTTACCAAAGGTTTTATGAGAAATCTTTGGTGGCTGAAGTTAATAATAGTACGTTGCATTTATTGGTAGCCGACACTTTTCCTAAGATGTATAAAGGTTTAAGTGATCGGGATTTTCTTAAAGGATATGACGGTATGATTTTTTTGTTTCCAACTGCTCAAAAACAGGCAATGGTTATGCGCCGAATGCGTTTTCCGATTGATATCGTGTGGATCAATGATGGGGTGGTGGTGGACATTGCACCTGAAGTGCCTCTTGAACCCGGCAAGTCCGAAGCAGAGCTGACTCGTTACACCCCACGTTTGCCGGCCAACACCGTACTGGAATTGCAGAGTGGCCTCGCTGAGAAACTTCATATTGCTGTGGGCAGTGTGGTGCATGAAGTAAAATAGGCCTCCTTTTACTTACTTATGACTCCAGTCGCTGCTTTAAAGATTAGGAAATGGGAGCGTGACGCTGTGTGCTTATTTCTCAATACGAGAACGTAGTAAATAATAATATCCCGATGATTCGGGATATTATTATTGTTTGTCTCTATTTTACAATCGTTCTTCCCAGCGTTTATCGGTTTCAACCTCAAGCTGAAGAAATACTTTTTTATTAAGTGCCACTTCAAGTTCTTTTCTTGCGGCAATGCCAATTTCTTTGATGGCACGACCACCTTCACCGATGATCATTTTTTTGTAGCGCTTGTCGAGGGTAAAAACATTGGCTTGAATAACGATTACGTCTGGTTTATCTTCCACGCTTTCGATTTCGACATGGGTAGTGTAGGGAACTTCTTTGCGTAAGGCCATAAAGATTTTCTCACGGATAACTTCGCTCATCCAGAAATCACGGCCAATATTGGTGATTTGATTGGGAGGGTAGAGTGGTTCGCCGATGGGTAAAAGCTCCATGATACGACGTACAAAAGGTTGAACATGGCGATTAAATAGTGCTGAAAGTTCAAACACGGCCGTAAATTCTTCGCTCAGTTGCAAATAGTCATCCAGATATTTTTTTTCTGGTTTGGGCAAATCTGATTTATTGAGAACCATGATTTTAGGAATATCCAAATGTCGGATCAGCGATAAAATAAAGCGCTCCTCGGCTTGAATGGCTTTGGTAGGGTCAACAACGTACACTACCAAATTAATATCTTGTAAAGCTTCATGTGCGCTTTTCATCAGTTTTTGCGAAAGAAGAGTGTGCTTTTCCTTAAAAATACCCGGAGTATCTATAAAAACAACCTGTCCTTCCGGAGTGTTTAATACGCCGTGGATAATGTTACGAGTCGTTTGTGGTTTGTCGGTTACGGCTGCAATTTTGGTCCCAATGAGGCTGTTAATGAGCGTGGATTTACCTACGTTCGAACGGCCGAGTAAGGTGGCAATACCGGATTTTAATAATGGTTTTTCTTCAGGAATTTCAATTTCGGCTTTTTTCTTGGGCATAGAATCAATAATGAATTACGAATTATGAATAATGAATTAAGGTTTGAGGGATAAGCTATGAGCTGAGAGCTTTGAGGTATTGAGTTTGAATTTATGAATAACGAATTATGAATTAAGCAAGTATTTAATATCTCGTATTGAGTATTTTTGTTTACAATATTCAATTTTCTAAAACCTAAACATTAATATTTGAAACCTGTTTTCTTACCCAATCTTACCTCGCTCTGGCGGGGAAATTGATTGAGTAAGTTGTTTTTATGTCTGCCTGGCGAAACGTAGGTTCTTGTGGAGTTGTATTTTTCCTTCTTGAACTCTCTGGGTATGAAGAGTATACTAATGGAGTTTGAAGAATTAATCAAATTCTTTTTTATTTTATGGCTAAGACAAAGTATATTTTCGTAGTGGGTGGGGTAATGAGCAGTGTTGGCAAAGGGGTGGTGGCAGCATCGGTCGCGGCCATGATGCAGTGTCGAGGTTTTAAAGTTACCAACGTCAAATGTGACATGTACGTGAATATTGATGCGGGCACGATTCGTCCGACTGAGCATGGTGAAGTGTTTGTGGGTCTTGATGGTATTGAAGCTGACCAGGATTTGGGCAATTATGAGCGCTTTACCGGCAACCCCATGGGTCGGGCCAATTATTTGACCACCGGGCAAGTGTATCAGGAAGTAATCCGGCGCGAGCGAAATTTGGAGTTTAAGGGCGAAGATGTGGAAGTAGTACCTGATGTGCCGAATGAAATTATTCGTCGTATTAAAGCAGCACAAAAAAAAGACGAAGCCGAAGTGGTGGTGATTGAACTGGGCGGAACAGTTGGTGAGTATCAAGTGTTGTTATTTTTAGAAGCGGCTCGGATCTTAAAAGTTCAACATCCAAAAGACGTGGCCTTTATACTGGTGAGTTATTTGCCGTTGCCACACCATGTGGGTGAAATGAAAACCAAACCAACGCAGTATGCGGTGCGGACATTAAATGCTGCCGGTATTATGGCAGATTTTATTGTGGCGCGCGGTGAAGAAACGCTCGATACTCGCCGCCGTGAAATTTTGGCCCATGTTTGTAATTTGGTAGAAGGAACAGTGGTGGCTGCGCCAGATGTCGCGAGTATTTATGAAGTTCCTATGCTTTTTCACGAGCAGGGTTTTGATGCCAGGCTCTTAAAGATTTTAGGACTGCGATCACGAAAAAATGAGTTTAAGTCTTGGGAAGATTTAGGGAAGCAGATTTCTAACGTCAAAAAAACAATAAAAGTTGGGGTGGTGGGAAAATATTTTAGCACCGGAGCTTACACCCTCGCGGATTCGTATATTTCGGTAATTGAAGCTATAAAACATGCTGCCTGGGCAAACAATGCCAAACCTGAGCTCACCTGGATTGATGCGGAAAGTTATGAAAATAATGCGGACAAACTTAAAGAACTGAGTAATTTTGATGCCGTTATTGTACCCGGTGGATTTGGTGCGCGTGGAGTGGAAGGGATTATGAAGGCCATAGAATATATTCGCGTTCATAATATTCCATTTTTAGGTATTTGCTATGGTATGCAGCTTGCGAGCATCGAATTTGCGCGTCATGTACTAGGTAAATTAAAAGCCAATACTGTAGAAAATGACCCATCAACGCCTGAGGCCGTGATTCATGTCAATATGATGCAGGCTGAGAATATTAAAAATAATCGTTACGGCGGCACCTTGCGCCTGGGGAGCTATCTGTGTACTCTCAAAAAAGGTACGAAAGCAGCTAAACTGTACCAAAGTGCCGAAGTCAGCGAACGGCATCGCCATCGTTATGAATTTAACAACGCTTACAAGGAAGCGATGGAAGAGCGAGGTATGGTCTTTTCGGGTATGAACCTGGAAGCAAATCTGGTTGAAATTATTGAGCTTAAAGATCATCCGTATTTTGTGGGCGTCCAATTCCACCCCGAGTTTCAGTCGCGTCCAATGAGTCCGCATCCACTGTTTGTTGGGCTTATTAAGGCTGGTTTGAAATAAAATGCTGGGCACTTTGTAATTTTATATTGTTAATTTATGGGTGAGAGACATATTAGAAGAGTTGTTAAAGGGGGTGAAACCTTAAAAGCAGATATTGCTGTAGTTGAGAGTAAGTTTGATGATGTGCCCGAAACTGCTCAAGCACGGGTCACTCGATTAGAACGTAAGAGCACCAGACCAGAACCGGTTGATCCGCCGGAGGAGCGTTTTTGTAAAGAACGAGGTAAGCCTGTACTCAATGACTGGCGGGTGTATATTAATGCGGCCTGTGTCGCCAGGTTAGACCATGATGCGGTTTTTTCTGGGGGTATTGGAAAAGAGATAGGGGGCTATATGTTTGGTCGGCCGGTTAAGAATGCGCAAGGCGAGGTGATAGGGGTTTGGATTCAGGATATGGTTTTGGGTCCGGGTTTTGGTACAGAGGGAGGGTATGCTTTTGGTATTCAGGAAATCCAAAAAATTTATAAACTAAAAGAAAAAAGACCTGGGCTCCAAGGCTCAGTTGAGGTGGGGTGGTTTCATACCCATCCAAACATGGGTCTTTTTCTTTCACAGCCGGATTTAACCACCTTTAGAAATTTTGCGGTCAATCGTCCAGAAATGGTGGCTTTAGTGATTGCGCCCAACTGTACGGATACTGGGAAAGAAGGGCAAACCGTTGGACAATTTTTTGTTTTGGATGATACGACAGAAAAAGGTTACCGAGCTTTGGGTGGTTTTTGGGAAGTGGGAAGCGCCGAACAGTCGTTAGAATCAAACCAGGGTAAAGGCTGGCAAGATGCCACTGAAGGTCAAACACAGCGACGTGTCGTACGTGTTGCGCCACGACATATTGCACGTGTTACGTCAAACAGTCCTTCATCTCCCGCGCTTGAGAGAGTTCAATCGTCTCAGCAACACGGTAACTCAATTTTAGCAAAATTGGCTCAGGTTTTAAGAAAAATACGGAAAGGTAATTCTTAATTTTAAGTCTATGATTTGGCCTTTTAGGAGAAAATCGGCAACACCGGAAGTACCAATGGTGCGTATTTTATCGGAAGAACAAAGGACAACAGAAGTTCCATGGGTGAAAATATTGCCGGATGAACCTGAAACACCGCTTGTACGGATTATTGGCGTAGTAGAGGATGATACATCGGAAGTGGGAGAAAAACCACCTGCTCCCATGGTTCGGGTGGTGCCGGATGATCTGGGGCAGTACAGGGAAATTCTGTCTGGAGCTACTGAGTTTTTTGGTAGAAGTTTGTCGCTCAAAGATTTTACACGTCAGACATTACTACCTCAATGTATGGAGATACCCCAAGGTATGTATATAGAAAGAGGGGAGTGTAAAAAAGAAAGTTATGAGTTATACGTTGAACCTGCCTGCTTGGTACGCATTCGTAATTTTATTGCGGAAAAAGAAAATGGGGTTGTAATGGGTAAATATGGGATGGTACAAGAATTTTCGGGCCAATTGTTTGGTCGAGTAGTAATGAAAAATGGCCAGGTGGTGGGAGTGAATATTGAAGATGTTATCTTTACACCGGATTCTTTTTCTCAGGGGACAGTTGCGCATGCCAGCATGCCAATTCTCTATTGTCATCCGCAAACTCAGAGAACTCGAGTAGGGTGGTTTCATACCCACCCGGGTATGGCGCCGTTTTTAAGTGATGTAGATGTTATGGCGACTGGGGTTGGCGAAGTGGCCTTAGTCGTAGCGCCGCGATCTATTGTAAATGGACATGTCGGAGAAACAACAGCGGCCTTTTTTGTGAGAAATGCGCGTAGTAATTATCGCAAACTTCTTGGTTATAAGCTCAATGCCCGGTCAGGCGATGCGCAGGAGAAATTGTGGACAGATATTTAGCAAGGTTTGGATTTTGGCTGCAGGAAGTTTAAAAAAGAGACAAAAAAACAGAGTTTTTACACTCTGTTTTTTATCGTCCAGCCATTCGGACGATAATATTAATGGTTTTAAGAATGATGGTAATATCTAGAATAGGAGTGCAGTTTTTTATATAGTACAAATCGTATTCCAGCTTGCGTAAGTTTTCTTCGAGAGTGCCGGAATAGCCGTGGTGGAGTTGAGCCCAGCCGGTGAGGCCTGGTTTTACCAAATGTCGTAGGGTATAAAATGGCATGCGACCGGTCAGTTCGGCCACAAATTCTGGGCGTTCCGGTCGTGGTCCAATGAGAGACATTTCGCCGTGCAAGATATTTATAAATTGAGGCAATTCATCAAGGCGAGTGCGGCGCAAAAATTTACCAATGGGGGTAATGCGTTTATCATTGATTTGAGCAAATTCAGGCCCATTGAGTTCGGCACTCCCATGAATGCCAAATGATTGCATAGTGCGGTATTTGATAATGGTAAAATTTTTGCCAAGTTTGCCTACCCGTGTTTGGGTAAAGAAAATAGGGCCACTTGAGCTTATTTTAACGAGTAAAGCAATAAAGGGGAGAGTGATGAGCCAAATGAAGCCAATAAAGCAGCCGGCTGCATAATCAATGATAATTCTTAGTCGATCATAATTTTTGGAACGTTGCTCGGAAAATTTAGTAAGAAACCAGTCGACGGAAAAAGTGAATGGGGGAATTCGTCCGGTGATTTTTTCGTAAAAGTCAGCCAGATGGATGACGCGCGTGCGAAAGAAAAATTTTTCATAGAGCTTGTTCCAAAAAGAAACACTGTTTTTGAAATCAGGTGACAGGACAATGATTTCCGGAAACGGGTGATTTGATAAACTTTTTTCAAAATTTTCTAAAGAAGAAAAAATTGGACATGGTATATGGCAAGCAGGTTCTTGTGCCAGCCCTTCATCAATAATACCGGCAATACTATACCCCAGTTGTTTGGTGCGAGAAAGGTGTTCGACAAGCTCTGCGCTGGCTGGGTTTAAACCGATGATTAAGACCGTTTCGAGCCAGTTGTTAAATAAAAAACGGTTATGGAGCCCTCGTACCAAGCTCAGTAAACCAAAGCCTAAGACCGCATTGAGAAGGAGAATGGTTTTTGGTGTAATAAATTGTTTGGGGTCAATATAAAAATATATAATGCCAACTATAACCCAGAGAAGGGAGCTGATGAAGATTTTTTGGTAAAAAAGCCAGGTATTTTTGCATTGTGCTAAATCGTATAATCCAACGATAAATTGAATAACGAGAGCTATGAGGAATAAACCAGATAACGGCCAGAATAAGTTATAAAATGATGCAAAAGAAAAAGACCAGTACCGCAGCGTGAGAGCGAGCAGGAGTCCGAGGTAGAGGCACATGAGATCGCCGAGAGCTAGGAGAAATTGCTTGATGCGATACATAGTTTCTTCTTTTGAAGTAAATTTGGTATAATCAATTCAATTATTGAATCTATTTTGACTTAAAATATACCATTTTTACGAAAAAAATCAATGGTAGCGCTCGTGATAATGGCATTGATGCCGATAAATTTTTGTTTGGCGCTTGAGCCTAATGATGCTTATTACGTTTGGCAAAAACCGGTTTGGGACGCGGTGCGGGCGCCTGTTGCCTGGAATATTTCGACTGGATCAAAAAAAGTGATCGTTGCCGTCATTGATAGTGGGGTTGATATCTTGAACAAGGATTTAAAAGATAATATTTGGACCAACAGCCGAGAAATCGCGGATAATGGCCAAGATGATGATAATAATGGCTTTATTGATGATATACATGGTTGGAATTTTATTGATAATAACAATAATCCTCGTAATTTGGAGGTTGGTGGAGTAGCAACTAAAGGTGCGGTTGAGCACGGGACGGTGTTGGCGGGCTTAATTGGGGCGGTTGGTAACAACGGCCAATATGGAACGGGGGTTAATTGGCAGGTGCAGATCATGCCGCTGCGAGCCATTGAAAGTACAGGGTCTGGTTTTGTGGATACGGTAATTGAATCTGTTAACTATGCTGTTAACAATGGGGCTCAGGTTATTTCTTTGAGTTTTGTAGGTACAAGTAATGATGAAAATTTGCGAGCGGCTTTATACCGGGCCTATCAAAAAGGCGTTGTAGTCGTCGCTGCTGCCGGGAATGCCCGCGAGCAGGGAGAGGGAGACTTGGATGCTCATCCGGTATACCCTGTTTGCTACGACAATCAGGCTGCTCGGCCGTGGATTTTTGGGGTCTCTTCAGTTAATTTGAATAATACTTTGAGTAACTTTGCTAATTTTGGTAGTTGTGTTGATATTGTAGCGCCGGGAGAAAGTATTTTTAGCACCGAAGTTTTTGCTCCAGATCAGGGATTTGACAGTACATTTGGGGGTGAGTGGGCGGGAACATCTTTTTCCGCCCCGCTCGTTGCCGGAACCGCGGCTTTAATGAAAAGTATTTATCCGGCTCTGACCCCGGACGAAATTTTAAGTATTCTGAAATCGACGGCGGTAAATATTGAGGGGGTAAACCCGGTTTTTGCACACCAGCTTGGTGCCGGAACCCTGGATATTGGGAGGGCTGCCGAACAGACTCTGGCTCTCAAAAATTTATCTGTAAAAGGCAAAGTAGTTTTATTTTTACGGGCTAATAGTGTTTTTGAGCTCGACACACAGTCGTCTGCGGTAACTGAACTGTATCGAGGTGATCGCAATAAGGCGCGCATTATTTGGGCAGATATGGGAAGTGGTTTAGAAGGAGGAATGCTCGCTGTATTATTGCAGCGCGATTCATTTTTTTATCTGCGTCTCATGAGTAAGGCTGGGGTGTTGCAAAAAGAAATATTTTTGCCGGTGAGTGCTTTGGGGAATAACTTTAAGAAAATAATGGTAGTGGATCGACAAAAGATCGTGCTTGAAGAGTTTGATCCACGTCGACAACAGAGTATTTTTTCGTCCATCTCGTTTAGTGGAGAAAAAGCGCCCGATAAACTGCGTGTTGATCAGGTAAAAAATTGGGCAATAAATGGTAATAATAATCTGGTGATAGCTAAACTGCAGGCAAAAGGTTTGCAGTTGGAGGCGTGGGATTGGCGAGGTGCTGTTCAGCATACATTTTTTTGGCCGGGAGTAACAAATGTGTACGACCTTAAAATTGGTGATCTCTGGCAAGAAAATGGTCGTGATCAAGTAGTGTTGCTGGTGCAAAAAAATAAGGAACAAAAACAGATTGTGGTGGATTTTATTACCGGGAGTTATCGGGAGGATGTTTTAAACTTACCGGTTGGCATAAATCCGCACATTTTACTATTTGACCCGGCGGATAATAGGAGTGGAGAGAATATTTTGGTTTTTTCGGCTACAGGGGGTCGGTTTGTAGAGAAGACCGCTCGAGGCAAATTCGTTAAAGAGCGCATATTCCCCGAAGTGGGCGGACAGATTTTCTAAATTTAGAATGTTTTTACGAGTAACTGTGGTATAATAAGAAGGTATTTTTGATTATAAGTCTTGTATGGATACACCTATTTTTGAAAAGAAAAATGTGTTGGTAACCGGTGGGGCCGGTTTTATTGGTTCGCATTTGTGCGACCGACTCTTGAAAGAGGCTAAGGTGATTTGTTTGGATGATTTTTCGAATTCAAGTCCTTATAACATCAATCACCTTTTGCAATATCCGGATTTTGAGTTTATTAATTATGATATTAACAAACCTATCAATCTGGAAGAATTTTCTGAATTAGAAAAATTTCGTATTAAATTTCAGGGGGTGCAAGAAATTTATCATTTAGCTTGCCCCACCAGTCCGGATGATTTTGAAAAACTCAAGATGAAATCATTGCTGGCCAATTCAATGGCAATGATCAATACTTTAAATTTAGCAGTCAAATATCGCGCCAAGTATTTATTTACTTCAAGCGCGGTGGTGTATGGTTCAGCCCGTAGCGATCGAGATACTTTTAAAGAAGAAGATCAGGGGGTGGTTGACCATCTGTCGCCCCGAGCTTGTTACGACGAAGGGAAAAGGTTTGCGGAAACCTGTGTGGAAACATATCGCCAAGTGTACGGCCTTGATGCTAAAATAGCCCGGATTTTTACCACCTTTGGGCCACGCATGAAATTATTTGAAGGCCAGCCAGTTATTGATTGGATCATGAGCGCTCTCAACAATGAATCCATTGTGCTCTACGGCGATAATGAAGCCAGCACCGCCCTTTGTTATATCACGGATATAATTGATGGGCTGGGTCGACTGATGGCAAGCGACCCAGAAATGAAAGTGGTTAATTTAGGTGGGGATCAGGTTATTAAACTTGTCGATCTGGCTCAACTGATTATTGAAATGACTTCTTCGTCTTCGGCTATTTCTTCACGCGAACCATTATCCTTTATTACAAAAAAAGGTTTGCCCGATTTGCGTTTGGCCAAAAATAATTTAGGCTGGTTTCCTTTGGTTCGTTTGTCTGATGGTTTACGTAAAACTATAGATTATGCCATTGCTTTCAAAGAATCCATGCTCTACTCCAAGTCCGATACCCCATAATTTGGATAATGTTTTTGTAGTTATTCCAGTTTGGAATGAAGCAAAGAATATTGGAGTGGTGCTAGAAGGCTTGAGCGCCTGTCCTTATCGTATTATCGTGGTAGACGATGGTTCTACCGACAGCACGGCCCAAGTTGTAGTCAAATTTCCGGTTACGTTGCTTCGCCACGAGGTTAATTGCGGTCAGGGAGCCGCTTTAGAAACAGGAAATGAGTTTGCTCGAATGAACGGGGCGCGAACGGTAATTCATTTTGATGGTGATGGACAGTTTAATCCGGCTGATCTTGCGCCAGCGTTAGAATATCTAAAAAAAAATGAGCTGGACGCAGTGCTTGGCTCACGATTTCTTGATGATCGATCTCGTTTACCGTTAAGTAAAAAATATTTTATTTTACCTGTAGGCCGCATTGTTAACTATTGCTTAACCGGTTTGTGGCTGAGCGATCCGCAAAACGGTTTTCGCGTATTCTCGGCGCGCGCTTTAGCCATCATCCGTATTTCTCATAATAAAATGGCACACAACTCAGAAATTTTGTCCCAAATTAAAAAGTACGGATTACGTTTTCAAGAAATTTCAGTGGAAGTACGCTACCATCGTTACGGTCAGGGTTGGCGGGGTGGGGTAAAAATTGTTTGGGATTGGTTTTTCCATCGTTTTATTTAAATAGAGTTTTTGTTTTGAGTATGATGATCATACAAGCTATACTTTTACTTTTTTTTCTTGGTGCATTGACGCGAGTTTGGTGGCGCTTTAGGCGTCACGAATTAGATTTATCCCTTTGTTTTTTGTGGACCATGGTCTGGCTTATGGCCAGTGTGTTAGTTGTCCTCCCCAATACGAGTGCACGTTTAGCGGAATTAGTAGGTATCGGTCGAGGAGCGGATTTGGCAGTATATAGCGCAGTTGCCCTTTTATTTTTTATGAATTTTCAACTCAATGTAAAAATAGAGCGTCTCAATAAAGATGTCGCAACACTCACTCGTCAGCTGGCTTTGGCCAAAATAAAAAATGAAAAAATATGAAAATTGCCCATGTTGTTTCGGTGTTTGCACCACATGTGGGTGGAATGGGGCAGGTTTGTCTTGATGAAGCCAAAAATTTGGCGCAAAAAGGTCACCAAGTAACGGTGTTTACGGTGCGGTATCCGGACACGGCGTATAATGATAGTAAATTTCCTTTTCGAGTGATTCGCATCAAACCTCTCTTGCGTTCAACGGCCGCCGGATTTATTCCCCATTTAGTGCATCAGCTAAAACATTTTGATGTAGTGCACTTGCATTATCCTTTTTATGGTGGTGCGGAGTGGGTGTTGATTGCCAATATTTTGTTTGGTCAGAAGTATATTGTTACCTTTCATATGGCGGCACGTGCTGAAAGTTGGTGGAAGCGCTTGGTGCAATTTTTTTATCATCATACGGTACATCGTTTTATTTTTTCTCACGCGCAAAAAGTACTCGTGGTTGATAAGGATTATTTCTTTCATCATGTGCATAACAAGCATCTACCTCAAAAAAAAGTGGTTGAAGTATTAAACGGGGTTGATACTGAGGTATTTAGACCAGAAACCGTGGATATGTCTCGACTGGATTTAGAGCACTGGACGGACAAAAAAATTATTTTATTTGTGGGTAATTTATTGAAGGTCAAAAGACTTGATTTTCTTATGTCAGCTTTGGCTAAGCTCGATGATAATATTGTTCTTTTGGTAGTAGGGGGAGGTCAAAAACTACCTAAGTATAAGCGACTGGCCGTAAAAATGGGGTTAGAAAAACGCATTATGTTTGCGGGTAGTTGTTCTCATCCACGGCGTTTAGCCGGTTACTATAACGCAGCGAGCTGTCTCGCGGTAGTTTCATCTGCTGAATCTTTTTCACTCGTGGTGGCCGAAGCCATGGCAGTTGGTTTGCCCGTGGTTGCGAGTGATGTTCCTGGACTCCGAGGCAGATTCTCTGAAGATAGCGGCTTTTTATTTAATCCGTATAGTGAAGAAAGTTTGGTAATTGCCTTAAAAAAATGCTTGGCTTTGAATGAATCTGATCGAAAAAAAATAGCGCATGCTACACGTCAAAAAGTTTTGTCGGATTATAGCTTGGGGCAGCATACTAAAAAGATTGAACAGATTTATCTCGGTATAATAAATCATGAGCTTGTATGACTTCATTTAACTATGAGCAGTCGATTTGGGGGAAAGGCGAAGCCAGTCTGAAGCCCAGCCATCCTACAGCTTTTCGTTTACGAGAGGCGCTCCTAGCTTTGCGGGAGTTACAGCCGGGACAAAGTGTCCTTGAAGTTGGTTCAGGTGCCGGGCAGTTTATTCGCAGCATCAAATTGCTACGCCCAGAACTTCGTTGTTTGGGAACGGATATTAGCCAAGCGGCCATTGCCACCGCTCAGCAGACTCAGGATGGAGTGATATATGAAGTGAGTGCTCCACATCGTTTGGTCTACCAGGACGCCACTTTAGATGCGGTTTTGGTATTTGATGTGTTAGAGCATGTTCACGATCCGGATGCTTTCATAAAAGAAATATACCGGGTGTTGAAGCCTGGGGGGGTTTTGTATGCCTTTGTGCCTTGCG
>CAYOFO010000022.1:0-19112 GCA_964403325.1 uncultured Gammaproteobacteria bacterium | reverse complement strand
GGACTTAAAATCCCTCGCCGAAAGGCATGCGGGTTCGATTCCCGCCCGCGGCACAGAAGTAAATCTCTTTCTATGATGAAAGAGATTTTTAGTTTTAGATGTGGTTTGATTAGAGGGATTTGAACCGGGTAGGGTCGGAAACAGGGAGGTTTTCGTAGCGGAGGTATTGGAACCGCAGGGTTCCAAAGAGTCCGTGAGAGCGAACGAGTAAGGTTCCCGCGCACGGCACCAAAAATCCCTGCTTTTTGTAGAGGGGTATTTTTTTGTTTTAAGGAGATTTTGATTTAAGTAAAACAAAAAAATTTAGGCAACTTACTTTGTTTCTTTTTTTCCTATACAATAATGTTCTATGCTACTTATGACGCCGGTTACAGAAATGAAAACCGTGGGAAAAAAATTGGCTGAAACTTTGGCGCGCCTTGGCCTTAAGAGTGCGGCGGATTTGTTGTCGTACTATCCTTTTCGTTATGAAGATTTTAGCCGGATTATTCCTATCGCAGAGGTGCAAAGCGCGCAGAGCGTCACAGTGCGAGGAAAAATTGAGCTGATTGCCAATAAGCGCAGTTTTAAGACTAAAAAAATGATTACCGAGGCGCTGGTGAGCGATGGTTCCGGTAGTATTCGGGTGGCTTGGTTTAATCAGCCGTTTATTACCAAAAACCTGGCGCCGGGGCAGAGTGTATATCTCTCGGGCGAAGTTAAACAAACGATGCTGGGTGCCGAGCTTATTGCTCCGAGCTATGAACGTGATACTGGCCAGGCGCCACGCCATACCGGGCGGATTGTGCCGATGTATCCGCTAACCTATGGCATTACCCAAAAGCAATTGCGATTTTTAGTAGGTGAAGCCCTTAGAGCAGTGGGGGATACGCAAGATTGGCTACCTGCGGACATTGCTCGTGAGTATGGTTTGTTGCCGCTTCATATAGCGCTCGCACAAATCCATTTTCCCGATGATCATGAGGCGCTGCAGGCTGGCTTAATGCGGCTTAAATTTAATGAGTTATTTTTGCTGCAAATGATGGGTGTATTATCACGTCGTCATCGCGCTACTATGCCGGCCGCTGCGCTTAAATTTTACGAGTCAGAAATGAAAGCTTTTGTTCAAACCTTACCCTTTGCTTTAACTCGACCGCAAAAACAGGCTGCCTGGGAAATCCTTCAAGACACTATGAAGCCAACGGTTATGAACCGATTGTTGGCGGGTGATGTTGGTTCGGGAAAAACTGTGGTGGCCGCACTGGCTATATATAATACCGCGCTTAACGGTTTTCAGTCGGCGCTCATGGTACCTACAGAAATTTTGGCGCGCCAACATGCTGAGTCACTCACACGCAAAATTTTTCCGGCTATGGTGCGCGTGGCTTTGTTTACTCGTACCGAACGAATACTGTATACGGCTGGGATAGCTACGGTGGTAAGTAAAAAAACCATGCTTGAAGCTATTGCCACTGGGGAAGCCCAAGTTATTATCGGCACCCAGGCTCTTCTGAGTGAAAATGTGGTTTTTCAGCAGTTGGGGTTGGTGATTGTTGATGAACAGCATCGGTTTGGGGTGGAGCAGCGTAAAATTTTGGCCGAGAAAATGGCGGGCATTCATTTTTTGAGCATGACCGCCACTCCGATTCCGCGTTCACTCGCCATTATTGCTTATGGTGATTTGGATTATTCGGCGCTCAAAGAATTGCCGCCAGGCCGTTTACCTATTGTTACACGCCTGGTGCAAAACAATCAGCGTACTCAGGCTTATGATTTTATTCGCAGTGAAATACAAAAAGGCCATCAATGCTTTGTGGTTTGTCCGCTCATTGAAGAAGACGAAAATAAGCCGGCGCTAAGCGGCAGTATTGAACAGCGATCGGTGATGAAAGAATATGAATATTTGTCAAAAACTGTTTTTCCAGAGTATAAGGTTGGGTTTTTGCATGGTAAGCTCAAACCTACCGACAAAGAAAAAATTATGCAAGATTTTCGTGAGCGGGCCATTGATGTTTTAGTCTCTACCTCTGTAATTGAAGTGGGGGTGGATATTCCGAATGCTACAGTGATGATGGTTGAAGGGGCGGATCGGTTTGGCCTGGCGCAACTGCATCAATTTCGTGGTCGGGTAGGGCGAAGCCAGTATCAATCGTATTGTTTGGTGTTTACCCAGAGTAAAAGTTCGTCGACAGTGGAGCGATTGGCTTTTTTTGCTAAGACCGCGAGCGGATTTGCTTTGGCCGAGAAGGATCTGGAGCTGCGCGGACCAGGCGAAGTGTATGGCCGCGAACAAAGTGGTTTGAGCCAGCTGCGCCTCGCTACCCTCGCTGATGTTGATCTCATAAAAAAAGCTCGCCTGGCCGCCGACCGCCTCAGCCGCGACTACGATCAATATCCTCTTCTCAAACAACAACTTGAACACTGGGAAGAAAGGTTGCATTTGGAGTAAACAGCACCATACAAGTTTTAAGCTTTTAGGCATGAGCTTTTAGCTGTTAGGGGTGAAATTTTTCCTTGTTGTCATTGCGATAAACGAAGTGACCTGCCTATTGTCGGGCATAAAAACAATTAATGACAAAGTTTTCTCACAGCTCAATACTTAATTCATAATTCAAATTCAACACTAACGTGGCATCCCAAATTTGGTGGATAAAAAATTGACAAATGAGACTTTTTGTGCTAATTATAAGGCTATATTTAGAGTTATTTTTTATATGAGCAATCGTCGCGAAGGAGTTATTCATCATCGTCAGCCTGATGTAGCAGTTCCAGAAAAAATAATGATTGAACCCGCGCTTGCTTCGGAAGTAGAGATAAAAAATGTGGCCGATAGAGCTCTGGGTCAGAAAAGAATTTTAATGAGCGAATATAATCAAGTGGTTTCTGCCATGGGTCCTGTAGGTAGAAAAAATTTTTTAGAGACCGTTGCTTTATTTGATCAAGCATATTGGGAGTTAACAGGGGGGGTGAAGGTTGATGCTGCCGGTAAATCAAAATTAGATACGGGTGGAAACAAAATTCCTTTATCTTCAATGGATAAGCAACGGCTTATTACTCGTATGGAAGTGGTTATAGTAAGTTTGTCAAAAAGAATAGCTGCTCTTAAAAAAAATCTCCCCATCGCCGCATTGTCGATGTCACCAAAAGTAGGCGCAGCCGCATCTTTTCCAAAAATAGATCGTTTTGTCCAGACACCACAACAAAATTTGCCACCGGCTCGACCGGTAGTCACACGATTATTTGGAGGTTTATTGAAAAAAGTGGCTGGGGTAGCAGCGTTAATTGGAACTTTACTTAACCCAACAGGTAATGGGGTAAGTCAGGCCGGACAAAGCCGTGGCGAATTGACGCAAGCCTCTACGAGACCCGCTTTAAAAGCCGAAGGAGCCACTTTTTCTTTGCGAGACCCGATGGCTGGGACGGAAAAAAATCAAAATAATTTTGCTTGGAGCGATCAACCAACGACTCAATCAAATGACAGTTTTGTTTATGAGCCAAAAGCACGACAAGATGGACGAGAAAAATTAGCAGAGAGTTTTTCGGTAGAGGATCGTGCTGCTGGATTAAAATTTACTCAAGATACTTTTGCTACGTCGCCAAATGTGGCGAAGTATTCGGATGGTGGACAAAGAATTTTTGCCTCACATGCAGCCATGGATACTCCAGGGGATTTAAAAGTAGAGGCTAGCGGACATGAGCCTGGAAAAATTTTGGCTTCGACCTTTACTTCTGGCTCACGCGATGAGTGGTTTAATGAACAAGAACGCAGTAGTGCTACAATTGCTATTGGTAATGTTGGTGATGGCCAGTCTGGCACGAGCTTTACCTATCGTATTGATTTTACACCAGGTATGCGCGGTGTGGCTGATTTACGCATCAATGAAGATCCGGCGCGTTTTGCTTTTCGGTTGGTGGATGGTTGGAAGTCTAAGGTAAAAACAGGTCATGACAAACAATTTTTGCAAACAGCTCAACAGCTGTTGGCAGCGCGGGCGATTCTCAAAAATGGGTCTTTAGTTCCCGATAAATACCGAGCACTTCAGGCACATATTGCCACACTTGAAAGTCTGGTAAAAAGTCATTTAAATAATTCGGCAAACGGTGGGTTGGATCAATTGCTAAAATAGCCAAGTAACTAAAAATCTCTTGTTCATAAACAAGAGATTTTTTTTATTCAAATAAATCATGGTCGTCAGGTGATGATTATATTTGTAAGGTTCTCTCTTACTTTTTTGTGTGGACAAAAAAGTAACCAAAAAAACCACCGAACGAATGCTCTGTTCTGCCACTGCCATCAGTTCGTCGTCGCTTCGGCACTGAACTTGGCTATGCTCAAACAACAGCGCCGATCCTACGTACCAACTCCTGCTTGCTGTGGCCAGTTGGCGTCACTGTGCATGTGTTCGGGACAACGGTTGACGATGTTAGTTCTTGATAAGGAAGGGTGAGCTGAGCTGGTTGGCGGTAGTTTGTGAATAGGTCTATTTAATAATTTCTTTAATGTTTGTTACGGAAATTATTTTTATTTTGCCGGCTTTTTTGGTGGAGCTGTTTTTGGGTGCGATAATTCGTTTGAGACCGAGCTGTTCGCATTCTTTAATGCGTTTTTCAGTTTGAGAAATACTGCGCACTTCGCCACCTAAGCCTACTTCGCCGAATACGGCCAAATCAGCACCGAGCGGCTGGTCTTTATAGGCGCTCGCAATGGCAATAGCCACCGCCAAATCAGCGGCCGGTTCATCGGCAGAAAGACCACCAACAACATTGAGGAGTACGTCGCAATCGCCGAGCGCAAGGCCGGCGCGTTTTTGTAAAATAGCGATAATCACATGGAGGCGGTTGATATCAAAACCACTGGCTTTGCGGGTGGGATAGCCAAACGCGGTTTTATTCACCAAAGCCTGGATTTCTACAAGTACGGCCCGGCTGCCTTCGATGAGGCAGGTAATAACATTGCCGGGTGGGTTTTCGCTGCGTTCTGAAAGAAAGCTGGCGGAAGGGTTGGACACTTCCTGTAAGCCATTTTCGCGCATTTCAAATACCCCAATTTCATCGGTCGCACCAAAGCGGTTTTTGGTGGTGCGCAAAATTCGGTAAAAATGATGGCGATCACCTTCGAGATACATAACAGTGTCTACCAAATGCTCCAGAGTTTTGGGGCCGGCAATAGCGCCTTCTTTGGTAACATGTCCGATAATAACGATGGAAACATGGTAGGTCTTGGCCACTTCGAGTAGACGGGCGGCAACAGTACGAATATGGCTCGCACTACCGGATTCGCCGTCATCGGCAGCAATGGTCTGGATTGAGTCAAGAATGGTGAGCGCGGGTTTGTGGGCAATAATGGTAGCTATAATCGCCTCAAGCTGGTTGGCGCTCACGAGTTCCAAAGTCGGGGCCAAGAGTTGCATGCGTTCGGTGCGGAGTTTAATCTGTTCGACGGATTCTTCGGCAGAAATATAGAGTGTATGTGGCACACTTCCGGCCAGTTGCAGGGCCAGGGTCGATTTGCCGATACCAGGTTCGCCACCAAGGAGTATGAGACTACCGGGAACCAGACCACCACCCAGCACACGGTCCAGTTCTTTGAGTTTGGTAACGTGGCGAGAATCAGCTTGGGCGGTGATATCTTTGAGATGTTGGGTTTTGAGAGCGGCTACCGTAGGCACGATAGCGCCATGAGTTGTGCTGGGGGTTGTGGCGCTGCGAGTGGTTTCTACCACCGTACCCCATTGCCCGCATTCCAAACAGCGCCCGGTCCATTTGGCGGTTTGAGCATCACAGTTGGCGCAGACAAAAAGGGTAGTATTTTTCATGTAAAAAAGAGGTTTATTGGCCAGCGGACCAAGCGCCGATGAGCGGGATCATAGATTCGCCACAGGAGGTTTTGACGCAAATAGTACCTTTGCGTGCTCGGCCATTTTCGTCGCCTTTGCCACCAGCTCCACCCTGGATAACCTGCATTTGCCCATTACCAGCCCAGCCGACAAAAATGGCGGCGTGCGAACCCATTAAATCTTTATTTCCATTATAAACAGTGATACGATCTCCGGGACGTAGTTTGTTGGCTATACCGTCTGGCCAGTCACTCGTAAGATTCCCGGCTTGTTTTTCGCTTAAAAAATAATCACGGACTTTTTTGACAGCTTCATTTTTGGTTTGTACGCATTCTCCGGGAGGCCGTTGTTTGCCTGCGGCGTCACTATCTATCTCGCAGAGCCAACCAGCTAAAAATTTTCTTTGTATTTTGTTGAGTTCAAAAATTTTGGTTCCTTTGGTGCCGTCGTTGCATTTGCCGTCGGTAGAGATACAGCTCGTATTGCCGATGCCGGCGAGAGCATTAACAGTACCGGCAAAATTGCCACAAGATCCCCAGCTGACATTGCAGGCGTCAGCAATGTCAGCGATTTGGACTACTTTATCTCGAGTATTATTGGTAACTACCACACTGCCCATTTTATTGCGGAATTCTATTTTTGAAGATTGGCCAACCGTTGAACTGAGAGTAAAAGGACAGGTGGTAACCGACGACGTATGACTGCCGGCGGAAGGTGCGGCATCGTCGTCAGATGTGACAGATGAAGTTTTGCCCAGGCTTTCCTCCAAAGGATCGCCTTCAATGTATTTAATTTTTAAAATTTTAAAACCGACTAAATCCGGGTTAATGTTGTAAAGAATGGTAAATGATCCCCAACCGATGCATAAACCAATCGCTATTTGGAGTATTCGTTCATAAGCGTGTGATTTCACTTCGCCATTGCCCGCGGAGCCAACCACTTTAAAGCCTTCAAATATGACCATCATTGCGGCGATAATACTTGAAGCCACTAAACCAAACTTGTATAAAGCCGACAAGTATTCCGCGAGCCAGGGTAGATGGATAAAACCCTGGCTATCAAGAGTAGATGTGGCACCTGAAAAAACTAAGCCCGGAATACTAATTTCTGTTTTGGGTGTTTGCATTTGCAGTTTGGTGGCGTTCCCAAAGAGCGGTTCATTTTTTTGGTATTCTTGCCAAGCCACACTATCGAGGTAGCAGAATTGGTTGATACATTGACTTATGCCCAAGCCCAATCCACCGGGTGAGCAATCGCTGTTAACTTCACACGATCTGTCTATTTTGGAACATTTTTGAGCATTACAGATGAGGTTGCTGCAATCGGGATTGGGACTAAATTTACATTTGGTGTATTCTTTATTCTGTTCAGTGTTAAATATTTTTAAAAAATTATCACAATCAGCTTGGCCGGTAACATCCTTGGCCACTATTTCTGCAGAAAATTGGCCGGAAAACTTGCCTTCGTTATCTTTGTTGACGGTGCTTAATCTGCATTCACTTGTTTTGCCTTCGCAGTAGCAAGCACCGACCGCCAAACTTATTTCACTTTTTAGAAGCCCGGTTGTAATACCAAAGGTTAAAAAGGCCAATAAAAAATATTTTTTTAAAAACATATTTATTGAGAGGTGAGTGAAGTGAGTAAATCGGTAATATTAATTTCAGGGGTTAAAAAAATTTGTTTGTTGTTTATAAACAAGGTAGGGGCGCTTAAAATTTTGAGATCCCGACTAGTGGTTTTGGAAGTCAGAATTTTTTGTTTGGTTGCTTCGCTGGCTAAGCAGGTATTCCAAACATCGCTCTTAAGTTTGGTTTCAGTAGCGAGATTTTGCAGTTGGTTGATGTCTTCGGGAATACGTTTGTATTTACCCAGACTGGCGTGCAGAAAATCCCAAAATGCGCGTTGTTCATGAGCGCATAGAGCGGCCGCTGACGGCACATCGCTCGCAGTGAAAAAACTGTTTTTGGTGGTATTTTTCCAGATGAGTTCAAGTTGACCGGGATGGTTATTAATAAAATTTTCAATTAAAACATGGGTAGCGAGGCAATCTTTGCAACTAACATCGTTAAATTCGATGATTTGAATGTCAGCGCCAGGCGTACCAAGAGTTGGTTCGGTGCCGTCAAGTGGAATATCGGTAGGGTAGCTCGCAATGAGTGGGCTCGTATCTTGAGAAGTGTGAATGTCAGTGGCTTTATGAATTTGGTACCAGAGAAAAACTATGCTGGTGGCAATGAGTAGAGCGAGGCAGAGGTAGAGTTTTTTGTGATGGTGCATACTAAAGTTTTACTTGAAAAATACCGCTTTGGTTATTGTCGGTAAAAAGCAGCTGGTTTTTTGTTTTGTCGTAAGAGAGGGATTTGACAGTATAGTTGTCGCTGCCGAGCGAAATAGGAGTTTTGAGTCCGGTCGTGACATCTACTTTATAAACATCGTCGTAGCTACCTGAACTTAAATCGCGTGCCATCCCGGCTCCCTGGGGTAGGTCGCGAGGTACTGCGCAAAAAAGAGTGGTGTCATCGGCAAACGTGCATTTATCGGCCCAGGTATTGAGTTTGATGGATTGGCGATTGCTGCCAATATCATCTCCATACGCATCAACAATCCAGAGTTCAGGTTTAAAATCACTGCGCGCGCTATCTGAGCTGTAGAGAAGTTTTTTGCCGGTCGGTGACCATTCGGGTAGAAAATTTAAACCTTCAACGGTGAGAGATTTGAAGTTTTCGCCATTTAAACCGATCATGAGAATTTGTTGGCGGTCGGCACCGAGCGCTTGGCCGGTTTTGGAAAAAGCTACAGTTTGCCGGCTTGGCGACCAGTTTACCTGCACTTGGTCGGCGTAGTCACCCATAGGCTCAATGAGTTGGGTGCCAGTACCATCGTCTTTGGCGGTTACGAGCCAGCGATTTTCTGGAGATAAACCCATGCTTTTGGCAGCAATTTCGCTTCCCGTGGGTGAAAAAGAAAAATCTTCCCAGTGTTTGGGTAAAGAAACTTGTTTTTTTGTTTCAAAGTTATAAATGGTTTTGGAGCCATCCGGGTATTCTAACACTGCTTTATCTTGGTTGGTGGCCCAAGTAACTTTGTCGACGCGATAAAAAACTTGGTCAGACAGAGGGGTAACGGCGCCGGTTTTGTCGACGCGGTAAAACTTACCGTCGGAGCTGTTTTGGTAACGCAAAGAGCCGTTACTAGATGATAACGAGGGAAAATCAGCGGTATTAGGGGTAATTTTAGCCACAGGAGTGGGTTCAAAGGTAGCTGAACCAGGTTTGGGGATAGTGCCGGCGCTGGGCAAAGAATTTCCGGTACTGTTTGAATTTGTTGCGGTAGTCTGGTTGTTGTCTTGAGCTTTGGGAAAAACTCCGGTTTGGCTTGAATTGGTATTTTGGTTGGAAGGTTGGCCTAGCTCTGGCGTTTTGAAAAAAAGAGTATAGAGTGCGAAAGCAATCAGCCCGGCTACGACCAAGAGAAGAACGATGAGAATAATTTTTTTGGTTGAGCTGTGCATAGGTTTAAAGAAGTTGAATGAATTGATTAGCTTTTTGGATAAGATAATTTTTTTGGCCAAGGAGTTGGGAGTGTTTTTTTTCGACTTGCTTTAAGCGCTTCTTTACTTCGGAGAGATCTTTTTCTGATTTATATTTTATTTTGGCGATTTTCCAGCTGAAATAGGGAAGAGTATTGACCACCGGTGTAAGTTCTACTACGAGGGTAGATAAAAAAGCTTGGTCAAAATGCCTTTGGACATTTTGCGGTTGTCTTATTAATTTTAGGAGAAGGACGACAGCAGAATTTGTAATGCTCGCAAGCAGCCCCAGGCTGATAAAAAATTCAAAGATATTGAAAAAATCTGAAAAAACAGCGAAAAAAAATATTGATTTAAAAAAACGAAACTGGCTTTTGCTGATCTGATCTTGCAGGGTATTTATTTCTTGTTTGTTTAGAGCGAGTTGCTGTTCTAGAGCGGTTACGTTTTGTTGAATTTGGTTGAGCGCTTGTTGGATGGCAGTGCGATTGGCAGAGGGGCGTGACCGGGTTGCTTTAGGTTGCTGAGTGCGCGCAGTGGTGGCAACAGAAAAATGTCCGGAGGCTCTGGGTGGAGTGGTTGAGCGTTCAGTCTCATCGGGAGTTTGTGTGTCTGGTTCGTCCAAAAAACTATCACTGACGAGCGGGGGAGTAGAGCCGTCATCATTGGCTGGATACGGGTTGTAGGGTTCGCTGGGGGTGGTAGTGGGGGGAGAGCGAAACGGCGCTGCGGCTCCAGCGGTTGGGCGCGCATGAACAGCCTCGCCATTTTGTGAAGAGTTAGGTACGGTCGGAGGAGTGTGGAGAGCGGCCTCAGCCATAGATCAAGTATTATTTTACCACTAATTTTTCTTTTTCGACACGGAGATTATACGCAGATTTAATTTTTTTCTGCAAGATGATTTCAGCGAGTAATTGTTCGACTTCTTTGCGCACTTCGCGGCGGATATCACGCGCTCCAGGTTGTTTTTCACCGGTGTTTTTCACCAGCCATTCCAAAGTTTCGTTATCAGCCTTAAGGGTAGTTTGGTAGCTCTGCAGCCGATCGTTGAATTTGTGCAGTTCGAGAGCCGCGACTTTGGTGAGGTCGGTCGGTTGCAAAGGTTCAAAGATGCATACACGATCGAGACGGTTAATAAGTTCGGTAGAAAAATGTTCTTTCAGCTTGGGAAGAAGATGTTGGGTAATTTGTGCTCGGCCTTGCACAGCACCTCCAAACCCGAGTTCAGCTTTTTTGGCATCCTCGGCCCCAAAAGAAGTGGTGAGGATAATGATGGTATGGCGCAGTGATACCTTGCGGCCGGTGGAATCGGTAATTTCACCATTTTCAAGCATTTGTAAAAGTAATTTGGTAACTTCTTTGTGTGCTTTATCTATTTCGTCAAAAAGAATGACGGAATACGGGTTCATTTTAACCCGGTCGGTAAACTGGTTATTTTCTTTATAGCCAACATAGCCAGCTGGAGACCCGAGCAACTTGGAGACACCAAAACCTTCGCTGAATTCGCTCATGTCAAGTTTGATGAGCGCGTTTTTATTGGGGTAAAGCGTGTTGGCTAGAATTTTGGCCAGTTCGGTTTTGCCTACACCGCTTTCACCGACAAATAAAAATGAGGCCAGCGGCCGATGCGGATCGCTGAGACCCAGACGAGCCTGGCGGATAGTTTTGCTGATATCATCGATAACCGGGTCTTGGCCCACGATGTGTTGTTTGAGGAGTTTGGGTAAATCTTGTAGTTGGTCTTTTTCGGCGAGAATAATCTCGGACGGGGCGGCGCCAGTAATTTTTCCAATTTGAGCGGCAATATCGGTAGCGGTTAGTTTGCCTAAAAATGCCACTGGCTGATCTTTGGTTGCGTCCTCAAGATTTTTTATGTCGGCACGGAGGGTTTTTTCTTGAGCTTTGAGTTTGACAGCTGCCTCAAACTGATCTTGCGCGGTGGCGGTTTCTTTGGCCAGGATCGTTTTTTCAAGTTTTTGTTTTATTTTCCAAAGCTTGGTTTGCCAAGCGGTTGGTTTGATGGTAAGGCGTTTGGCCGCCGCCGCTTCGTCGAGAATGTCGATTGCCTTGTCGGGTAAAAATTTACCGCTCAGATAACGCTCAGACATACTCACCGCTGCTTCTAAAGCATCATCGGTAATATGCAGATGGTGGTAGGATTCATAATTGCGTCGAATGCCTTTGAGAATGGCCACTGATTCGCTAGAGCTGGGTTCTTTGACATAAACACTTTGGAAACGGCGCTCTAAAGCAGCATCGCTTTCGATATATTTTTTGAATTCCGCAGGTGTAGTGGCTCCAATGCAGCGAATCTGTCCGCGAGCGAGGGCAGGTTTCAGAATATTGCCGGCGTCCATTGTACCCTGGTTTGACCCGGCACCGACAATGTTGTGCAGTTCATCGATAAAAATAATGATATCTGGATTTTGTGTTACTTCTTCCATTACTTGGCGCAAACGAGCTTCAAATTCGCCGCGGTAGATCGTACCGGCAATGAGCATGCCCATATCAAGGGAGTAAATTTTTTTATTGAGCAGGAGGTCCGGTACATCTCCCTGGTAGATTTTTTTGGCCAATCCTTCCACAATAGCGGTTTTTCCGACACCGGGTTCGCCCAAAAGAACGGGGTTATTTTTGGTCCGTCGACAGAGTATTTGCACCACGCGTTCAATTTCGTTTTCGCGTCCGATGACTGGATCAATATTTTTTTGTGCCTCTTCGCTGGTGAGCTGGGTGGCAAAAAAATCGAGAGCCGTGTCTTTTTTCTTATTTTTTTTCTTGCCGGGCAATTTGATTTCGGGTTTTTCGGTATTTTCTAGCTCTTCTTGGAGATTTTCTTGGATGTTTTCCATGACCTCAGCCGCATCGTTAATTTGCGGAAATTGGCTGGCGTTGCCAAGTACGGTGGTAAGCTGTTTTTCTAGGTCGGAGAGTTTGATGCCGCTGTGGTCGAGGATATGCTGAATGTGGGAATCTTCAAGCTTGATAAGGGCATACAGCAGATGTTCGGTGCCGATATAATTGTGGCGGTTTTCTTGGGCAATACTCATGGCTTTTTCAAGAGCGGTTTTGGCGGCGAGCGAAAGGGGGGTCAAGGTTTTTTGATCGCTTATTTTTGGTTCAGAAGGAAGTTCGGCGACGGTTTCTTCAACGAGCGTGCTTTTGATGTGAAAACGATGAATAATTTCGGCAGCCACCGAACCTTTTTGAGACAATAAGGAAAAAAAGAGGTGGATTGGCAAAACTTCGACATTTTGCAATTCGGTTGCAACATGAATGCTACGAGCCAGGGTGTTTTTGAGGTGGGTAGAAAAACGATCAATGATAGTCATAACTTTGAGAATAGGGGATTAGGAATAATAAATTAAGGCTTCAGTTTTCAGGTGTTGAAGGCGAATTATGAATTAAGCAAGTATTTGTAATACTCAGTTTGTTAAAATCTAATCACTATCAGCTAAAACCTCAACATGCTTGCGAGTAGGAAGGTTGAATTTTGATAGACTTTTTTGCTAAGGTATTATATAATTTTTTGGTCTTTTGGTCAAAGTTAGAGCAGAAATGATTGCGCGGTTCGTTTTGTGTTATTGCTTGAGAGGAAAATACTTCATTTTAAGCTTTAGGCGTGAGTTTTTAGCTGCTAGATGTAAAATTTTTTAAATACTCAAACCTCAAAGCTCAAACCTAAAATCTCAGTCACAGTACTTAATACCAAATACAAGATGCTAAATACTAATATTTGAACCCTCAACATGTATGCCGTTTCCTCAACATATTTTTAAAGCTTATGATATTCGTGGATTGGTCGCCGGTGAGCTGACAGGTGAGCTGGCTTATGGCATTGGGCGGGCTTTTGTGGCATTTTTACGTACCCAAAATGTTAATTTTCAGGGTCGTCGACTGGTAGTGGGGCGAGATATGCGCGCCTCGGGCGTGTTGTTTGCAACTGAAGTAATACGAGGTATCAACGACGAAGGAGTGGATGTGGTCGATATCGGCCTCGCCTCAACTCCGTTATTTAACTTTGCCGTCACGCATTATACCGAACATGCCGGAGGTATTATGGTCACGGCCAGTCATAATCCGAGCGCATATAATGGTTTTAAACTGGCGCTTGAGAATGGTTTGGCCGTAGGAGGGAGTAATGGGATGGTTTATATTCGCGATCGGGTGGAAGTCGGGCAGTGGACGGAAGCTGTGAGTAAACGAGGTGATTGTAGGCTCCAAGAAGTTTTTGCGGATTATCAAAAAACCCTGTTTGGTTTGGTGCCGCACCAGGGTATGAAACCATTAAAGATTGTAATTGATGCGGGAAACGGTATGGGTGAGGTAACCTTTCCGCGCTGGCTTGCTCTATTACCGGTGCAGGTGGAGTACTTGTATCTGAATCCGGATGGGAATTTTCCGCATCATGAGGCTAACCCGGTAAAAACAGAAACATTGCATGATTTGCAACAAAAAGTGCTCTCTACCGGCGCGGATTTTGGTTTTGCGCTCGACGGCGACTGTGATCGGATTGGGCTGGTGGATGAAAAAGGGGAGGTGGTACCAGCTTCGGCAGTGGGGGCGCTTATCGGGCTTGAGGTGCTCAAAAAACATCCGGGTGCCACCATGTTTTATGATTTGCGATCAAGCCAAATTGTACCGGAAGTTTGGGAAAAAAATGGTGCAAAAACTGAAAAATGCCAAGTAGGGCACGCCAACATTAAACCGCTTATGAAAGCCAAAAAGGCGGCGTTTGCTTCGGAACTTTCTTTGCATCTATATTTCCACGATCTTTCTGATGTGGAATCTTCGGATCTTTGTTTGCTCTACGTGCTCAAGCTTTTGTCACAGCAGTCAAAACCGCTCGGTGAATTAGTACAGCCTTTTAAGAAGTATGCACATTCGGGAGAAATCAATTTTGAGATAGAAAATAAAATGGCGGCTTTGAATCGGGTGCGTGAGGTATTGGGTGAGCAAGCTGAACAGATTTCTGATCTGGATGGCTTGTGGATGAAGTTTGGCTGGGGTTGGCTCAGTCTGCGGCTCAGCAATACCGAACCGGTACTGCGCCTCAACCTTGAGGTCCGTGAAGCGCAATGGCTGGGTGATAAAATTCAAGAAGTAAAAAAGATTATTCAGGGGAGTTGATGGATTGCTGTGAGGTGTTAGGCCAGTTAGGTTTTAAATTAAAAAGTATTTCTATTTTTTACACTATGCCCGAAGAAATAAAGCCTGATGACAATTCGTTTGTTCTTATGCCAGGGGAAATGCGGTTGCGTGGTCGAGATGGTACGAGTTGGCAAATAATGTCACCCTTAAAGCGGTTACTCGCTGGTTTGACGCCAGAGCAGGAGGTGCTTTACTTGAGAGAATTGCATTATTACCATGGAGGTGGGACGGATGTTTTTAAAAATGCGCTTCTCGAGCGTGGTATTTCGCCAGCGGAAATACAGGGTATTGATGAACGAGCGAATGCTGCTGCTCGGGTAAAGCTATCTCCGGCGGTGGATCGTATTGGGGAACCGGAGACGTCCAGCGGACATCGTATCGAAATACTTAATTTGGAGGCCATGTTGCACTGGTTAAAGCCCCGCGAGCAAAAGGCTGTGCTTGAAGATATGATTGCTCGATATATGAACAGTCAACCGGAGTTGCTGCCCGAATTTTTAGCTGCACTCGAGCGTGTACGAACTGATCACCCGGAACTTTTTATCTATTAAGCCTAATCGTTCGTAGTGGTTGAGTTTAATGGTCAGTTTTAGAAAATGGAACTAAAAATTTATTGTTAAAGGTGGAAGAAAATAATGCGTTTATTAATTTCCCATAGTTCGCAATTTTTTTATTCTCTCGGCAATTGGCGGATGTGTGGAAAACCAAGATTTGAACTTTCGCGATCCGAAGGGGTTGGCCAAAAATAAATGCGCGGTGGCGGTGGAAGCGTGTTGCATGGGCTGGCTTTCTTGTTCAATTTTTTCCAGAGCGCGCGCCAAACCTTCCGGGTAGCGAGTGAGGAGCGCGCCTGAGGCATCGGCCAGATATTCACGGCGACGGGAAATGGCGAGTTTGATAAGTTCCGCGATAATCGGCGAAAGGATTGCGAGAATTATTCCAGCAATCATAAAAATAATTCCAAGTTGTCCGCCGTTATTGTCCTTGTCGCGTTTGCCACCACCAAACAAAGATCCGGAACGCAGCATAATATTTCCTAAAATAGAAATGGAACCAACCAACACGGCGACGAGGGTCATGAAACGAATGTCATAATTTTTTACATGCGATAATTCATGGGCGAGCACTCCTTCGAGTTCTTCGTTTTCTAATTTTTCAAGTGCGCCACGCGTTACGGCGATGGAGGCTTTTTCAGGGTTGCGACCGGTTGCAAAGGCATTGATGGCGGCTTCTTCCATGATATAAATTTTAGGAACAGGTGTGCCGGAAGCGATGGATAAATTTTCCACTAAGTTGTAAAGATAAGGGTTATCTTCTTTGGCAATGGGTTTAGCGCCGCTCGTAAAAAGCGCAATTTTGTCGCCCTGGAAATAAGAGATGAGGGTGCTAAAGAAAGAAATGATTATGGCCAGCCAGACGCCGCCATAAGACGCGTCTCCGGTAGCGTAGCTGTAAAAATACCCGAGAGCAATAATAAAAACAATAAAAACAGTGACGAGTATGACCGAACGGCGTTTGTTGGAAGAGATTTCGTTATACATAGAGTTTATAAATTGTAATATTTAATCTAAAACTACCTGTTTACTGCAGGCATCATAAGCGATTTTTAATTCTTTGAGAAGCTTGTGAATAGATAATAGAGACCAGCCAATAGTATTGATAAGTATTTCTTTTTCTTGGGTAAAATGAGGTAGATTTAAAAAGGCCTGGGCGATATACTGCGTACAACCGTTCAATTTTTCGGTAATATCGCACAAAGTATCATAAAAAACAATACTTAATTCAGGTTTTATGGAATTTTTTTGCATTGCATCAATGAGGGCTTCTTCGTAGACAGCTAATAATTCTTTAGCTGTAGTGCGGCGTTTAAAAAATGTGAGCGTATCTTCCAGGATGACCAATAAGGATCCCTTTATCTCACTGAGTTTGTCAAAGAGTAATATGATAGTTTGTGGCATATCCTGATTTTTGCGCATACCTAATTCTTCGCTGAGTCGGAAGGCGGCTTTGGTAATAGCACGCAACTCAGTTTTAATGGCCTGTCCCTGAAGCATGAGTTCTGGGTTAGGTATGTATTGGTGAAGTTCATTCGACCTTCTTCTGTGCATATTTGACGGTAGGATTGGAAAGTTAAAAAAATATTTCCGGGTATAAAAATTCTGTCGAATATTCGTCCTGGTGTGCCTGTTTAATTTCTTCCTCAGTCAGTAGAGTAGGTGTGCGACATACTCTTAGTCCGTGTTTTTTATGGTACGCTATATCAATTTTTCTAAATCTTCCTAGGTTTGGTTCGCCTCGCCAATAGAGGATTACTCCTTGTTTGTCTCTCCAATCCGAGATGATGGTGGTTTGTAGCACTCGGTTGTTATTGTGTATAAAGGACCAGGCTGCACACTTTAGTAGGCCGGAGCGTACGGAAAATAATCGTATGTCAGTTAAGCTGATATGAGCGTCAAGCAGGTCGTTGAATACCTGGGGAAGGTCGTGATGTAAGTATATATTTTCCGGGATTTGTACGCCAATCGATTTTTCACGAACAATTTGTTCTTGTAAAGCTGCTAAACGTATTTCTTGTTCGTATTTTTTGACATCAAAATGTTCGCGATAGGCCATACAGCTACTTTTCCTTGTTTAGTGGTTGGTGCATATCCAATCTATCACCATTTCTTTTATCTTATCATATTCTGGCTTTTCAAACTGCATGTTGACGATGCAGTATTTTTTGCTGCGGATACCATAGCAGAATAGACATTCATACAAATCTAAACAATCGTTTATAAACATACTTTTGCTGATTTTGTTACTCCAACGCACTTCGTAGCTCGATGAAGAGTAGAGTGAATCGAACAATCGAAGTCCCAAATTGCAAGAATTATTTCCACGTGAACATAGTAAATAGTTGGAGTTAAAATTATTGTGGGAAAACACGATGTTTTTGGAACTGCTAATGAGGGTGCTGTCAAAAATATTGCTGCAACTGGTAATAGAGTCGGACTCGGCCACTTCCTTGGAGCTGATAACTTTGCTGCCCGACATGTAATTTATTTCTTCCCAGTGTTTGAGCAGTTCATCCATGTTTTTGATAGATTTTTTTGGTTTTATCCAGCCGTCGCGCTCGGCAATTTTAGCATAAGAATTTTCGCTGATGATTTTATAGCTGGTTTGTGGGTCATATAAGAAAACTTCTTCGCCACTGACGGAGCAATTGAGTTTTTCGGGCAATGGAATTCCGTTTGTAAAACGTTTTTTTATTTCTTCGAGGGTAAAAGAAACAGTAGGTCCAAAAATGTCTTTTATAATAATATTGCTGATAATTTGTGCTTGATTTTGATCCATATAAAAAAATTAAATATCTAAAGTGCGCGCTTTAAAAACCGGGTAGAATTTGTCGTCGCCATAAAGTCGAACAATGCATTCACGGGGATTGAGAGTAGTAATCATTTTTATTTTCATATCCAGTTCACTCAGGCCTTGGTCTTTGTTGGTTTTTAGCTGTTCGTTCGGAAAATCGAATTCTAAATTTTGGGCCAAGAGCCGGGCATCTTCTTCGGCCACTTTGAATACGAAATAGTTGGAAACATTGGTGAGGATAGATGTTAGAATTTCTGGGTTAACCTGGGTTAAATATTGTTGGGTAAGGAAAAGCGACAGGTTAAATTTGCGCGCCTCTGACAAAATGGCTGATAACGAATCGTTGGCCACAACCGAAACTTCGTCGATAACAAAAAGAATTTTTTTCTTGAGAAGTTTGGTTTGAACGAGCAAGAAAATTTGTTGAATAAGTAGCCCGGCAATGAGTTTGGTGGCTTTGTCACCGAGGAGAATTTTATTGAGTGACAAGAAAATAAGCGAGTGGTGGTTGATAAGTTCTTGGAGGGCTGGACTGTTATCGAAATTACTGATGGGTAAAAAGGCAAGTTCATCGATAAGCGTAAGTACCGGCATGATGGCAAATTCGTAAAATTTTGTTTCCATCTCAATAAAATCAGTATCAAAAAATTGAGTTATGTTACTATTGACCTCTACGCTCCCGAGGATTTCTTTGCGGACAAATAAATCACTTAAAAATCCGCGCAAGGTTTCTAGAGACATCTTTCCGGTACTAAACAGAACGAATAAAGAGTATTTGAGCAGACGTTCTGTTTTGGCGTTAAATTGTTCGCCCATGAGAGTTTTGAAGAGTAGGATGGTGAGCTCAGTGGCAATTTTTGGTTCACCAATCTGGGCGAATAATTGGCAGCTGGTTTGGAGGAAATCGATGTTTATATTTCCGGCAAAAGGTAAAAAGTCTGCGGACATGACAGCGTGTGGGTCGAGGACAATGATGGTGTATTCTTGCTCCAGACGATGTTTGTAAATTTCGTTGATGAGGAGTTCGATATACTTGGATTTTCCGGTACCGGTTTGCCCGACAATAAGTGAGTGTTTATTAAATCCAAACTTGGGTAAAGATAAATATTTGTTCTGGTTGATGTAAGGAAAGCCCAGAACTTCGAGTAAGCCGCTCGACGGATCGTTCGTGAGGAGTGGTAAAATTTTTTCTATTTTGGTGTAAGGCGGCAAAGATTTTTTCTTGTATTGAATGATTTTAGAAAAATCAGCGGCCAAAAATTGTT
>CAYOFO010000021.1:0-19508 GCA_964403325.1 uncultured Gammaproteobacteria bacterium | reverse complement strand
CGCGCGGCCCGACTGCTTGACGAACTTGAAGAAGCTGGTATAGTGGGGAGTGCTGATGGGGCAAAACCACGCGAAGTGTTTACCGAACACTTACGCGATACCGAAGAAGAAATTCTCGATGACACCAGTCTTGATTCTGGAGGCACAGTTTTTGATTCGGTTCCAGATGCTCCGGACGCGTCCAGTCACTCCTAACCGCTTTTTTCATGTCGCAATTCAGTTTTAAAAAAATCGAACAATACGTCCCACTTGGAACCATCTTCAAAAATCAACGCGAAAAACAAGGGTTTAACCTCGAGGACATTACCCGTAAAACCCGCATTCCCCTCCCCTACCTAAACGCGCTTGAAGAAAATAATTTTTCTACACTTCCTCGAGCCACTGGCTACCGCCTCGCTTATGTCAAACATTATGCGGTAGTCTTAGGACTCGACGGTCGACGTTGCGCTCACAAATTTATTGAAGAAGCCGGACTTACCAATGCCGCTAAATCTGTAACGACGCCGCGCGTCCGATTTTTTCCCGGCGGGTCCCTCGTGAGCCTCATTCGCAATATTGCCCTCATTGGTTTTGTTTTCTTAATAATTGGTTACCTGGTATGGCAAATAAAAGGGATTATGGAGCCGCCCAAGCTCACCATCTTTTCCCCTTATGACGGTTATACTACGAATGAAAAAAACATCCTCCTGCAAGGAACTACTGATACCGAAACTCAACTCTTGGTGAATGGAGAAAATGTTATGGTCAACAACCAAGGTCAATTTCAAGTAAATGTTGCCCTATCAAACGGTCTCAATACACTCAATATCAAATCCATCAAAAAACATGGCAAAACCACTGAAATGACCCGGCACATAATTTCCAAAGCTGACCCCACTTCTTTACCTCCTAATTTTTAATAACATATTACATTTTTACCATATGGCCAAAACTACTAATAGTGAAATAGACAAAAAATTTAAAGCCGCCGAAAGCGCTATCGAACAAATTAAAACCCGTTTTGGGGACGGTGCCATCATGAAATTTGGCGAAGCCAAAACCATGCAAGTAGATGCGGTTTCTACCGGCTGTTTATCACTCGATATTGCGCTCGGAGTAAAAGGCGTACCGCGTGGCCGTGTTATCGAAATCTACGGCCCGGAATCCAGCGGTAAAACCACGCTCGCCCAGCACATTGTAGCGGAAGTGCAAAAACTCGGTGGTCTCGCCGCCTTTGTGGATGCCGAACATGCGCTTGACCCAGACTATGCCCGTAAAATCGGCGTTAAAGTCGATGAACTACTTATTTCCCAACCTGACACCGGTGAACAAGCCCTCGAAATCGTCGAAACACTGGTACGTTCCAATGCGGTTGATGTGGTGGTGGTTGACTCGGTCGCAGCTCTCGTACCAAAAGCTGAAATTGAAGGCGAAATGGGCGATTCCCACATGGGTTTGCAAGCTCGCCTCATGAGCCAAGCTCTACGCAAACTCACCGGCATTATTAGCAAATCTAAAACCGTGGTTATTTTTATCAACCAAACCCGCATGAAAATCGGCGTGGTCTTCGGCAACCCGGAAACTACCACCGGTGGCGTCGCCCTCAAATTTTACGCTTCTGTCCGCATCGAAATTCGTCGCGCCGCCCAAATCAAACAAGGCGAAAAAATTATCGGTAACCGCGTCAAAACCAAAATCGTCAAAAACAAAGTCGCGCCACCTTTCCGCACCGCTGAATTTGACATAATGTACAATGAAGGTATTTCCATTCCCGGAGATGTGCTTGATACAGCGGTCATGCTCAAAGTGGTAGACAAAAAAGGCAACTCCTTCCTCTTTGGTGAAACCAAAGTCGGTGTGGGCCGAGAAGCTGCCAAACGCTTCCTCAAAGAGAATCCTAAACTCCTCAAAGACATTGAAAAGAAAGTCTGGGAAATTATCGATAGTGGTGATATTCCTGTCGTTGACACCGAAGAAACCGACGTTCCGGCCGCGGTAGAACCAGCCCAGGCAGAATAATCTTCATTATAAACAAAAAGACGGTAATTACACCGTCTTTTTTAAATTAAAAATTGCCTTTTTTCCTTTTTTCTTATACCATTCATTTTATTATAATTACTCTTATGACCAAAAAAACTCGCAATCGTATTTTTCTCTGGGGCGGCTCCTTACTCGTTATCGGTCTTATCTTTTGGGGACTTACCAAACTGGGAGAAACTGCCAATCAACCCATAACTATAGACTCCGTAACTGATGCCGATTGGTCGCAGGGTAATCGGTATGCCTCGAGCACTTTTGTTGCCTACAGCGACTTTCAATGTCCGGCTTGTAGTGCCTTTGAGCCATTTTTAAATCAACTGCAAACCGACGAAGGCAACAAACTCAAATTCGTTTTCCGCCATTTTCCCCTCCCCATGCACCCCAATGCCATTCCCGCCGCCATTGCCTCGGAAGCTGCTGGTGCGCAAGGCAAATTTTGGGAATTTCATGATCTCGTTTACACCAAACAAAAAGACTGGTCGGACAGCAAAACTCCCAATGAATTTTTTGTGAAATACGCCGAAGAGCTTAAGCTCGATACGGCCAAATTTACCACCGACCTCACCTCTTCTACTCTTAAAGATAAAATTAATGCCGCCATTACGCGCGGCAACCAGATCGGCATTCGCGCTACTCCGAGTTTTTTTGTAAACGGTAAACAGATTGAAAATTATTTACAATATGACAAATTCAAACAAGCCGTTGAAGACGCCACTCAGTAAACTTGGAACAACCATTGCTTTTATTTTAGTCGCCCTCCTTGGCCTCTGCGATGCGAGCTACCTAACCATCAAGCATTTCCGCGGTGAAGTTCCACCATGTTCCATTTTGCACGGCTGTGGACAAGTTACCACGAGTGTCTATTCACAAATTTTAGGTATTCCCGTGGCTCTGCTCGGCACGCTCTACTACCTCACAATACTTTTTGGTTGCATTCTTTACCTCGATACCAAAAATACCAAGATCCTCAAATACCTCTCGTACTTTACCATCACCGGACTACTCTTCTCTATCTACTTTACGGCTCTGCAGGCGTTTGTTATCCACAGCTGGTGCCAATACTGCCTATTCTCTGCTTTTACTTCCACCATCCTTTTTATTAACGGGATGTTTTATTTAAAAAAAACATTACCGAATATTCAAGCGTAATTCTTTAAGTATGAGCGAAAAAGAACCTGTTTTAGTAGAACTAATAGACCTAGAGGAACCAAATACGGACCCGGTTCAACCCTATGATCGACCCGCCGTTGAAACAAGAAGAAGTTTTAACACTTCATCAACAAGAGACTCTGCAAAACCAAATACAAATGATGAACTAAATACTACACCCGCTCAACCTTACTACCGAAAAGCTTAATTCGTTATTTTCTACATGCTCAGTTTTCTCAAAATTCAAGATAAAGACCTCTTTCTTTTAAACAAAGACTTGCTTTGTCTGCCCGAAGCCGAGCTGTGGATTGGCGCGGCCGATGGACCAGTCGACAACGATGATGCGCGCGTGATGCGCGAACGCTGGGAGCATGAAAAAATAAAGGATACGCCCGGAGTCCGACCATTTGGTATTTCCGCGGTTGCTGTATCCGAGAGTTCCGAATTCCCTGGCTGGTTTGAAGTTAACACCGCACAGTGGCCAGTCGGTATTTATCGTTTCAATCTTCATAGTAAATCTAATGTTCAGTCGCCTGTGGCGCCTCCCCTTAACCCCAATGTTCGTGACCAAGAATACTCCTGGGCACAATATGGGAACTTGACTCAATACCGATCTGAGCAGCAGCAATTTTTCTACCGCGAACGCAATGGCCAAGGATTTTGCCTGCGCATCGAGATAACAGCCGACAGAGAAATAAAGCCAGCTGGCGACGGACCACAGTGGATTAAAGACAGCTCCTCATTTACTAAGCACTAAGACCTTTTTCATCGCTACCAAAACCAGCTTGACCATCTGGGGCGTGCCCGATATAATCAATATAGCCTTAATATCTTTAAAAAACCTCATTATGAATGAACTTACTCATTGCAACAAACTCCCTATTATCGGGCAACTCGTCAATGATTTTGCTTTTGACATCTACCTCAAAGATGAAATCAAAAAAAGCAAAATTTCCGATTATCGCGGACAATGGCTCGTCTTATTCTTCTACCCGGCTGATTTTACTTTTGTGTGCCCTACCGAGCTCGAAGATGTGGCCGATCACTACACTGAACTACAAAAAATGAAGGTTGAAGTTGTGAGCGTTAGCCGCGACACCGTGTTTGTCCACAAAGCCTGGCATGATAATTCTCCGGCCATCAAAAAAATTACCTTCCCCATGGCGGCTGACCCCACTGGAGCACTGTGTCGTGAAATGGGTGTACTGATCGAAAACGAAGGTGTGGCTCTACGCGGCACATTCATTATCGATCCAGATGGCATTCTCAAAGCTTTTGAAGTCCACGACAACAGCATTGGCCGGAGCGCCGACGAACTGGTACGTAAACTTCAAGCTGCCCAATACGTGCGCGAACATGGCGGCGAGGTTTGCCCAGCCAAATGGAAACCGGGAGCCAAAACGTTAAAACCAGGGCTAGATTTAGTGGGAAAAATTTAACTTTAAAAGTTAAACCATAAACTTATGCGGGAACATACTGAACAGGGCGTTTTAAATTCTAACGACGATGGACCACTCAAATTAGATCAAAAAAATATAGCCAGCGTTACAGCAATAGGCGAAGATTTACAACAACTACTTGGAAAAGAAAATTCTGAAAACCCTAACCAACTTACCCCAAATTTAATTAATTTTTTCATCCAGAAAGATTTACTTGGTCAATTTACCCCAGACATCCGAGCGCGTCTCGCTAAACAAATCCCGAATATATTGCTAAAAATAATCAATTTAAAGGCCATAATCAATTTAGACACCAATTCTTACGAAAAAGGAAAAAACTATGCAGCCACAAGAATTTCTAGCGCACACGGGGATTTAAGGATGGATATTTTTGCGGCATTTGGTAGTTTGCAGAACAAACTGCAGCTTCTTACCAGCGGAGATCTATACGAAGAAGATTTTTTAAACCTTTGCAGATCAATTGGCACAGCGGAAGCCCTTCTTGAATATATAATTGTACGTATCCGCGATACCGTTGACAACACTACGCTTAATCCAATAAGAAATTAACCTATGTATACTCCACAAAACTTCGATAACCTTCTTGGCACCCCAGGCTTCAGCGAGAAACTCATGACCACGCACTTTACCCTGTACCAAGGGTATGTTACCAATACCAATAAACTCTCTGACCAGCTCAAAACTCTGCTCGACAGCGACATGGTGACTACTCCGGAATACGCTGAACTCACCCGCCGCTTTGGCTGGGAGTTTAATGGCATGCGTTTGCATGAGTACTATTTTGGCAATATGAAAAACGGCGGGGAGCAGCTCGCCAGCGGTTCGGCTTTGCATACCACTCTCACTCATCACTTTGGCACTTTTGAAAATTGGCAAAAAGATTTTGTGGCAACCGGCGCTATGCGCGGCATTGGCTGGGCCATTCTGTACTATGATCCAACTGCTGACCGATACTTTAACTGCTGGGTCAACGAACACGATATGGGCCACCTCGCTGGCTGTGTTCCACTTCTCGTGATGGATGTATTCGAACACGCCTTTATTATCGACTACGGCACTAAACGCGCCGATTATATTCAAAGTTTCCTTAAAGCCATCGATTGGAAAAAGGTGGAAGAACGAATTTCCTTATCTCGCTCCTAAAACATCTTTTTGTCTAGACAAAATGTGAATGACAACTCTTAAGGGCTACACCTCATCGTTTATGTTTCTCATAATCTTGTCTTTTGTTGCATTTAATATTTTTGTAGTCTGGCTTATCGCTTCTAACTACCAACCCTCGGCCACCAAAAGAAGCATCCTACAACAAACCGGACAAGCCATTTCTGCACGCTACGTCAATTATCGAGTTATACCCAACGGGAGCACCACCATTCCCAATCGTTACGAAGTTGAAGCCACCTGGAACGATGAAACTACCCAACAAAACTACTATTTTACCAGCGAACCGTGCCGAGAAAACCCTCTAAATTCCTTCCACGAAGGACAACTCATGACTGTTTATATCGATCCAAAAAACCCAAAGCATTACTATTTTCCACTCAATTAAAAAAACAGGTCTGGTAACCTGGGTTGACGTTTATGGGGGGACCGCTAAATCCTTGAAACCTAGCGACGAGCGGTGCAAACGAGTGCCCGCATTCCATCAGCTGTTTCAAGGGAGACATGAAGCTTATCGTTCGTCATATTCGCATACCTGACCAAAGATGTAGCGCCATCCTTGCCGATAAATCGGGCCTTGTTGCTGCAACCGTAGTCATTTGGCATGTATAACCGGCCAAACGACATCTTCTTGTTCTTAGCCAGCCGGCATGTAAATTCCCATTCCGGGCAAACATGCTGCTCTCTCTGCTGAGAAGAGCTTTCTGGAGCGGGGTTGGGGCTGGGCTTATTACAAGCCTTCTCCGAAATCCCCAGAATAACGAGGATGAGCGACAAAACGATTTCAACAATCTTTAGCATTGGTTTCTCCTTAAGCAGAGACTACCATGTTATTTATAAAAAGTCAATGCTAAAGCGGCTCTCCTGCTCTACTCTAGCAGCATTATCCCTACCATCTTCTTCTCAAGAAGAGAATGAAATCTATTTATAATGAAAAGCGTAAATGTAGTATTTTTTACTAAAACATGCTACCCTGATAATGTTTTTAGCCTATAAAACTATGAATAAGCAACATATTGAAAGGTTACTATTAACCGGAACTATTTTTCTCTTCGCGGGTTTTGCCCTGCTTATCATGCAGCCTGTTTTGGCAGCGTCAGTTTCTACCAAAAATAAACAGGCTTACCAAAAAATGTTTACCTACCTTTGCTCAGCCAAATCCAACAAAACACTCAAAAATACTGCTTGTCCACTCCTTAAAACGTACCAAAACAAGCAAACCACCTATACCGATACAGCTTTTCTAAAAACCGTCTGCACGAAAAATAAGACCACCTGTCAACTTATCAATAAAAATAAAGCCTACAAAAAAATCACCACCCCTCTACTCATTACACCTAAAAAAGTTACCGTTCCCCCCGCACGCACTCCCGAAACTAACTCGGTAACACCACCCAGCGTTCAAGCAGAAACGAATTCTGATGAGGCTGGCTCGTCTTCTTCTGATTTTACACCGCCTTTCTTCGACAACACGAACGCTTATGATGAGCCATCTTACCCCTCAGATTCTGACAGCAGCAATAACTCAGGCACACCCTCTACCAACATTTCTTCACCCCGTACTTTTAGCAGCTCAGAAGAAAAAATTAGTTTTACGGTTAACGCACTTCTTACAGGAAAAAATTATAAAGCACTCTACGAAATGAAGCCGAGTGATTACAGTATTGAAGAAATCACTCAGGTGATGAACAGATTCCGTGCCGCCTTTGGACTTTCACCAGTTGTCTACAACCCGGAAATTTCAAAAATTGCTCAAAAACACGCCGACTACTTAGCAGCCAACGCTGAAGGTATATTAATTTTAGATACCTCTCGACCCAATTATCAGCCAGAAGATTTTCATAATGAAGCCAGAAGCCATACCGGATTTACCGGAGTTACTCCTACTGACCGAGCAATAGCTGGTGGTTATACCAAATACCCTTTTCTCGAGGGTGTTGGCTACGAATTGCTGCAAACTTTCCCTGCCCACATGTTTGGCACCTTATACGCCCCGCTTCACAGACAGGCGCTTCTTACTGCCAGCATGAAAGAATTTGGTTTTGCCGACAAAGAAACCCTCGGCAACAGCCAATCAGGGTCATTCAAAAATGACGCCCGAATTTTTACAGTCATCAATTATGCCTATGATAATTCGCAGCCCGGTGAAAAAGATTTAGTGTTTCCTCCCAGCGGCACTACACTCTATGATTATACTCGACCCCTGTACGAAATTCCTTACCCGTTTGATCTCGGAGGAAACGATAAACATCATGCCTTTTCGTTTACCATTAACAATCAATCTGGCGGTCTCGATCGCAGCAGCATCAAATTTTACGATGTGACTGCTGATGCCTTTTTACCAGTAAGCTTGGATAAATATTGGGCCGGCACCTCAGTAGCTCATTTAGCTTTAAAAAACCCCCTCACCATGCTTCCTAACCACAGTTACAAACTTATTTATAAAGATTTGAACGGCAATGAGAAAATTGCCGAATATAAAACCGGCTCTGAAAGTTTTTAACTTATAAAAAGCTACTATTTCTGTTTAAAAAAACCAATGAAACAAAAAAATAGACCGTTTTAACGGTCTATTTTTTATACTAAACTTCTTCATTGTTATCACCCTTTCCTCCCGAATAAGCCGGCTGTTTTTCTATCCAATCTTTTGCTTGTCGTAGTTCTTCCGAACTTAACCGCCCATCATCTAAAAGATGAAGCAAGGACATGGTATTATCTGGCGAACGAAACATTTTTAGTGCTTGCCACCAAATTTGAGATTTTTGAGGATCTAAAAATACTGCTGGTATTTTTTCATCATCATAAGGTAAACGACTTTTTACTTCAGGATTAGACATATTTTTTATAATTAAAAATAGACTTATTGTTGATTAACAATACCATACCATACTTTTTAGTCAATCTTTGGCTGGCAAAGGGTTAACCGGCTGTACCGAGGCATAGGTAATCTCCGCACCCAAAAAAAGTATTTGGGCCGAATAATAAATCCAGAGCAAAATCACGATCAGCGAACCCGTTACCCCAAACGATGAGCCTACCTGGACAAAACGAA
The DNA here is from genome assembly GCA_964403325.1 of uncultured Gammaproteobacteria bacterium. GTDB lineage: Bacteria > Patescibacteriota > Patescibacteriia > Magasanikbacterales > GWA2-37-8 > CAZQNF01. The sequence goes on along the minus strand of CAYOFO010000021.1, from coordinate 10,667 downwards.
AGTACAGTGCCAATATATTCTGTCCTATCACAAACAGCACGGCTGTTATCCATGCCCCTCGCCAGGCTGGCCAAAACGGCACGCGGACACTTGGCAAAAATGCCAACAAAACCGCAAACAAAAATGAAACCATCAACAAACCAAACCCGGCATTGATAACAAACATGCAGACTACGGTACTGGCCCGCAACACAGAAAAAATCAGGTCAAAATGAGCGAGGATGGTACTGGCAATACTGTAAAAAGCCAGCACCAAGCCAACAAATACAAGGGCAGCCAACCCTATAATCTTATTATATACAAATTCTTTCCAACCAAGGGTCGGCTGAACTATTCCCAAAATTTGATTGAGTGCGCTTTGCGCCTGCCCAAATACCCGTGTGACCGTTACCACCAACAACACCGCCCCCAGCAGCAACCGCCACCAATGGTGCTGGACTATAGCGCCCTCAGCCATAATATTTTGCAAAATTTCCTTAACTCCACTTCCCAACAACTGATCCGATTGTGTGAGCAGGGCTCTTTGCACATCTTCGCTACGCAAAAACAAACTCATCACGGTAATTAACACATACACTAACGCCGGCAAAGAAATGGTGACATAAAATGCCAACGCCGCCCCCAGGGAAACAATGCGATCTTTTTTCGCTTTCACTAAAATTTTTTTTATCTGCGCCCAAATGGCGTATACCCTCGCTTGCTTGGTTTGCATACAAATAGATGCACCTATTTGCTATCAATCATTTTCTCTTCCACTTCATCCTTCACAGATTCAGGCTGCAATGCTTGATAACGTTCACTCTTGAGTAAAGCTTTTTTTAATTTATTGGCTACAGCGACTTCAGACACACCCCAATTTTCACTCACCATATAATCTTGCACCACACCCTCTACAATTTTCTCATAATTCGCTAAAGTTTTTTCCGATGCTGTTAAAAATTTCGCTTTGGCCTGTCCAAATAACATTTCCAGACGAAAATCTTCCCATTTTTCTTGCAGCTCACTCATGAGTTGTTTTTTTAAATGCTTCGCTAATTTTTTACTTTTTACCAATTCATCCGTTATAGTATCGGCTACCGCCAAATACTTTTCTCTAGTATAACTCCCCCATTCTTGAACCCTCTCTTGCAATTGAGCAGAAAGTTGTTCACCATACTCAACCAACCTCTCACGTACCTCTTGCCCTTGACGCGTTGCAGTGAGCCAAACCAACGCTCCACCCAGGAGTCCACCTACCAACAAACCTTTCCCAAACCCACTGTCTTGTTGGCAATATTTTTGTGACTGACACATAAGAATAAAAAATAAAATAATAACTTGTTACTTTCTCTACCTTCACCGTATAATGATTCCTCCGAGCTGTCAATGGCTAACATTTATTTTTTTCTCGACTAAAAAACGTACCGAACTGGTTATAAAAATTGCTGCAAACCGTTTTGTTCGCAACCACAAAAAAACAGCCCCAATTTTGGACTGCTTTTTATACACTGTACTTGTTCTATTATTAAATTTTAACGAGCGCGTCTTTGAAAAGAATTATTTGAACGTGCCGGACCACGGGCAGATGATCGGCCGCTGTTATTGCCCCGGGCAAAAGAGCGCGGCTGACGTTCAAAACGCTGCTGCTCCATACCAGGAGCTGCTTTGCGTGCCAGTGGTAATACTGGTAAAGGTAAAATTGCTAAATTTTTTCGCATCAAACGTTCGATATTGCGCAAATCATTACGTTCTTCGGGCATCACAAACGATAATGCACGGCCACTGGCTTTTGCACGGCCCGTGCGGCCGATACGATGTACATAATCTTCTGGATTATCTGGCAAATCATAATTGATAACCAAAGAAATTCCGGTTACATCAATACCACGCGCCGCGATATCAGTCGCCACCATAATCCGATACTTGCCGGTTTTAAAACCAGCCAAAGCTTCTTTGCGCTGAAACAAAGATCGGTTGGAATGAATTTCAACCGCGGTGTGGCCCATATTACGCACGCCGGCTGCAATGCGTTTTGCACCGAATTTGGTACGAGAAAAAACCAGCACCGTACCGGTATTATCTGTTAACATTTTATCCAAAAGTTGCATTTTAGTTTCCTTGCTTACCATATACGCACTCTGCTCGATATGCGCCGCCGGCGTGCCAGCTGGAGACACTTCCACCCGTACCGGATTTCTCATATAGTTTTTGGCAAGCTCAGCGATTGGACCGGGCATCGTCGCTGAAAACAGCATAGTCTGACGATCTTTCGGAATAAGATTGAAGATTTTTTTAATTTGCGGAGCAAAACCAATATCAAACATCCGATCGGCTTCATCGAGCACTACAATTTTCATGGTTTGCAAGGTCATGGTTTTTTGTTCCAAATGATCCATAAGTCGTCCCGGTGTCGCCACAATAATATGTGGGCGGCGGCGCAATGTCTGTGTTTGGTTGAGCATGGAGGCACCACCAATCAGGACAGCGGTTTTAAGACCAATCGATACCCCGATTTTTTGCAATGTTGCTTCCACCTGGAGAGCCAACTCACGCGTTGGCACGAGTACGAGCCCCTGGCCTTTGTGGTGAGCCAAACGCTCCAACATCGGCAAACCAAAAGCCAAAGTTTTACCCGTGCCGGTTTCGGCAATACCGATGACATCCTGGTCGGTGAGAGCGACCGGAATAGCTTTGGCCTGGATAGGCGTTGGCTGAGTATATTGATTACGCTCTAGAACGGTAAGAAGTTTTGGGGCAATGCGTAAATCCGCAAAACTTAACATGTTTGACTGTGTCATAACTAAAAAATGTGACCCGACGTCTCCTAGGGTCACATTTGACGCACGAAGATACGAGTCCGTGATTATAAAAATCACCTGATTAAAACAATATAGTATAGCATTATGGCTGGTTTTTGTCAAACTAAACCATTCTGCCCGGAATTTTCGGTAAAATTTTTCACTAAAACTTTTCTAGCACTTCTAAGACGTGATTTTACCGCTGCCTGACTTATTCCCACCCGCCGGCTAATTTCTTCATCCGTACAGTCTGCGAGATCAAGTCGCAGAGGTTCTTTTAATTCGTTTGGAAGTTGATCGATAGCCGTGCGCAACACCTGTTGCGCTTCAGCTGTCAACAATAAACCTTCCGAGTCCAAGCTGGAATCCGGCAAACTTTCCACCACACCATCCTCACACAGACGTATTTTTCTCTGCCGTAACAAATCCAAAAAACAACGAAAAGCTACACTACGACTATAGGCATCAATTTTTTGCATATCCCCAACCGCATTTCTCTGTAAGGCCTCTACTATTTTGAGTAGAGCCGTCTGCACAACATCTTGAACATCGGCTGTGGTAATATTCCCACGAGCTTTGCCCGCTACAAACCGCAGTAAATCGCTATGTAATTTTTTTACATCTACCCCCGCAAGCAATTCTCTTTTACGCGTGTTTTCCAACATACATTTATATTTTGTGTAACAATTTTTTGAGAGCCGGAGCTGGGGCTGTTTTTTTCCACACCACACCATAAAGCATGTTAGCAATAGGCAAAACCATTTTTTTATGGCGAATAAACTGGTACACAATTTTTAACGCTCGCACTCCTTCCACCACCTGCCCCACTTTTTCTTCGGCAACTGAACGATCACCCAGTACGGCCAAATACTCGCCAAACCGACGATTGCGCGAAGTTACACACAACCCGGTACCTACTACATCGCCCAAACCCGCCAAACCATATACGGTTTCGCCCCGAGCTCCAAAAAATCGCAGGACCACCTGCATTTCTGCTAAAACTTTGGTGAGCAAGAATGATTTGGTGTTCATTTCCATTTCCAAGCCATCACACAAACCAAATAAGATGGCATAAATATTTTTGAGAGCACCACCCAATTTGATCCCCACCACATCACGCGTTGGCACCAATCGCAAAAAATCGTTCTCTAGAACACTACTGACTTTTTGCACAGCCGACAGATCGGCTGAAGCAATATTCATGGCTGTAAACCCACCACGTGCCATATCTATGGCAATAGCCGGTCCAGAGAGGACTACCATTCTATGCCATTTTTTACTTTGTTTTTTGAGCGCGGCCATGGCCTCATCCGGGTGAATAAGCTCAGCAAAAGAAAAACCCTTTGACACATCGGCAATAATTGCTTCCTGTGCCAAAAACGGTCGCGCTCGCTCCAGCGTAGCATCGATCACAGCGCTCGGTAAAACTGTAAAAACAACTTCCGCACCTGCTAATGCAGCCGATAAATCCGGTGTTGGAATAACTTTTTTTCCTAACACAACGCCTGGCAAATATTTTTTATTTTCGCGGCTTGCGGCAATTTGTTGCAGCGGCTCAGGGTCACCTTCATAATTCCACAATCGCACCGTAAAACCATTATCACCAATTACTTTAGCCAGGGCTGTTCCCATATTACCGGCACCTAAGATTGTTACTTTTATTTTTTTTGACATAATCAGTTGCATGATGAGTCTTGAATAAAATAAATCTTCTTTACAATTCTCCGACTTCAGCACTCTCGCACAGAGGTTTTGTTTTGAGGATTCTCTTGTGTTATTAAAATTCCACCACCAAATCGTTTTAATCCAACCGCTCCTGACTCAAGCAGTCTGCCAACATCTTTTCTAAATCAAAAAAAACCTTACAAAATTCTTCTTCGCGCAGGTGCAAAACTTCTGTTCGCGCATACTCAACATCTTTTGAATCATCTAATGTAAGAAGGGTTTCTTTTTCCGGTTTACGACGATCTACCTGTTCTGACATAGAAATAATTTTTATGCAACTCTTTCAAACTCCAGTATCATCGGCAAATGATCTGACAGTGGCAAATCTGGTACGGCAAAACTTTTAACCGTAATGCCCGAAGTAACCAAGGCGTAGTCGGCAAACTCCTGCCAGCCTTCTACACTCTCTCCATATTCGGGATGAAGCTGCTTCAGTAAACTGCCCCGCGTACTCTTAATACCATAATCTTTAACCAAATTGCTGAACCCAGCTTCTTCAAAAAGCCGAATACTTTTGGTATGCGGCAACAAATTAAAGTCCCCAACCACGATCTTTTCGCCCGCTTGAGCCGCCAAAAAATCTAATACTTTTTGTGATTGCACCAAGCGCTCCGGGGTATCCAATTTATTTCCCGGCATAGCCGTACCATGAAGATTACATACGGTCAGTAGCTGCCCGTCAAGTTCCAACTGCAGATAATGCAGGCCGTATGGCAAGCTAAAATAATCAGTTGCTACAAATGAATTTTTTTCTTTATAGATAAAAAAATGGTCGGTTTTATGAATAGCGTATTTTTTGCGCACAAAAGTGGCTAACCCGGCACTAACCTCTTCGGCTACCAAAGCAGTTTCATCAAAATGATCCTGAACCGGAATAAAAAAGCTGTGAAATTCCGGAAGCAGCCGCGCTATCTCGGTAAAAATATTTATACGCGATCCATGACTCACCCCAGCGACACCACTTGGAGTAGAGAGCACTTCTTGAAAACAAAAAATATCGGTCTGAGCGGCATTTATTTTTATAAATTCCATGAGCGCTTCAAAAAAATGCCCACCATAAATATTAAGAGAAATGAGTTTCATATTCACCAAAAATACCATAATTTCAGCGCTCTGTCTAACACCGTTAGTTCATTTTAATCCTAAAAATTACACCCCCCATCTTGTTTACAAATTTTTATCATTGTTTTATCAGTATCTCACATTCTTATTTTTTATAACAAAAAAACCGTGAATATATATTCACGGTTTTTGATAAAAACTATTTTCTGGATTTGGACCCCACAGCCTCAGATTCACCCCACAAACCATACTCTCCCTCGGAGTGAGCATCCTTTGCTATTTGTATGGCCTCCTCTAATTTTTTTATCATATCTTTATAATAAGACGGTAAAATATAAACTCCATCCTCCACATTTTCTTCGAAGACAGGTACCACAAAAATTCTGTTGCCTTTTCTTTCATTAATGGCCTCGATTTTTTCGTAAAACTTAGCATAGTCATTTGGGAAAATTGGAAGAACTGCTACCGCATACCTATCCACCATACTTGAATAAAGTTCCAACATGAACCCCAGTGTTAGTTCACTGCTTGCTTCAACAGATGGTCTCATGCCATCTTTAAACAACATCCCATTCACCGCCTGTTCAACACCGCGATAATTTTTCTCTCCAACCCCCGCATTTTGTAAAAATAAAATTTTCACTTCTTTGGTTGCAGGATTGATCCATCCCATTTTTTTCTCTCTCTCTTGTTTTTTTGTTTCATCTTCCTGAGTAATTTCTTTCAAAGTCACCTCTCTTATAACACCCCATTCTTTTTTACTATTCCCCATGCGTTCTGATAACACATCCGCAACCTCTTTCATCCCAGCACTCGGCGTACTCATAGCTTCTAAAGCCCCCCCTTTAGGAAATAAATAAAAACCATTATCACTTGTTTCTATCCAACCAGCCGTTTCTAAACGCGCAATAACCATAGATAACTTAAATGTACGCACTTTTTCTTGCAAAGAGTCAAAAGTTTCTCTTGGCAAATGAGAAGAAGAGACAACGCATACCCCGTCGAAAACTGGATTTACCACCACTCTTTCAAATTCCATTGGAGTTACTATTCTTGTGTCCCAAGTAATTCCAGTAGTTTTGGAAGCAGTATTCTTGGCCATGGCTGTTTGGCCAAGATACTTTGTTAGTGCTTGCCCCAGACTATTTGTCTGATCTTCTTTTTCAGCTACGACATAGATTGTCTGTCTATTCGTGTTGACAGGAGTTGGATCTACCGCAGCACCGGGTAAACGTTTTGTTGCCTTTGTTGCCATATTATACTCAAACTTAAAAAATTAACTTTTAAGTATACAACAAATAGCGCTCTCTGTCAACACCCTCGCAGCAAAAAATCCTAAACAAAATTTTTGTCTTCATCAGATTGAGCACCTTCCCACCCAATGATGGCGCGCTTGCGCTCCGAGCCCCAACGATAATTCCCAATCACTCCGGTACTTTTGATAACACGGTGGCATGGAATCAGAAAAGCTACTGGATTACTACCAATAGCTGTACCCACCGCTCGATCCGCTCTGGGTTTACCAATCGTGTCCGCAATATTTCCGTAGGCTGCCAAATGCCCGGACGGAATACGCAGCAAAGCTTCCCACACTTTAAGCTGGAAATCTGTCCCGTGCAGATGCAATTTTATTTTCTCGCCAGACGCCACTCCCTGCTGAAAAAATTTTTTTACGGCTGCATGCACCGCAACTTCTTGTAATACCAGCGTGGCTTGTGGCCATAATGCCAATAAAATTCGTACCGCTTCATCGGCTGCGCCTTCGTAGAAAAAAAGACTACATATACCTATTGAGGTCGCTGCCACCAAATAATTGCCAAACTGACTCGATTGCCAACTATAAAAAATCTGTAAATTTTTACCGCCATTTTTAAACTGCCCGGGCGTCATACCTTCGATAGTCACAAAAAGATCGTGGAGACGACTGGTCCCCGACAGCCCAACTTTATTCGCTGCGTCATACACCGATCTATGTGGCTGTTCTAATATGGCTTTGGCCCGCTCCAAACTGATATATTGCAAAAATTTTTTGGGACTTACTCCAACCCATTCGCTAAAAATACGCTGCAGATGAAACGGGCTTAAACCCACATGCTGCGCGACAGCCTCTAAACTCGGCTGATTTTTGGCGTGCGCCTCAATAAACACCAACGCACGCGCCACCAAAGTATAATGATCCATACTTACAAAAGTAAAACCTGCCTTCCCACCATAAACCAAAACTTTGCTCTTGCCAACCCGAATCTTGCGCTACCTCTATTTTTGCTAAATTTTAAAATACTTTTTTACCACAATAAAAAACGAGCATATGGCTGCCCACGGTTGATAAAAATTTAGCCCAATTTGGCGGCCTGTTCAACAAAAATTTTGAGTACACCATAGAATCGTTCCAAATCTTTGATGTCTACCCATTCTTTTGGCCCGTGATGCCCGTCGCCTTTGGGGCGCACCAAAATTGTTGGTATACCCTTTTCCATAAAAAAGCGCGCATCCGAAGAACCGTGAGACACACTAAAACGCGGCGTTACCTGACCATATTCTTTGGCCAAACGCTGAAATAATTGGTGATAGTACTCTTGCGTATCAATCGAATAACTCGGGCCAGACATTAGTTCCTCAACCTTTATTCCCAAAAAATCTTTTCTTATTTCTTGTATCGATTGTCGTACCTCAGTTAGGGCTGCGGCATGAATAAAACGTACATCCACCCAGACCCGAGCCATTTCCGGCACACTATTTACCGCTTCTCCTCCTTCAATTTTACCAATATTCATAGTGGTATGATAATGATCCTGACCATCACAGCAAGGCTCAATAATAGTGCGCTGTTTTAAAGCATTAAGAAACATAACCAGCCGGTCAATCGCATTTACTCCCAGCCATGGTCGGGAAGCGTGAGAAGATTTACCCTTACTCGTCACCAAAAAATGGCAAACTCCTTTAGCCGCTTGTTCAAATTCCCAATTGGCTCCGCCGCAATCCGGCAAAAAACACACCTTTGAAGAATACCCTTCGTCTAATATCATTTTTACCCCGTTAAAACCACCCACTTCCTCATCGGTTGTTAGCATCATGCCAAAATCATACTCAGGCAAATTCTGCCCCAACTCTTTAAAGAGCTTGATATAACAGGCAATCGCAAATTTCATATCAAATGCACCCCGGCCATACAAACGACCACCCTGCTCCCGAGGAGTAAATAACTCTTGCGCACCTGGCACAACATCAACATGGGCCTGCAGCCAAACCAGTGGTTTTTTTGTCTTACGAGTAGTGACCAGGAGCGATGGAAATCCACCACATTCTTTTTCGGTAAAATAAAGCGGTAATTTTTTTAACTCTTTTTTTATCCAGCCAAGCGCTTGGCGGTTGGTTGCGTGATCACGGGACAAAGTTTTAAACGCAATAAGTTGTGTCAACAATTCTTTGGTCATAAAAAATAGTAAACTTCTGTGCCTCATAGTACTAAAAAGTATGAGTGCACACAAGTTTAGCGGGGAGGAGAACATTGGCCAATGTTCTCCTCCCCCATCCCCCTTATCACTCCTTATTCGATCACCACCGGGCCGGTGATCGAATCCCCGGCGCCATGGATGGTGAGGTTATTCCTCGCCATCCACACGCCACCCAGGCAACGCCACCCTTGAGCGCCGCGACCAAAAAACACCCGATAGATGAACGGCCCCGACAGCCCAATCATGGGCCGGATGAGCGACTGGCAGTACATCTGTCCGTTCTTGGCCAGAACCCGCTCCACCTGGGAGCGAGTCGACACCCCCTTGTCCTTTTTGGTGGTGGTCCAAATGACGATGTCCTTGCTCTTGGAGCCGCGGACGGGCTTGAGCGCGAAGCCCTGCTCCCAGGGCAGCTGGTCGGGGTGGCTCACCACCGACCATAGGCCGAGTTCCACTCCATACGACTTATTCCCTTCCTCCCGGAGGGTGGAGATGCTGCGCGACTCGAAAGAGTGGAACTCCTCTTGCTCCGGCTCGCACCGCAGCAGGAGAATGCCATCAGTCGGCGCATTCTCTGCGCCAACGACTACCCGACTGGCCCATAGATAGTCGTCGCCTCCGCGACGACGGGGGCACGAGACCACCGTCACCTCTGGCCAATTCTTGCACAACTCACCAAAGAGCTGCGCGAATTGCGGATTCATGAGCCTGGCAACACCAGCCCCGGCCGGTCGCTCCTCCACCTCGTACAGGTAGAGCTTGCCCTCCGCCACGACGCAGTCAAGACGGACCAAGAGCGACGGGGTTCCATGGTGCTGGCGCACCCAGGTCTCTTCCACGGGGAACACCTGCTCCCAGTGCGCCAGGAGGCGTGCACCCTCGGCCGCGGCCCAAGCCGGAAAAATCTCACGGCGATCCGAGACGTTGAGCTGCCACTTCTGCGCACCGGTTCCGATCTCGATCGTGTTCATGATACTCTCCTCGTACACAGGTCATTTTTGACCTGGAATTTATCCCTCTCCCCATGAAACAAATTCCAAACCAATAAAAAACCACCGCTACGAAGGCGGTGGTTTTGAAAAGAAAATCCTCGAGATTTATCCGTTATTCAAAAATCGCCTTCGTTGCCACAGCAACAAAACAAAGAATATAAACAATGGATAATAGACAACGCAATAAACAAGACTCATATTTTTTACTATAAAAAAACCACCGTACTAACGGTGGCTGGAATGAAAACAGGATTTAAAAATAGCTAACTACTTTTTATCCGCATACCAGCCACCGTAAATAAATAAAACAAAATATACAAGAATCCATTGAGGACTTGCAACACGATGTAATTGAAACTGGCGCGAAAAATAATTTTCATATTTTTACCGTAACAATAAAACCCGACTCGGTCAAGTATGCCTGGGGACAAACAGAGCCGCCGTTTCATTTGACCAAAAAGGATGGTCTTTGCTGAAATTGAATAACTCCATTTTTTTCAAAACCTACCATGAGTGCAAGAATTCAATTTCCCGTTTAACCAAAATAAAAAATATCGCTATTTCAAGCGATATTTTTTGTAGAGCGGGTGAGGGGAGTCGAACCCCTGTCACCAGTTTGGAAAACTGGGATAATAGCCGTTATATGACACCCGCAG
>CAYOFO010000020.1:0-19862 GCA_964403325.1 uncultured Gammaproteobacteria bacterium | reverse complement strand
AGTCCGGCAAAGCTAAAATCAAAGTTATCCTGGTGCAGCATGGGGCGGGGGAGAGCAACGGTATTTATTTTGCCATTTTTGGCGAGTGCGGAGATTTTTGGTCCGCCGGGGTATGGGATGTTCAGCATTTTCGCTACTTTGTCAAAACATTCACCGGCCGCATCGTCGAGAGTTCGACCGATAATCTCATACTCTCCTTGCTCCTGCATAAAAATAAGTTCCGTGTGGCCGCCGCTCACGACGAGCACCAGTGCCGGAAAAACGATTTGTGCTTTGGTTTCGTTAGTTTGTATATTTTTATCTGTACCTTGTATCTTGCTGGGAATCTCCACCGAATGGATATGCCCGGCAATGTGGTTTACGGCAATGAGCGGAATATTCAGTGCATAAGAAAGAGTGCGGGCCGCTTCTACACCCACGATAAGTCCAGTCACCAGTCCCGGCCCGGCAGTTACAGCAATCACATCAGGTTTGGGCTGGTTTTTGAGTACTTCCTCGATAAGTGGAACAATGCTCTCGGCGTGCATGCGCCCGGCTACTTCGGGAACTACACCGCCATACGTCGCGTGCACCGCAATCTGGGAAGCGGTTTTTTCCGCTAAAACAAAATGACCCCTGCTGGAGGAGTCGAGAAATGCGACGGAAGTATCGTCGCAGGAAGATTCAATGCCGAGAATCAACATGTTTGAAGTTAAGATAAAAACTGTAAATTGGCTTTGTTTTAATCATCGTCTTCATCTTCTTCTGCGCTGTCCAGATATTCAACTCCTTCAAGCTCTCTTAGTCTTTTAGAAAATTGCCTTAGTATACCAGGAACATACGGACCCTTTGGATTTTGTAATACTGTTTCCAAAAGTAATTTTTGTGTGCTTAATTCCGGGTTTGTTGGATCGGCTTTTAGCTTTTCTCTAACATCTGTTAATAGCAGTTCTATACGACGCTTTGTTGAGCTTTCTGTGCTATCTGGTTTTGCCATGGAAGATTCTTTTTCGCTCATAAGTATTTTTTAAGACTTATTAATGTGTGACAGAGGGGAGAATCGAACTCCCGACCTCGGGGTTATGAATCCCGTGCTCTAACCATCTGAGCTACCCTGCCAAAAGTATGAGTAGTTTACTGGTTTAGGGGAGTTTTGTCAATGAATTTACAGCTAACAGATTTGGTATTTGCCAGTTGACCGTATATACGGCCAAGAGTATACTTGGAGGAGTTTTATTCATCTAATTACATAAATATATGGAAGAAATGCAAAATATGTCTCATCAGTGCCAAAATGGCATGATGAAAGGTTGTGGTTGCGGCAACAAAACATTGGCACGATGTTTGTTTTCGGTAGTTGTTTTGGCGATAGCTTGTTGCATTGCTTTTAAACTCGGGGAGTTAAAAGGTTTGATGGTATACGGCCAAGGGATGCGTGGTACCTGGAGCCAAAATTATCCGATGCGCAATGGGCGCCAAATGATGCCTGTGAACGAGGAAGATGGTCAACGGATGATGATGCCGCAGCAACCAAATGGTTTGATGATGACATCAGGGACCAATGCCAATCCAGGAATGATGAACAAATAAAATACATTCAGTATTACAAACAAAAAGCCGGTCATCAAACCGGCTTTTTATTATGAAGCCCAGCTAATTTTATAGTTTTGCTGTAGGAGTGGAGGGGGATACAAATATTTCGGGCAGAGTGACTCTTTTAAAAAACCTGTCCAGATACCCTGCGGTCGTGGGGAGTAGGGTCGGGTATATTTTTGGTTGTTGAAAATACATAACTATGATGTACTATAATACGAAGTATTTTTTCAAAAAATAGGAGGGGGGTGTTTTAGGAAATTCGTTGTCGAGTAGTTATGATTTTATTTTATATAGGAATTACTATCGTTGGTTTGGCGATGGGAAGTTTTGTAAATTCTCTCGTTTGGCGCATATATACCGGCCGTAGTCTGATGGCCCGGCGCAGTATTTGCGTACACTGTGCACGACAGTTATTTTGGTGGGAAAATATACCGGTTATTAGTTTTTGGCTACTCCGAGGTCGGTGTAGCACCTGTCGCGGCCCAATTCCTCGTCATTATGTGGTAGTAGAAATATTGGGAGCGTTAAGTTTTATCGGGGTTGGTTTAGCAAGTGGGGCGGGAGTGTTGGCAGGACGAAATCTTTTTTTATGTTTTTTTTGGCGGGGATTTTTTGTGCGTGTTGGTTTATTTTTTTTATTCCCCTTGCGCGGGGTTGCTCTCGGGGTTGGGGCGGGTGGGTTTGTGAATATGCTGGTTTTGCACCAACACTGGTGGTGGTTGTTACAAGGAGTCTTGTTGGGCGGCGGTTTTTTTTGGGTGCAACGGCTGGTTTCGCGAGGTAAATGGGTGGGGGAAGGGGATATGTATATGGGAATGATGATAGGGTTGTGGCTGGGTGTGCCAGGTACTCTGTTCGCTCTGTGGGTAGCGTATGTGAGTGGCGCAATTGTCGGGATATTTTTTTTGAGTTTCAGGCAAAAGTCGAGTATTGCCCAGATGCCACTCGGTATGTTTTTGGCACTTGGTACGTGGGTCAGTTTGTTGTGGGGAGATAGGGTGCTTGTGTGGTTGTTGCGACTTTTGTAAAAACAGGTTCATTTAATTCGTCTCTTGAGGCCGGGGTTGAATAAGGTGGATCGGTCTATCAAGGTTTAAGTTAAGTCGGTATACAATCTATAACGAAGAAGGGAAGTGGTGGTTTGCTTGACTTTTTTGCTAGGCTTGGTTATACTGGTGCTAACCATAGACAGCAGGGTTCGTTCCCTAGAACGATTTAATTATCCTGCCGAGGTGCACTTTACCGCTCTATAAAGCGGTGCTAAGGTCGAAGTCGCCAAAAATCATGTCTGTGGATAACACAGATTTTTTGTTTGTATGCCTAAAACAAAACAACAAAAATATGCCGCGGTTGGATCTTTAACAACTGGTATAAAACAAGCTAAAGGTATTGTTTTTGCCAATTTTCAAGGTTTGACGGTTGCTAAAGCGGAAGAACTCCGCAAAAATTGCCGTAAAGAAAATATCGAAGTATTGGCGGCCAAAAAGACTTTAGTCAAAAAAGCCCTCGAAGAAGCTGGGATTACCGGTTTCAATAAAGACGTTTTTGCGGGCGGTGTAGCAACATTCATGGGAATGAACGACGAAGTTGTAGCCGCTAAAATTGTTAATGACTTTGCTAAAACGAACGAAATTGTTAAATTGTTTGGCGGAGTCTTGGAAGGTAAATTCATTGATGCCGCCATGGTCAAAAACCTGGCGAGTTTACCGGGCAAACAGCAGCTCCTTGGCCAAGTGGTTGGTACGCTCAATGCGCCAATCGTTGGTTTCGTGAATGCTTCAGCTGGAATTTTGCGCGGTCTTTACAATGTACTTAATGCCTATAAAGAAAAAAAGGCTGTTTAATTTTACTTTAAAAATATGTCTGATAAAATTCAAACCATTCTTACTCACGTCGAACAATTGTCCGTACTTGAGCTCTCTGAACTCGTAAAAGCGATGGAAGAGAAATTCGGCGTTTCAGCTGCTGCTCCTGCTATGATGATGGCTGCTCCTGCTGCCGGTGGCGCTGGTGCTCCTGCTGCAGAAGAGAAAACCGAATTTGACGTTGAACTCACTGATTCTGGTGCCAACAAAATCAATGTCATTAAAGCGGTAAAAGAACTTACCGGTCTTGGTCTCGCTGATGCTAAAGGCATCGTTGACAAAGCTCCAACCATGGTAAAACAAGGTGTAGCTAAAGCTGATGCTGAAAACATGAAGAAAAAGATCGAAGAAGCTGGTGGTAAAGTCACTTTAAAATAAGACTTTTCCCATTAAAAAACTCCCTTATACGAGGGAGTTTTTTAATTCAGATTTTTTTAGTTTGGGAGACCTGTATGTTTTTTGTCTGCTGACTCTTATTATCAACCGTGCGGTCGCTGTGGGTGCTCGAGCTATTTTCTATGCTTGCGAGGAGTGTGGTTGGTAGCCGTGGGTCTAACAGAGGTTTTGGTTGCGCCAGTGATGAGAGTATAGTTATTCTTTGGGTTGACTGGAATGGCAGTGTTGCCTGTGCTAGAAGGTTCGTTGGCCTTGGGACCATCAAAAGGAAGGTATAGGTTTTGATCAGGGGTAGCTTCATTTTTGTCTTTGTTTGGAATGTCGCTGTCTTCTTGGTTGGATCTATGATCACCGTGTGGTTTAAGCGGATCAGGGGAAAGAGCGGCAAGAGCAACTAAGGCGACAAGCGCACCGGTCGTTTCAGGGTTTCTGCGAAAATAATTTTCTGTTGTAGGAACATTTGCTCCACGCTGTCCAAAGTATTCACTCATATTTGAGGAAGGGTTGAAAATTTAATAATTCATTTGCAGGATTTTTCCGCCATCGGTTATATAGAGTATTTTTTTATTTTCGTCAAGGGTCAGGCTAGTGGGGGTAACGAGTTCTTTGGCAGTAAGCTGGGTTTTCAGATTGCCGCTTTTGTCAAAAACAGCGATCCTTTTTTGCTCTGGATCAAGTATGAAAAGATTGTCGCCTTCCGCTGAAGTCCAAATTTGTGCCGCGTTGGTAAGTGGTGGGTTTAGTTTTTGCAGAGCAAAATTTTGCGTTTGACCACGAGTAAATTTAATAACATCACCAGTTTTTTTGAGGAGGAAAATGTTGCCGTCAATAACGGCGCTGACTGTGCCCGCCAAATTGGCTTGGGCGTCAGTAATCCAATCTTGGCCTTGACCAAAGCCAGTAGTAATGGCGTTGTGGCGGTAAATATGATTGTGCGTAACATCAACCGTATATAAACGACTATTGTAGAGAAATAAGGCATCAACCGTGGTATTTAAGTCTTTGAAACCGATGTCTTGATTTTTCCAGCTTTGATCGGTAGGGTTATATTCAACGAGTTTGTTGTCGGTGGTGAGGAAAAGTAAGCCGTTGGTGCTGGGAGTCATGGCTTTGAAAGAAGTAAGAGATTTGGGCGCAGTTATAATAGCCGCTTCCTTGCTGAGGAGATTATAAGTATACAGGCTGGTTGTGACGGTTCCACTCATGGCAACGAGCAGGTTATTGATTTTGGCGATGCTGCTTAGGTTAGTGTTTTTCCATTCGCTGAGTGTGGAGGCGGGCAGTAGAGTGAGTTTGCGTATTTTATAGGTCAAATCTTCCAGGGCAGCGGCGATGGTTTTGCATTCTTCCGGGGCTTTGGGGGAAGTGAGATCGGGACAAGTGGTCAGCATGAGATTTTGGGCGTTGGTAACTTCTTGGTTCGCCTGGCTATCGTTACGATAAATAAGGGCGGATTCGGCGTTAATTTGGTATTTTTTAATAGTTTCTATATTTTGCGTATAGATTTTTTTTTGTTCGGCTAATAGATTTTGGTGGCGTAAATAAAAAAGCGTTCCGATAAAAATGCCTACCAAAGCTCCGGCTACAGCGATCATTATTTTGGTAGTCAGGGGCAAAATGCGCAAATTGGTTTTGATATTTTGCAATTGTTTTGACCAGGCCTGTAGAATGGGTCGGCGTTGGTGACGGTGATTGGTAATAATGGCGAAGAGTTGCTGGGCGAAAATAATAACTTTTTGGATTATGACGTATAAGAGTGAGAGTACCCAAGCTAGGCCTTGGCTGATGTATTTGAGAGCGATCAGAATAGGGCGTAGCCAGGGATCAGGGGTTTGGATATTTTTACCTGTTGTAACGGTATGACGACGTTCGAAAGGGGTATTTTTTTCAGACTGCGGCTGCGTGCGGTGGGCTGGTGGTGGATTGGTGGATTTGTGGATTTTTTGATCGATAAAGGTTTGGATTTTTTTATTGAGTTCTGGCCATAATGACGAAGATAAAGTGTGGGCAGTATTTTGTTCGGTGGTAAAAAGTGAGTTGAGTGATTTGGCGGAATTTTGTCCATGTTGGCGTGGTAATGGTGTGCTTTGGGGATTTTTTTCTTTGGCCAAGCGCATAATAAAACCACCAAAAGAAAGGTTGGTTTTAAGGTCGGTTAAAACGTTTTTGATATGCTCAACGCTTTGGGCGGTAGACCGGGTGGTGATAATTTTTTGTAAACGGTCATGGTTGATGTACTGGTTGAGGTGCTTTGAGCCAATAACCAAATAATCATGAATGCTGATTTTACCTTGAATTATTTCGGAAAAAAGTTGTTTGGTTTCGGCGGGGTGGGTCGTGTTTTGGGAGACGAGATCTATTTTTTTGTAGCCACCTTCCGGGGTTTTGTAGATAACCAGGGCTTGCGGCGAACCAAAAAAACTCAGCAAAATTTCATTTTGGTGCAAAATGCCAATCATTCCATCCCAGACGATGCCGCTACCGGTAATGGCAAAGGCTTGATTGTTGCTTTTTTCGAGTACTGCTTCAAAGGCCAGATCTCGTTTTTCGTCCGGATGCAGATAATAATTATTTTCAATCTCGGTCATGAATTCTTGCACGTTGGCAATATCATCAGCGGTACCAGACTCGGTTTCGATAAGTGAAAAAAAATAACCCTTGTGGTACTCGTTGGGAGAACCAGGTTCGGTGATGTGGAGGAGGACGTGAGATTTTTCTGCATCACCGCCTTCAACAAAAAATTCATTCAGATCCAATTGAAAATTCATAGACTTTGACTTTTAGCTCTAAAACATTATACTATAAGCTAATTTTATTCGTCAAAGATTTGTGCTCGTAAAAACATAAAATGGTATTTTTACAACATGTTTTTGCTTTAAAGTAGTCATTTTGAGTGGTTGACGGTAATAATTTCTTTTTTGTATGCTTGAACACTTTTTTGGTTCTAAAACGCGGTTGAAATTGTTATATATTTTTTTTCAAGCACCAGCGACTTTATTTTATGGTCGGGAACTGGCTCGGCTCACGGACGCCCAACTTAATGGGGTGCGGCGCGAATTGGCGCATTTGGAAAAAGCGGGGGTCATAAAAGTGGTTGATCCGGTACCCGGTGAGAATACAGAAAGAAGTAAATATTACGCGCTGGATACAAATTTTTTGTTATTTGATGAGTTGCGAAATCTGCTTTTAAAGGCGCAGCTGGTGGAGCAAAGGGAATATATTGAGCGTTTAAAAACAGTTGGAGTGATAAAAATGTTGGTGGTAAGTGGCTATTTTACTCAAGATACTCAGGCCCCGACGGATATTTTGTTGGTTGGGGTGGTGGATACCAAAAAAATGGATGAAGTTATGGCTGAATTTGAAAAGTTTTTGGGTCACAGCATACGTTATACGGTGATGGACGAAGAGGAATGGCGAGAACGCAAAGAACTAAGCGATGTCTTTTTATACCATATTTTTGAAGCCAAACATGTGGAATTGGTGAATGTCCTAAAATAATTATGGAGCTTTTTGTTACTATTACCGCTGAGGACACTTTTATTTTTGGTTGGTCAACCTCCCAGATCGATTTTCCGGTGGTATGTGAGACACCTTTGGGTGGTATTTTTTTAGTTGAGCTCAATGCTTTTCTGCAGACTCATAATAAACATTGGTCGGATGTGGCCAGCGTCAGGGTGGTGTTTGGTGGTCTGCGCTTTAGTGTTGCGAGAATTGTGAGTACGGTGATCAATACTTTGAGTTTAGCGTACGGCTTTGCGGTTACATCTGAGTCGGGTGATGAAAAAATAGCCGCAACAGATAAGCCTCGTTATTTGATCCCGCTCTATAAGTATCCGCCACACATTGGTACAAAAAACTCTTAGCCTATGCTTTTGTCTGATTATCAGCGTTATCGTTGTTATGAAATTTTTCCTGGTGCGATTATTTGGCTCACGCTCGGATTGAGTATTTTTTTGGCTATTTTTTTCCCAAAAATCATTATTTATGGGATTATTATTTTTGATGTGTACTGGGTGCTGCGAGTCATGTATTTTTCTTTTTATCTTTTGGTTTCATGGCAGCGATTTCGTCGCGCCGTAAAAACTAACTGGTTTCAGCAGCTGGTGGCGCGTTTTCCTAATTGGAACAAAAAGATAAACGTCATATTTTTGCCGATTTATAATGAAAGTTACGAAGTGGTTTGTTCAACGCTCAATGCTCTCAAACAATCAAGTTTTCCAGCCCGTCAAATGTATGTCGTGCTCGCCGGTGAAGAGCGTAAAAAAGAACATTTTATTGGTGTGAAAAAACAGGTGGAGCATGATTATGCCCATGCTTTTGCCGGCCTGATTTTTTCATTGCATCCGATGGGTTTGCCCGATGAGATCCCGGGGAAGGGTTCCAACATTCACCATGCGGAGTATGAATTTAAAAAATATGCCGATCAAAAAGGCTGGAATTATGATGATATTGTAGTTTCGGTATTTGATATTGATACCGTGGTTCATCCCGAGTATTTTGCGCATCTTAATTACATGTATTGCTTGCATCCTTGTCCGACGCGCAGCTCTTTCCAGCCGGTAACTCTTTATAATAATAATATTTGGGAATCGCCGGCCGCACTGCGTATTATGGCCTTCGGCACCAGTTTTTGGATGTTATTTAGTTTGGCACGCTTGGACAGTCTGGTTACTTTTTCTTCGCACAGCATGAGTTTTCGCGCTATCATGGAAGTGGGTGGGCATGCCGTGGGTATTGTGAGTGAAGATTCTCGGATTTTTTTTCAATGCTGGTTACGCTATGCCGGCAATTATGAAGTAACTCCACTTTATATTCCTGTATCTATGGATACGGTACGCGATACGGGTATGTGGAAAAGTTTTAAAAATCTTTATTTGCAGCAGCGGCGTTGGGCTTGGGGGACGGAAAATATTCCGTATTTGCTGAGTGAATTTCGCAAGCATCCGGAAATTGCTTGGTACAAAAAATGGAATATTTTTTTTCATGAATTGGAGGGAAAATGGAGTTGGGCGGTGGTGGCTATTTTGGTGACTGTGCTGGGGCGGTTACCGCTCTGGTTTGCTACCCCGGAAATACGTCAGAGCGTCCTGTTTTTGAATACGCCGGAAATACTGCAAAACTTGATGCGTTTATCGCTGTTGGGGTTGTTTTTGCTGGTTGCCATGAGTCTGTTTATGATGCCCGCTCGACCTAAACCACGCCGTTGGTATAGTTATTTTTATTTGATTGCGCAATGGGTGTTATTACCGGTATCACTCTTCTTTTTTTCATCACTCCCTTGTTTAGATGCAGTCACACGACTTATGTTGGGAAAATATTTAGGATTTAACGTCTCTGCCAAACAGCGACATAATACATAATTTTATGGGAAAAAAAATTTTGCTGATCCTGGGTGTGGTTTTGATCTTGGTGGGAGCAGGATTTGTATATGCTCGGGCCAAATTCAAAAGTGGGGAGTTGCAGATGGCTGTGGCCCGGCAAGTGATTAAACAAGTGGTAGCACTCGATAGCGCGCCAAAAGAGCAGCGGACGCAAGAGCAAAATGTTTTGCAGCAAGTGTTGGGGTTTGACAAGCCACAAACGTATTTGGTTTTATTTTTGAATAATACTGAACTTCGCCCGGGCGGTGGATTTATTGGGGCCTACGCAGTGATAAAAATTGACAAAGGTACGCCACACATTCTTAAAGTTGAAGGCACGGAGATCTTTGATAACCAAGCGCCGCAAAATTTTCCGTCAGTTCCGCCGGAGCCGATTGCTAAGTATTTAAAGGTGAAACGTTGGGCCTTTCGTGACAGTAACTGGTCCCCTGATTTTGCGGTTGCGAGTCAAAAAACACTTGAGCTTTATGCTGTTCAACAGGGAGTGGCGGCCAGCGACATAAGTGCGGTCATCGGTATTACGCCAACGGTTATGGAAGAAATTCTGCGTTTGACCGGACCGATTACTCTTAACGGTGAAACCTATACCAGCGATGATTTTACCCAGAAATTGGAATATGAGGTAGAATACGGGTATGCTAACAAAGGTCAGACGTTTAGTCAGCGTAAGCAAGCGCTCCAAGATTTGACAGGCGCCATGATGGCACGATTAACAAAAGATGTTTTTCTGCATTGGGGAGATTTTTGGGCGCTGGCGCAAAAGCTGCTTGCCGAAAAACAGATCATTGCCTATTCATCGGTGCCGAGTGCTCAAGACATCCTGGTCAATAAAAATTGGGCCGGTACGTTTACTTCGTCGACCGGCGACTGGCTGCTCTACGCGGATGCGAATTTGGGAGCGTTAAAGACGGACGCGGTTTTAAAAAGAGAGTTAAGCTATAGTTTGCGCCCAGTGGGAGAGCATTATCAAGCCACTCTCACTATGAAGTATATTCATGAGGGTAAGTATGATTGGCGGACAACCCGGTATCTCACCTACGCCCGTCTGTATGCTCCGCTCGGAGCAAAATTGATCCAAATCACCGGTAGTGCTAAGAGTGCATCTGAGATTGCGAGTGGAGAAGAGCTGGGTAAAAGTTGGTTTGGGGTCTTTGCCATGATCGAGCCGGGCCGGACCAAAGAGTTGGTTTTTCAGTATCAGTTGCCAGCCTATATTGAGCAGCAAATGAAAGCCGGTACCTATATCCTACACTGGCAAAAACAATTAGGTTTAGGGCCATTGCCGGTGCGGCTGGATTTAGACTTTGGTAAGACTGTTCAGTTTGCCGCCCCCAGCGAAGAAATGCGATTTCATGGAGATGGGGTGTATAATGTGCAAACAAGTCTAGGGCAAGACAAGGATTTCAGGGTAACATTTTAATTGATCAGCGTTTTTTATAAATCTGTATGTTTAGTAGAAAAATTGGTATTGATTTGGGCACAAAAAATGTGTTGGTGTATGTCCCAAAAAAAGGAGTGATTGTAAATGAACCAAGCGTGGTAGCCATTTCTAAAGCCGATAATAAAGTACTAGCGGTTGGGATTGAGGCCAAAGATATGATCGGGCGTACCCCGGACGCTATTATCGCGGAGCGTCCGCTCAAAAATGGTGTCATTGCCAGTTATCACACCACCGAAGCTATGCTGCGCTACTTTATAAATAAAGCTTTAGGTAATTTTCGTTTGTTTCGGCCTGAAGTCATGGTGGCGGTGCCGGGTGGAATTACTTCTACCGAACGTCGCGCGGTAATTGACGCTACTATTGCCGCCGGAGCGCGCGCCGCCTACATTATTAAAGAGCCGATTGTAGCGGCGATCGGAGCCAATATTCCGATAGGCGCCGCCTCGGGAAATATGATTATTGACATTGGTGGCGGAACGGCTGAGATAGCGGTTATTTCGCTCGGCGGCATGGTTTGTTCGGGTTCAGTGCGTATTGGTGGAAATAAATTTGATGAGGCGATTTCCGAGCATGTGCGTCATAAGTATAATTTAGCCATCGGTGAGCAGACAGCGGAAGAGATTAAAATTGCGGTTGGTTCGGCCATGATGCTCAACAAACCACTCACTGTTGAAGTTAAAGGGCGAGATATGATTACCGGCTTGCCGCGAATTATTACAGTTAATTCTGATGATACTACTGAAGCGCTGCAGCATGATTTGGAAGTCTTGCTCGATGCCATCAAAGAAGTCTTGCATAATACACCTCCGGAATTGTCGGCTGATGTTATGAATAAGGGTATTATTATTTCCGGTGGCTCCAGTCAGCTGCGCAATCTCGATGAACTTATTGCCAATGCAACCGGCGTACCAACGTATATGGCCGAAGATCCGCTTTTGTGTGTTATTAAGGGGACGGGTATTGCGCTCGAAAATTTGGAAAGTTACAAGCGCAGTATTTTGGCCACGAAATAATAAGAAGAAAAGGATTGTTGCCTGTTAGGTCTTTTGTTTGCAGATCATGGTTTCTTTTGCTAAAATAACCGGGTATGATTTTTGGTCACGAGCGGGTACAACATTTTTTTGAGCAAGTTCTCAAGACCGGCAATTTTCATCATGCGTATGCTTTTATCGGTCCAAGCGGGGTAGGCAAAAAAACTTTTGCCCAGGCGCTCTCGGCTCGTATTTTACGGGTGGCAGAAAAAGATTTGCCACGTTGCCCGGATTTCAGCTGTTTTGGTCGCAATGTCGATGAAAAAACGCAAAAAATGAAAAAAGATATTACTGTAGCCCAGGCTCGTGAAATAAAAGAAAAAATTTTACACCGTTCATGGTTGGGTGGAAAAAAAATACTCCTTATCGACGAAGCTGAACGGCTCAATGAAGAAGCGTCAAATGCACTCCTTAAAGTTTTGGAAGAGCCTTCCGCCGATACAATTATTTTTTTGATCATTGCGGATGAAAATCAGGTTTTGCCAACCATTTTATCTCGCTGCCAAAAATTTTCTTTTACCCTGGTGGAGGATCAGATAATCGAAGAGGCTTTGCGGGTGCGGGGCGCTCCAGGAGAGGTGGTAGTAGCTATGGCCGGAAGTAGCGCCGGAAGAATTGGGCGGGCTCTTAGTTGGCTAAAATCTCCAAGTGAATACGACTCTTACGTGCAGCAAACTTTGGCTTGGGAGCATTTATGTATCGGTACAGCGAGGGAGCGCTGGCAGACGGTAGAAACTATCATAAACGATACAACCGAGGTTGGTGATACAAAAGATGGTTTGATTGATGTCTTGCAGATTTGGGTCTGTGCAGAGCGTTCTCGCATGCTCGCCAGTGCTGTTGAGAGTCCGAGTTCGTTACAAAAAATTTTTCAACATATTAAGACGTTAGACACACTTATGAAAAGTCAAAAATTACTCACCATGAATGTACAGCCGCGCCTGGTTTTAGAAAATATTTTACTTACGTTGTAAACATTTTTTATTGTATGTTGAAAAAAATTGTTTCTTTTTCTCTGCTCTTGGCCGGAGTGGTATTGATGGGGGCGAGTTGCATCAAAATTAATAGCGGCACGGTGGGGCCGGTCGGTGTTTTTCGTTCTGATGATAAAGCGGAAACCTGGAAAGCGGTATCGGCTTTTCCGACCGCCAAGCAAGTGTTAAGTTTGAGTAATATTAATGTTTATCGTTTGTTTACCGATCCAAGTGATCCTAATACTCTCTATTTGGGTAGCCGTGGGCAGGGTTTATACTATAGTTATGATAACGGTGAAACCTGGCAATCTTTTAAACAGTTTGACCAACGTTTTATTTACGCTCTCAGTGTTGATCCGGGAGATAAATGCGATATTTATGTAAGCGATGGACCGCGAATTTACAAAACCGTGGATTGCGGACGAACCTGGAAGCTGGCGTATAGTGAGCCACGTGCCGGTAATCGTGTAGTGTCGATATCGGTTGATTACGCTGATTCTTCCCGGGTGTATGGAGCTATGATCAATGGTGATATTTTGGTGAGTGAAGATGCTGGACAGAGTTGGCGAGCAGTCAAACGTTTTCCTTTTACGCTCCAGTGGCTGAGTGTTGATCCGCTTACACCAGGCCGGATATATGTAGCGAGTGAAAAAAATGGCCTGTATCGTTCGGATGATCAGGGTGCTACCTGGATAGATTTACGCAGTGGTCTCAATAATTTTAGTTACTCTCAAGAGTTTTATCGTTTAGCGTTAAGTTCCAATACGAAAAATCGTTTATTTTGGGTATCGCGCTACGGTATTTTACGCTCTGATGACGCTGGCGAAACCTGGAATGACGTGAAGCTTATTACTGCCCCGGGTTCGGTACAGATTTATGCGATTGCCGTTAATCCTAAAAATGATAACGAGCTCTATTATACCGGTACAGCCGCTGCTGAAGGGTCAATTGCCTCTACGCTCTACAAAACTATTGATGGCGGTAAAAGCTGGGTCACCAAAAGAATGCCGAGCAGCAATATTCCGGTAGCGCTCAGCGTGCAGCGAACACAAACCAGTATGGTATTTTTGGGTTTCACGGCTCCGGAAAATTAATTTTACCTTTTAATAATCCCTTATATGAATTTACAAGATTACAAAAAAGATTTCGACGCGGTACTTGATTTTTTAAAACAAGATATTAGTGGACTGCGCACCGGTCGCGCTTCAACCGCGATGGTAGAAGATATTAGTATCGAAGCCTATGGTTCGCGTCAACCGCTAAAAAATTGTGCCTCGATTGTCGTGGCTGATGCCAAAACACTCAATATTGAGCCGTGGGATAAAAGTATTTTAGCGAGTCTCGAAAAAGGAATTCGTGATTCGAGCCTCGGCATTAATCCGGTAAATGATGGTCGACTGCTACGTTTAATTCTCCCGGATTTAACCACTGAGCGCCGTAAAGAACTCGCTAAAGTTTTGGGGCAAAAATTGGAGCAGGCCCGTATTTCTATTCGTAAAGTACGTGAAGAAATTAAACAAACCATTGTGGCAGCGGAAAAAGA
This sequence comes from uncultured Gammaproteobacteria bacterium, assembly GCA_964403325.1. GTDB lineage: Bacteria > Patescibacteriota > Patescibacteriia > Magasanikbacterales > GWA2-37-8 > CAZQNF01. Next base: position 5,656 of record CAYOFO010000020.1, on the reverse strand, counting down.
GAAAAAAATCGCTGAAGACGATAAATACGGTTTGCAGGAAGAGCTTGATAAGATGGTCAAAGAGTATAACGCCAAGATCGAAGAAATTGGTAAAAATAAAGAAGAAGAAATAATGAAAGTGTAAAATCTTGTAGTTTGTGTATTTAATATATATCTTCTTTATGAAGAAGCAAATAAGTTAATTAGTGTTTTTGGTTTAGTTCTGCCATTACTATTAGTGGGATGCGGCTCGCGTAAATCAGTTTCAGAAACACTCATTTCTTCTTCGTCAGTTTCAGCGACTACGTCAACATCTTCCACTCTTGCGGTAGCAGATCAGACGTGGAAGGTATATAATTGGCAGGCTCTCAATAGAGAATTGGGGGAAAATACTTTAGTTACAGTTGAATATCCCAACTCATATACTGTTACTGAACAGAATAATTTAAAAGAAAATAATCAAAATTTATTTCAATTGGTGATAAAAGGTCCAAACGGACGGATAGAAATAGCAAATATGAGTTTATATGATGGTCTTCCAGCTCCACCAGAAAATCCAACGCCTGAACAGCAAAAAGATATTGATATGACTGTTCCAAAAGAACAAACCCCTTATGGGTATAAAGCAGATTTTTCGATAAGTTTGTTTTATCCTTACGCCGCGGATGAAAGTACCCGTAATGAACTTAAAAAAATTAAGGATAGTATAGTAATCTGGAAATTGAGTTCTGAGAAATAAAAAAGCTAAAGCAGCTTTGCTGTCATGAAACCAGACGGAAATTTCTAAAAAATTATTTTTTTGAAAAAATAATGAAAGTGTAAATATTATTTAATTCAGTGTGAAAATTACCAATAACGTACAGTCTTTATAGTATCGTTTCTGTCCTTGTGGTTGTTTTGATAGTTTTAAGGATCAAGAAATCGGTTTTATAAAAGAATTTCGTTATTGGTTTTTTGGTTTTAAATTGGGAGCAAGGTTTTTTTAGGCCGATCTTTGTTGGTTTTAAAATTACACCGCACCGATGAGATGGAAATGACTGATGAAGAGGCTCTGGAAAAACATGTTATTTATAAACTTTGGCATGAGGCGATCGCCAAAGCTTTTGCGCCGGACAAGATCAATCAATCGCAATTGGGCAACGAAGAATATTTACACAAAGGACATTTGCATTGGCATTTAGTTCCTCGTTATCGTAGGCCTGTTCAGTTTGCAGGTTCTGACTTTCAAAACGATGATGCGCAGTCACAAAAATTATCGTACGCACTTGTTCATAAACGGATTGTTTATCCACCGGAAATTCGTTTAAAAATAAAAGAGGAATTATTAAAGCATTGGCCAGAGTAAGAGAATAAACCGGATTTAATTTTGGTTTAGTTTGACAAAAACATCATTTTTCTCTATGCTTAGAAGGTAGCTTGCTATGAAGCAGCTTGGCCGCTGTGGAGCAAGATGACAACTCATAGAGTGCTCTATTTTTAGAGAACTTGGGTGGAACCTCCCCTTTGGGGGACCCAAGACCTTTTAGTAAGGTCTTTTTTTATTCAATTAGGCTTTAATCTATGGCGCAGCATGAATTAATGGAAAAAATAATGTCTTTGTGTAAGCGTCGCGGTTTTATTTTTCCGGGCAGTGAAATTTATGGCGGTCTCGCCAATAGTTGGGATTACGCGCCGCTTGGCCATCTGCTGAAGCAAAATATTAAAGCAGCTTGGTGGAAGTTTTTTGTGCAAGAGCGTGGCGATATGGTGCCAATGGATACGGCAATTATTATGAATCCCAAGGTTTGGGAAGCTTCGGGTCATTTACAAAATTTTAGTGATGAATTGGTGGAGTGTAAGAGCTGTCACCATCGTTTTCGCTCTGACCATCTTTTGGAAGAGCTGAGCCTCGAGCCCCGCTATAACCGAGAAACACCTCTTGATATCAACGATATAAAGTGCCCCAATTGCTCGGGTGAACTCACTGCTCCCAAAAGTTTTAACCTCATGTTTAAAACATATTTGGGTGTCACTGAAGATAGTACTTCCGTTGCTTATTTACGCCCAGAAACAGCTGGCGGTATGTTTGTGAACTTTAAAAATGTTCAACAGTCTACCCGACGTAAGTTACCTTTTGGTATTGCTCAGGTCGGCAAAAATTTCCGCAACGAAATTACGCCCGGTAATTTTATTTTTCGCACCCGTGAATTTGAGATCGGGGAGTTTGAGTATTTTATTAAGCCATCTGACTGGGAGAGTATTTTTGAGATGTGGCTGAGCGAGATTAAACGCTGGTGGCAGGATATAATGCAGATCAATATGGATAATCTCGTGTGGCACGAGATTCCCGACGGTGAGCGAGCTCACTATAGTAAGCGTACGGTGGATATTGAGTATAAGTATCCGTTTGGTGTGAAAGAGCTGCATGGCATAGCGTATCGTACAGATTTTGATCTGTCGCGTCATGCGGCCGTGAGTGGTCAAGATTTGACGTATATGGACACTGAAACCGGAGAAAAATTTTTACCGCATGTTATCGAGCCCACGTTTGGTATTGATCGTATGCTGCTCGTCATCTTGCTTGAAGCGTACCGCGAAGAAGAAGTTAAAACTGCCAAAGAAGGCGAAACTGAAACTCGGATTGTAATGAAGTTTCCTAAGCATCTGGCTCCCATCCAGGTAGCGGTTTTACCGCTTTCTAAAAAACCAGAACTTTCCGGAGTGGCCGAAGAGCTGGCGCAAAATTTACGCAAGCATTTTAGTGTGGAGTATGATGAAACGCAGAGTATTGGTAAGCGCTATCGCCGCCAGGATGAAATTGGCACCCCGTATTGTATAACGGTAGATTTTGAGAGTTTGAATGATAAAAAAGTGACGGTACGCGACCGGGATTCAATGCAGCAGGAGAGGATAAATATAAGCGAACTTGTTCAGTATTTAAAAATTCAATTTTAAATGTATGAATAAGCCGGAACATCATGAAAATTATCCAGAGATTTTTATGTTTAATACTCTCATGGATAAGATTAAAGATTGTTTTCGGGATGTTGATGAAATTAAACTTGATAAAAATGGAAATTTATTGTTTGACGAAAAAAATAAGGCTATTTCAGATTTATATATACAAAATTCTCAAGAGCTATTAAAGCTTGTCGATGAAATGTATCAATTGGTACGAAAAACTGGTTTTATTCCTTCCCGGTATGCGGTAAAATCGAAAGAAGTAGAAAATTATTGGCGACTTCTTTATGTTAATAAAGGTGCTAACGACAGAAAAGGCTGGTGGAGATTTCGAGGAGATGAAGAAATGGCGGTTGATTTTAAAAATAATATCTTGTTAAGTTTTTTGTTTTCTGTATAAGTAATTAAAGTAAATATAATTATGCAATCTAAAATACTTAAAAATGGCACTCAGTTGATACAAATTCCCATTACCGGTACCAAGGCGGTGACGGTTTTTGCCTTGTTTCCGGTTGGCTCGCGCTACGAAATGCCGCAGGTGGCCGGTGCTTCGCATTTTGTCGAGCATATGATTTTTAAAGGTACACCCAAGCGTCCGGAGGCCGTCCATATTACACGAGAGCTTGATCGGGTGGGTGCGCAGTATAATGCCTTCACTAATAAGGAATATACAGGCTATTACATCAAAATTGATAGTAAAAAACAGCAGTTGGCATTTGAGCTTTTGAACGACATGCTGTTTCATTCTACTTTTTCGGCCGAAGAAGTGGAAAAGGAAAAAGGAGCTATTATGGAAGAATTGCATATGTATGAAGATGATCCGGGTGCTGCCGCTGATCTGCAGCTTGATCGGCTGATGTTTCATGATCATACGCTCGGTGTAGATATTGTTGGCTCGGAAAAAACGGTTAAGGGGATTACTCGTGACGAGTTGTTTGCTTATTACCGTAGTCATTATGCGCCCGGTAATATGATTCTTGTGGTGGCTGGCGACGTGAATAAGAAAAAATTGCCGACATTTTTACGGCCATTTTTGGCTGAAGCAAAAGATGCTGCGTCTTGGCCATTAACTTTTTACAAAAAAAATTTACAGCGTTTTGTTTTTGCTCCAGCCGTGGCGTTAGCAGATCGTATGGTGGTAACTCAACGGACAGTCGACCAGGCTAAAGTAATTATGGGTTTTCCTGGTCTACCCCTCAATCATAGTCAGCAATTTGTGGCCAGGCTTTTGCTCAGTATTTTGGGAGGTGGTATGAGTTCGCGGTTATTTGTGGAAGTGCGGGAAAAAAGAGGTTTGGCTTATTCTGTTTCGGCCGGACAAAATAATTTTCGTGATACGGGAGCGGTATTTATTGAGGCCGGGCTTGATCCCAAACGTTTGGGCGAAGCGTACCAGGTTATTTTGGCGGAGTTGCATAAACTTAAGACTGAATTGGTGAGCGAAGAGGAGTTGCAAAATGCCAAGCATGGACTCAGTGGTCGATTGGCGTTACGCCTCGAGGATAGTTTGTCGCAGGCCGAATGGGCAGCCAAACAACTCATGTTTCATGGTAAAATAATGACGTATCATAACTATTTACAGGCTTTAAAGAAAGTAACAGCCCTCCAAATAAAAAAATTAGCCAATCAGTGGTTTGATTTGAATAGTATTTTTATTTCCGCAGTTGGTCCGTTTACCAAGGATGAGTTTAGGCGTTCGTTGGAGGAAAATTTTAGATCAGCATCGTAGCTTTTAGACTCGGGTGGATTAGTGAATATTAACCAATTTTTTTAAACGTATGATTTTATATATTTTGCCGATAGGGGCTATACTCGTTGCTTTGGGTGGGATTCTCACCATTGTGGTGAGAAAATTGCCTCAGTTGGCTCAGCTCGATTTGAGCAATCTGCCGTTTGAAAAAGAGGTTCGTAAAAAAAGAGAAATTATTGGCAAACGGATTGAAGAGCGAGGACGAGTGGTGTATCGTTTTTGGGCAGGACGTTTTTCTCCGGTGCAAAAAACCTGGGCCAAATTGCAGTTTAAATTTCGCGTGTATGTGGGTAAAGTTGAGCGCTTGTGGCATCATGAACAAACGGTTAAGTTTACGAGCGATAACCAGAGTTTGCCGCGGTTGGAGCGGGAAGAAAAATTGGCAACTACTATTCGTGAAGGTTGGGAAGCGCTCAAAAATCAAGAGCTCGATCGTGCTGAGGAAATTTTTATTTCCGCTATTAAATTAAATCGTAAATCCGTGGTCGCTTATCGGGGGTTGGCGGATACGTATTTTGCCAAATCTTCTTGGCAGGAAGCTAAAGAGACCTATCATTTTTTGTTAAAACTTTCTCCGGAAGACGATAATGTGATGGTCAAGCTGGCCGAAATCGCCGAAGAAGAAGGGGATAGCACTGAAGCTATTCGTTATTATGAGCAGGCTGTAGTGGTCAATGATTCTATTTCACAACGCTTTTATCGCTTAGCTGAGCTACTTACTACCTCGCTTCAGCCTAGAGTAGCGCTTGAGGCAGCGCTGCAAGCCGTAGAGCTGGAAAGTAAAAATCCCAAGTATCTTGACTTACTTGCGGAAATTGCTATAATATGTGGCGACAAGCCAACTGCTTTACAGGCGTATAATGATTTACGTTTAGTAAATCCAGAAAATCAAAAATTGGAAGTCTTAAAAGATAAAATCAAGAGTTTGGGATAATAAACATCGGGCAGATACCGAAGCGGTCAAACGGGGCTGACTGTAAATCAGCT